>DAPR01000060.1:1531-21032 GCA_002502605.1 Euryarchaeota archaeon UBA258
GATTCAAAAGCGCCTTGGTCGGCGTGGCGAAAACGTCCGGTGTCGGTGATCAATCCTGCCAGAAGCATTTTCCTCACGACATCGGAACGAGATTGTGGTGAAAATTCGAGCAAATACTTGTCAATAATTTGGGTGGTTGCCCTCACATTCCAACGAAGACTCATGTCGTGTTGGCCAAGAACCCAATCTGAGGTGGCGTGGTGGTCGATGATGCACACTGGGACTCCCGCGGGCAGTTCAACTCCAACCTGTCCAGGGGCGGCAGCATCAACGATGATGAGGCCACCAATCGCAGCAGGCCATGATGTGTGCTCTGATGCAATCTTTCGGAACGGAGCATGGAGTTGTTCCACGACCCTTTTTGCAGTTCTGCCCAAGTGGACGCCACATGCCATCAAGTTAGGTTGCGACGACGCAAGGGCGATGGCAGATCCCACCGTATCCATGTCTCCATTCTTTCCTGTTAACACGGGTACAGGGCCACGTTCACATGCAGCGCTCAGCCACTCGTGAAAGGCGTGAAGATCATTGGAATCCACTGTGGACATGTTCACTCAGATCCTTTCAGAACAGCTTGCAACTGCTCATAAGTTGCCATTAATTGTGCTTCCCTTTCTGTAAATCGGGTCAAATGTTCGTTCAGGGTAGCAAGAGTTTGCTGAAGTTCTTCCAAAAGGGCCTTCCGATCCGAGACTTCAACCAAGACACCGCCCATTTGCTGGTGGAGGGCAAGATGGTCTGGTTGATTGCGAACCGAGTCAACAGTGGTCTCGAGTTCAACCACTTGGGCTCTAAGATTAGCGACTTGTTGACGCGCTGCTTGTACTTCGCCGACCACGGCTTGGAGTTGTTCCATGCTGTCCATAGTTTCACCTCAATCGTTGGCCTTAGATGAATCCTCGCCTTGTGAGGGGTTGCCCAAAACGCCAAGCAATGAATCGACGGCGATGAGGCCTCGCACCCGAGTGTTCCACATAGCTCGCAAATCCTTTGCTTTGGATTCATTCAACGAGAATGAAAAAGAAGTGGATTCGGTGTGCCAGTGAACACGCTCATCAGTGGCTAAGGCGTTCGCTAGTGCTTTGGTGTTTGAGTCACTGCTTGACTTCACTTCAAGAGTGAGGCGCCAGGTCGTCGTCACGGTGATCACCGCTCAAGTGCAGAATCACTCTTCTTCAGAGATTTCGCCAGCCGCCATTGCACGCTCGTAATCCATTGCTGCTTGTTGGGCAATGTACGCCATGTCTGCGGTTGTTGCGCCCTCAATGGAGCGTCGTAGAATTCTGTTGTTTGCGTCAGAGGCACGGGTGAATGGTTCCCAAGCGCCACCAGCGAATGTGTGCCCACACTTGCCGCAGGCCCAAATGCCGACTGACTTGCGTGTCACCTTGCGGTATTGACAAACTGGGCATGTGTACTTGGCATTTTTCTTTGCCAATGCTGATCCTGCGTTGCGTCGAACGGAAACACCATATCGTGCTCCAAATCGTGCTGTTGCGCCTGCTTTCTGTGTTCGCTTTGCCAATCAGTTCCCCTCCTGGTTTGCAACGAGTTTTCGCAGTTCGGTGCATCGTAGATGCGCCACTTCGAAGATCTCGGCAAATTCTGCGGGCGTGAATACCCCTCTTAATCCCTTTTGCAAGGAATGGAGGTGGCCTTCGTCACCTAGAGTGATGTGGATGCGCTCATCGCCACCCAATTCTTCCTCTTCAGATGGATCGTAGATGTAGCGTCCACCAACGCGAGTGAAGGAGGACATAATTGGTGTACCATTGACCTTTAGTGTGTAGTCTTCGCCAACGTCGAAACGCTTTGCTGGGACCACTGCAGTGCGGAGTGCAGCGATGGCTGCAAGTCCACATGCATCGAAGATGTTTCCACCGTCTGAAAGAACGTGGATGTCAATCATAACGCCCCAGACCTTTTCGCCGGGAACAATGCATAGGCTTTCCATATCGATGCAGCCCGATTCACGGATGCCACGGTCGACAACACGGCCGAGTTCGATGGATTGAGGTGATGGTGGTCCTGGCTCATACTTTCGGTGAGCCACAGGCCGTAGTTCAGCTCCACACATGAGGGATCCTTGTGCTGGGCGGTCTGGCCACGGGGTTCGTAGTTCGAATTTGACACCAGCGTAGACGATGGTGTCGCCCATGACGACCTTTGCAGATCCTTCTGCGTTGTAGAGGCAGTCCGTTTCGAGGGTGACTTCGCGTCCTTCCCAGCGTCCACGACCGTCGAGGCGAAGGTCATCTTCTGCAAGGCGAGCGAGTTCTTGGCGAAGCAATGTTGGAACGAGTTCGACCATCAGTTTTCACCTCCTTCGTATCGGCGCTTAAGCGCATCAACCATGATTTCGTGAATCTCGGCTGCGGCCTTGAAATTGTATTCCATAGCAAGGTTGAATTCATCTGGTGAGAGGTCTCCATCCATTTGCAGGAATGCGATTTCACCGGTGTTTGGAAGGATTCCAACCGGCAAGTCGGCTTGACCGTAGTTGTCTTCTGCTTTGTCAAGGTCGAGCACAACAGTGTCTTCGACCTTTCCGGATGCCACACCTACGATGAGGTCACGCATTGGGATACCAGCGTCGGCAAGAGCAACGGCGGCGGCGGTAATGCCCACGCAACGTGTGCCTGCTTCAGCAGCGAGGATTTCAATTTCAACACGAATTTTCGATCGTGGGTATCGCTCCACAAGGACAACAGATTCGAGTGCTTCTGCGGTGACCTTGGAGATTTCACGAGAGCGTCGGTTGTATCCTGGGCGGATTCGGTCGCTGGTCGAGAACGGAGCCATGTTGTATCGAACATCAATGACTGCGCGGTCTTGGCGCTGAATCTTTCGAGGGTGTGCTTCCATTGGGCCATAGACTGCAGCAACGGCCACGTTCAATCCATGGGTCACCATAGCCGAGCCATCTGCAGCGGGTAGGACACCTGCTTCGATTGCGACTGGTCGCATTTCGTCAATTTTTCTTCCGTCGAGCCGTAGCCCGTCGTCTCGTAGCAGTTGTACATCACCATATCCACCCATCAAGCATCACCTTTTTTTGGAGCATTTTGTTCAAGAGCAGACAGTTCTGCTTCGAATGTTGTTTTGTGGCCAGAGGCCTGTGTAAGAGCCACCGCTTGGCGGGCCCATGCGGTGCCTTCAGCATCGCCATCGATCCAAACACGTCCGTTTTCTCCGATGATGATTCTGCTGTCAGAAGCATCCCGTAGGCGTTGAACGGTTGCGTTGCCTTCGCCTCGCAAGCGGTCGATGTGATTGATTGGGACGTTGACAACGGTTCCTTGGTTAAGGCGTCGCAATCCAACACCTTTCATGGTGAGGACCACGTTGTGGCATTCATCGACTTCTTGAACTCGTGCCAAGACGACGTCGCCAATGCCCATGTGTTGTCGGGCTGCCCCAAACTCGACCTTCCAAGGGGCGAGGGACATTGGGAGAAGTCCTTGGAACGGTCCGTTGATGTTCATGAACCAGAGGTTGTTTCGGACTTCGGCCACGACAGCGACGATAAGGTCGCCAGAACGGGGCATGTAAGCACTGTTGATCGGGTCGACCGACACAGTGTTGTTGAATTCTTTTGTCCACCCAAGTCGGGTGGCAATGATGGTATCGTTTTGTGCGATTGCACCGCTTCCTACGCGCTTCCCAGCGACTGGCCCGATGGCCATTCCTGGGGTCACGAGGCGCAGCTCGGCGCCGTTTTGACCGTTGGACATTTCTTTCTCTCCATTCTTCGCCACCGACCATCCCATGATAAAGCCGACCCTCAAGCAGACTCTCGGTTGATGGGTGTTGTTATGATTCAATTCAGAGTTCTTTGACCTCTGTATCCGAAGATTGCCTCATGATTTGGTCAATGAGGTCAGGCTTCATTCCTGCAGGACATTCAATGACAGCAGCCCATGAGCCATTTTCTAACCACTGCTCTTTTTGCTGATAGGGTCGAAGGATTCTAGAAACGGAACCGTAAGCAGAGCCTGGAACCTTGAAGGCTAGCTTTACCGACTCAAATGAAAGCGGAATCATTGGCTTCAGTTTATCGATTGCCTCCTTGACTTGATCCTCAAGCCGCTTGAACGGGTCGACCGAATAGCGTGATTCATCGAGGGCGAGTTCAATTCGAGTTTTCGGATGGGGGCTTTTCGTTTTTGGATCGACAGCCTGAACGTGGATTTGGTGGACAATCTGTTGCCGCATCCGCTCAACCATTGCCTTTCGTTGTGCTGTTGTCAATTGGATGCTTCCTTTGGTCAGGATTGTTCTCGCTATGGTACGAATATCTTGGGTGCCAAAGGTGTTTTCGATGGCTTCTGCAGTTGGGCGTTCGCCACCTCGTGCATCATGAAACACTTCGTCCATGGCCATGAAGGCATTGAGATCAACAGACTCTGGGTCACTCTTGAAGGCATCAACCAAATCGGGGTTGAGAAGAACTTCGTAGCGTTTTCCACCTTTTTCCATTCGTGCAAGAACGGCGTTGTCGAGACTCACCATAGGACTTCCTCGAATCAAGAGAGGCTGAGCCAGCCTTTCATGCTGATGGTTCAATTTCAGTCATCAAGCGGCTTGAGCCGGTCAATTTGCTTGTTCACTTCGCCACGGTCGAGCACTCTGTACCCTTCTTTGTCGATGACGGTGACTTCAACAGCTTCACGGTTGAGTTCAGTGTCGTTTGCGGATCGGAGTGCTTCGAGACCGAGTTTCATTGCTGCGTTGAGTGTGAGGCCTTCTTTCCAGTTGGATTCAAAGTGCTCAATCACGGTGTTGCGGCCGCTGCCGATTGCACCTGCATGGTAGGATTGGTATGCACCACTTGGGTCCGTTTCGTAGAGATGAATGCCATTGTCGTCGACTCCACCAATCAACAATGCGGTTCCGAACGGGCGAGAACCTCCATATTGAGTGAAGGATTGTTTGAAGTCACAGATTTTCTTGACCAGCACATCGACAGGAACGGTGTCTGCGTATGTGATTCGGTTCACTTGTGATTCAACACGTGCTCGTGCCACAAGTTGGCGAGCATCTGCGACGAGGCCAGAGGTGGCGATGCCAATGTGGTTGTCAATTTTGAACATCTTTTCGATGGATTCAGGGATGATTAACCTGCTCACAATGCGCTTGTCACAGACAAGAACAACACCGTCACGGAACTTGAGTCCTGCGGTGGTTGTTCCCCGCTTCACGGACTCACGTGCGTATTCAACTTGGAACAATCGTCCGTCTGGGCTAAAGGTGGTGATGCCGTGGTCGTATCCTCTTCCGCTTGGTTGCATTTTAATTCCCTCATCTTTTCCGTTGAATCGACGCTTTATGAGGATGAGGGTTCTTTCAGTTGAACCGACACCTCGTTGAAAAGGTCGCTAACGACTGCAAGATACCGCCACCCATTATGAACCCTCACACGGATTCTCACCCCTAACCTCATGTGAAAGAGCCACGTCCGAGAATCGTGCGAGTTGCAGTCTTATCTTCGGGTGGCAAAGATTCTGCTGCCGCATGGTGGTGGGCCCAATGCAAAGGCTGGGATGTTGTGGCCTTGGTCACGGTAAACATCACTGGTGGAGACTCATGGATGTTCCAGATTCCTGGCACTCACCTTGTGGAACACCAAGCCAAAGTGGCTGGAATTCCATGGATGAATGTGGCGACTCCGGGTGTGCAGGAAGAAGAAATTGACGATCTACAAGATGCACTTTCATCCCTTGACATCGATGGAATCGTCAGCGGAGCGCTGCGTTCTGATTATCAGAAATCCCGCTTAGAGCGAATGGCGGAACGGCTGGGAATTCGCAGTTGGACACCCTTGTGGCACCAAGACAGCCTTCAACACATGCGAGGCCTTGTTGAGCATGGCTTTGAAATCATGATCACCTCCGTGAGCTGTGAAGGTCTTGATGAATCATGGATTGGAAGTGTACTCACAACAAAGTCGCTTGACCTCTTGGAACAACGCTCCAAAGCCTTCCGCTTCAATGTGGATGGCGAAGGCGGTGAATACGAAACGCTCGTGGTCGCAGGTCCTCATTTAGGAGGTCGACTGCAGGTACAAGGAACCGTCCAATGGGACGGAACACGCGGAACGTTTGAGTTCGACGACGTCACAACCGTGAGCGTGTAATCTTCATTGGATTGCAGCACGAGCCAGAGCCACGCATTCATCAACCAATTCGCCTGAAACACCAATGTGATTTGCGGGGTCAAACATGGCTTCGAGTTCTTCGGCACTGAAGGCTGCAGCGATGGCCGGCGTTCTGCTGCAGACATCGATCAGTTCTTCCTTATTGGCAACAGCAGCGAAGGAGGCCTCACGAAGAATTTCGTGTGCCTCATCTCTGGGAATCCCATGCTCAACAAGATCGATCATGACTTTTTCAGCCATAACGAGCCCTCGTTGTGATTTGATGTTCTCGAGGCATCGCTCAGCATCGACCCACATGTTGGTCAAGACGTCTCGCGTTTTGGCAATCACATCTTCACACAAGGCAGAACCGTGGGAAAGAGTGAACCGTTCACTGCTTGAATTGGCTAAGTCGCGCTCGTGCCACAAAAGTGCGTTCTCGTAGGTTGGGATGATCATTGAGCGAACGATTCGTGCGAGGCCTGAGGCGTTTTCAGACTTGATTGGGTTCTTCTTGTGGGCCATTGTTGAGGATCCAACTTGCTTTTCGATATCGAAGCCTTCTCCCGCTTCTTGGATTTCGGACCGTTGGAGATTTCGTACCTCTTGAAGTATTTTCTCGCATGTTGCTGCGATGTTGGCAAGCCAAGAAACGTATTCGATGTAACGGTCTCGACCAACAACCTGTGTCGTGGCGAGAGGAACGCCGAGGCCGAGGTGGGTGAGGATAAGGCGTTGGAGTTCACGTGCGTTCTCACCTTGGGCAGCCCCTGTGCCCACAGCGCCGAGGAATTTCCCGACGGCAATTCGTGGTGTCGCTTCGTCGAGTCGAACAAGTTGTCTTCGCAACTCATCAAGCCAAACTGCGGCTTTCAAGCCAAACGTGATTGGCACGGCTGCTTGACCGTGGGTTCGACCGAGCATGACGGTGTCGCGTTCCCGCTCTGCGACATCAGCACATACGCCGATGAGAAGGCACAATTGTTCTCGAAGCATCACGATGCTGTCGCGCAGTTGGAGGGCCACGGCTGTGTCCACAATATCATTCGAGGTGGCACCAAGATGGATGCACCAACCAGCTTCACCAGCCGCTTCCGCCATCGCTTTTGTCAACGCCATGATGTCGTGACGGGTCTCTGCTTCAATTTCTGAAACCCGTTCTTTGGTGACTGAGGTTGGGTTTGCAATCGATGCGACAATGTCGTAGTCGGCTTTTGAAACTCGACCGAGTTGCATGTGCGCCCAAATCAAGGCTCGTTCGACTTCGAGTTGTCGTTCATGGCGACCCACTTCGGACCAAATGTGTTTGAATTCTTGGCAGCCATACCGGTAGTCGAGTGGGCAGAAGGACATGGTTGAAGGCTTACGCCTCGATTCATCAACCTTACCGTCAACCATCCATGCCAAATCTGGCAGATTTTATCGTCTCAAGATGTGGAGTTGAGGGCTGCATCTTCTGCCATCGGCCGCATCACCATGCGAATCAGGATCACGGCTGCTATGGTCGAGAGAACGAAAAACACACCCACATAATCAGATATGTTGTACCACATCATGACAACGCCGAGAAGCGATGCATAGGCGATCAATTGGCACACTGCTGAAGCGGTTTGGAGGCGGTTCATGTGAGCCTCGCTTAACTTACCTTCATGTTCAAGAATGAAGGTGTAAATCAAGAAGTAAATCCCTTGGAAGGGAATCGCTGCGGCGATGATGGTCAGCGCAATTTCCCGAATCCATGAGTAAGTGCGCTCTTGTTCGATGCCTTGGAACAGCATGAAAGCAGTGTTCGTACCAAGAAGTGCGGCCATGATGGTCCAGCGCTTATCTTGAGAGGATGTACGGCTCTCAACATTGACTGAACCTTCATCCATTAGAGTCGGGAAATGACATCAAGGGTTTGATGTTTACCGTACAAAGGCGTGAATGAAAACGGGTTTGTTCACCGCTTTTTCTTCACCGTTCACGCAGAGGCGATGAGCTTGATGATGAGGCCGGTTACGCCTGCGACGATGAGAAGAAGAATCATCATGGCCAGCGGGCCATATTGGTTCTTGTCGGCCACTGCCGTCCCAAAGAAACCGTCCCTTGAAATGGCATGGCCAAAGGATGTGGCTTCCTCGAATTCTGGAAGCGGACGGCGTGGAATTCGTTCTCCTTCTCGCACAACGAGTTCGTCGCCCATGAACTCCGGTAAGGCCGGTAGGGCATGAAGGTTGCTCTTCCCTCACTCATCGGAAGTATATTGCACGGTGGACATAACGGCATTTCATGACTCGCATGTCCTTTCCACATGACGGAGGTCGAATTCATCTCGCCGTTGAAGGCAGCACTGGTGGTACAACGTTGGGTTTGCACATGGCTGCAGATGCAATTGAGCAAGGAGGTCGTGTGCTTTGGGCCGCCCCAGAAATGCCGGATGGGGTGCGTTTTGGTCAATTGTTTGAACACCTGAGTTTAGCGGACTCATCAAGGTTTCACGCCATGAATTTAGTTGGCTCCCTAACACAGGCGGTGGATGTACTGGTTGAGACATCGACAGCTTTACCAAGCGTTTCGTTAATCGTATTGGACGATTGGTGCGACCAAAGCGGTCGAATCCCAAAGGGACGAGTGAAGGATGCCAGCACTTTGGGTCATTCACTTGATTCAGCCATCACGCTTCTTCTGATCAGCAAAGGCGGCATTGACGCTGGAAACAACCAAAAAAACCTGAATGTTCGTTCAGAAGCAGCGATGATCGAAGGCGGCTTCCAAATCTGGACCCTCGAACGGCCAAATGATGGTCCAGTTCGTTCGATCACTTGTGGCGACAAGCATTACGAATGTCGCCTTACGGATGATGGATTCCAACTTGATTAATCGTCGTTGGTTTCATCTTCACCAAGTAATTCTGCCATCTCATCGAGGGCATCATCATCTGGTTCGTCAAATTGTTCAGGGTTTTTCGCTCCGCCTTCAAGTTCGTCATCTCCAGCGACCTTTGGTGCAGCTGCTTCGAGCATTTTATCGCGGTTTTCACCCGCCTTTCGAGCGATAAACCAAGCCATTGCCAAAAACATCAGGCCTAGGGCAACATAAGCGATGGTCTTGGTTGTCTGTTCTTCCACCATGAGCCTCGTATCCCTTGTTTATGTTTAGCCATTGCGGCTCTTGTTGGGTTCTTTATTCCAATCCAATGGTTTCGCTAGATGTCGCCGAGCATCCATTGGTGGTTGAGTCCAGGGACTCGACATCCTTGTCTTACCCTCAATCCAGGCCTCATTTTGTCGGTTTTTACAGGTTGGACAACGGACTCCTTGTCCCTTACCCATTGATTTCATGCGCCGATTGCAAGCAATGCACATCGGTCGTTCCTTCGTTGGTGCTGGCGTATGAAGACGCAACCGTTCGAGATGGAGTACGCCTTGCTCGGGATTGAGCCCCATTCCCTCGATTTCATCGCCCGGGCAAAGCGATTGTGCTAGATGTTTGACATCTCCCGATTCAGCAAAGGCAAGCCATTTCCCTGCGTTGGTCTGAATGACTGTTGTGCCACGACTCAGCACTTCGATTGATTGAACTTTGGCGTGGAGTGCATGGTCAAGATGATCATCAGTCGCTTGGTTCGTACAAAACACTCGCCATGCAATTGACGGTTCAGTGGCTTCTGCTGATGTCAAGAGCCTCGCTGCTTCTTTTGCCGTATCTTTTGTTCGGCTGCGAACACCAAACAGAACGGGGCATGTACCACGCGGAGAGATAAGGCTTCGTTCTGTGCGTGGGTCTCGAGTGAGGAAGGTCCCCGGCAAATGATCTGCTTTTGCTAGCGCTTCATCGCAAACTGAACGCTCGGAGGTCGACCATCGTTCCTTCTTCCTCCAACAAACTGCCTCCCACGTCATCTTATCCTGCGGCCACAACACTGCAGCCGTCGCTCCGATTCGTCCCATACCCCCCCAACTTTTGGTTGCCTCAGGAATGGCACCAAGTGAAATATGGTTTCGAACGGCATCGAAGTAAAACGTTGAATTCTTTGTTCGATTACTGAACCAAACCATACCAGGATCTGTTGCCGATTGTGCCCGATTTCCGTCTTCCACAGGGGAAATATTTCCCTTCAACGGTTGCAGGTGTTCCCGCCAATATCGATCCAGAAAGAGAAGAAATTCAGCCTCATTGCTTGGCGAAAGTTCGACGGCCACTGCTGCGTTTCCTCTCGTGCGTTGTTGTGCGTATGGCCAAAGTCGAACCAACCTCAACGTTCCAACCTTCACATCATTGGGTAAAGCCTCAATCAGTGCATGGAGGCTGAATGTCGTGCACCCTTCGTCCACGGTGTCGGTGTCATCAAGACCTAGCCATCCCATCGTATCACCTCAAAGGATCGAATGAATCACCAAGGTCATCTGCATCGATCAAACGCTCGACGACCCCTTTTAGACCGATGTTCCAATTGACTTTGAAGCAACGCACTCCCTGTGCCCATCCGGCTCCCATGTCGCTGTTTCGATCACCAACCATAGCATCGAATGGATGACTGGGTTTCCTTTTCTCCTTCCACCAGTTGACTTCAGCCCCGGGTGGAATTTCCATCACCAGTTCTTTGTCCAGCGGAGCCTCGTGCCGTAAGAGATGTTCACCTAACCGAAGCATACCGGGCATAGGTTTCCTGCACTGACAGCGATCACGGTGTCGATGGGGGCAAACCAAAACTGCATCGAAGTGAGCATCTGGGTCGATGTTCATCATCATCTCTCGCATGGCATAGTGAATCTCATGAATGCGTTCCACGCCCCACAACCCCCGGGAAATAGGGGATTGATTGGTCACGATACAGATGAGGTATCCTGCTCTACGCAACTGGCCAATTCCTTCCGCTGCTCCATCCAAGAGCACCAATTCCTCTGGTGTGTTGATGTAATCGGGACTACCAATGTTGAGCACCCCATCGCGGTCAATGAATGCAATCCCACCATGCTCGGGCGAACCATCTGGAAGCGGTGCTGGGGTAAATTGGACAATGACACCCCGCATGGTCGCTCCTAACCGACTCATTTGAAGGCGTTTTGCTTTGGTTGGGGTTTGGTTGAAATGCCACCGCCTCATGGTCTCCACCATGCTGGTGTCGAATGAAGTCATCTCCATCATTGGCGCAATTGGCCTTCTTTCCCTTGCTATCTCTTGGCACCGAAGGAATTCCTCGTCGGTGTGGTTGGCCCAAATCGGATGGGTTTTCGTTGGTTTATTTTTCTTCAACGATGCCAGTCTCTATTACGCTCATGACGATTTGATTTTGACGCTGTTTTCAGTCATGGCACTCCCGATGGCTGGTGGCATGGCACTCTGGGAGCACAAGGCAGATGACGAACGCACACGTTCATCACTCGTTTGGGCTCGAGGAGCAGTGGCTTATGCTGGAGGCCCATACTTGCTCATTGCACATGTCCCTTGGCTGAGTGTCATCGCAATTTGGTTTGTTGCAGGGCAAGCTGCGTTGTTCTTACGAGTTTCTGGCGGCGATCATGTCGTTATGGGTGAAACCTGGGTCAACACCGCTCAGGGCCAGGTGACATGGGAGGAATTCGATGGGAACCGATGGTTCATGGGTTCCTCGACTGAAGAATACATGTTTCAAACAGAATTGCTGTTGATCGATGGAAGTGCTATTGGCATCAACTTCATCTTGGCTTGCACCGCTTTGCAATCGATGGTGATTTTCATTGGCGCTATCGCAGTGCTTGACATCGACTGGAAGCGACGTTGCCGAGTGCTGCTGCTTACCGTCCCATTGATTCACGTTCTCAATCTGTTCAGAAACGCTGGTTTGATTTGGTTGCATACAACCTACGTTGATTGGTCCCTTTGGGGCATGTCAGTGTTTGAATTTGGTCACAGTTACATCGCTCGTTTTGTTTCCCTCTTTGCAATGTTCATCATGGCACTGATTATGTTTGATCTCTTGCCAGAATTACATCGCCACATCGTGCGTTTGCTCAAACCGTTTGGGTTACTTCAACCCAAAAAGCAACCACTTCAGCGTTGATTCCATTCATCAGTTGGTGATGCTCGGGTCCAAATGGTTGCGCTTCCTGCGGGGTATTCCAGAACTTCTGCCCCTGTGGCGTCAAGCATGCCCATCAATTGAGCGGACGGTGCGGTTGCGTTCGTTGTTGCTGGTTCAAGCAAGTCTGAAAATGCCTCCATAGAGGGGGTTGCGCTTCCTGTTTGTTGAGGAGGTGCAAACATCACGTCTGATGACGGTTGCTGTTCTGAGGTGGCTCCATAGAGGTCTTCGGTCTGTGAAGGTTGAGAAGCATTCATTGGTGGTTCAGGTTCTAAACCAAGCATCTGTGAGGCGATGTCTTGTTGTTTTATGTTGTCCCAATCCTCATCCATGGATTTGCTGGCTCTCGATGATCCAAACGCTGCAATGACGAGAATAAAGGTGACAATAGCCCCTATCAATCCAATGGATCCGTAAATCAAGTCGTTGGAAACGCTTGGCGCTAAGTCTGCATTATCACCCACACCATCTCCATCAGTGTCCTGTGATTCTGAAGGGTCATCGGGGAATGCATCATCCTCATCAACAACGCCATCCCCATCGCCATCAAAGGCGTCAAATGTGGTCGTACAGACAATGGCTTCAATTTCCATTTCTTCCTCACCGATCATGTTATTTTTGTCGGTGTCCATCGCTTTCACATCAAACTTATTTTTGAATTCCAGATCAGAGAATGTCTTCACGTCGAGTCCATCACTTCGGGGCGATAGTTGTGAAGAGAGCATGGTCATTTCCATCGAACATGAGCACGTGTACTGTAAGGCTTCTCGGTATTCGATTTCTCCATCCGCATTGAGGTCCAAAGTCGAGAACATCACGTCATCTTCACCGGACACCATCCTGAATTCACGTTCACTGACCACGCCATCCTCATCTGCGTCTGCTTCTTCAAAGGCATCCTTTGCTTCTTGTTCACAATCGACGCTGATCTCTTCACCAATCGGTGGTTCGTCTGGTCCATCGACAGGAGGTAATTCAGAATCCTCCCACATCGCGATGATGCTCACATCATTGATTGCTTCCTCGGCAAAGAGCGTGATGTCAAAACGACCGTTTGCCGGCATTTCGATGTACAGCGTATGCTCCGTGCCTTCACCTTCCGAACTCACCTGGACATTTTCACTGTCGAACTCACCAAATCCGGGGGGTCCTTGTCGACCATTTGTCTTCCCATCCCCGTCCTCCTCAGGGAAGAAATCATCAAAGTTGAACATCAGGACAGTTCCTTCGCCAACCAATTCCAAGCTGCCCGATCCGCCATAGGTGTTGATTTCGAGGTACACCCCGGGGTTTTCTAACACCACAAAGAACAGCAAGTTTTCTTCTGCTGGTGCCTCTAAGCCATTGATTTCTTCACCATTGAACAGTTCAATGGGTGTCCCGTCATAGGTCCAAATGTATCGGTCTTCAAACGATGCGGTGATCATGATGTTGGCAAAGACATCTTCAGTGCTGAGAAGGATGTACCATGTCCCGGGTGTTGGATCATTGAATCCGATTTTATCACCTGCTCCAGGGCTTGATGATTGGACATCGAATTCTCCAGCCGTTGGGAATTGTTCTAATCGCATGTACATGGTTGCTTCACCGTAGCCTTCGTCGAGATCCACTTCGATTCGCTCGGTTCCTGTTGGTACATCGATTTTGAAGTATTGATCCAGACCATCGTATCCGGTAAGAGGACCATAGGCGATCCCGGGTGACAGTTCAATTGCGTCTTCTGGTTCTGTGTTGTCTGGTGCAAAGGCCATGGTTGCAACTATGGTGTAATCTAAGGCCCTACCATAGGTGTAAGCCGTAACATAGTAGCGCCCAGGCTCTACATCGTAGAGGGTGGCGTCATGATCGTTGCCTTGACCAGAATCATACACTATTTTTCCTTGATTTGGATTATTTGATTCCGAAGAAATGGGTTCTTCAAAGAACCAAAATTCGAATGGATCGGGGACTGTTCCCCATGAAAGACCAACATCGATGTTGCCTGTGCCACCATAGGTGCTGACTGTGAGGCTGCTGAGGTTTTGCTGCACGTCAACGTAATAGTACAACACTCGGTCTTCAAAATCGCTTTGACGCCCGGCATCGATGGTTTGCCCTGTGACTGGAATCCCATTGATTAACTGAGTCATTTCATCTTCCGATGGTGGAGGGTCTGCTATCGTCCATTCTACGACCATTTCAAATCCGTCAATGTCGGTTTGGGGGACGATTAACACCCACCATGTGCCTTCATCAGGCCAATTGATTTGTTCCCATGCATAGCCCCACATGGCTTCTATTGAGCCATCATGATCCCAAGAACTTGGAACCCGATTGTGACCGAAGTACAAGTCAATTATGATTTCCTCATCCTTGAATTCAGTTGGATAGAGATTGAAAAAGAGTTCTTTTGTCATTGGTTCGAGTTCAGCGAAGAACAGGAGGTTGTCGCCCGCTTGGCCTGAGATGCCTTCGATTTGTTCTCCGTTCTCTATTTCGATTGCTTGAGCAACAATGGTCCCGTCCGGCATCACCCAATCAGCACCAAAGATGTCGCCGACTGATTGGCCGTTGAGGTCAGATGTTTCCATTCCTTCCCCCTCGGCGAAGGTCCAATTTGACACCCATGTCACTTCATCGCCCAAGAATGATAGGTTTGTTCCAATGGAGAGGTTATCCATCATGCCATGGAAGTAATTACACTCACAGCCCGCTCCCATGCTTGCAATGAACAATTCATCACAATCGTCTCCGGAGGTGAAGCAATCATTTGAGCCAAAATCACCGGCAGGGATGGTTGCGTCCTCTGCTGAGATGGTTCCTGCAGGAGCTCCATTGATTCTGAAGTGACCTCCGATGTTCTCGATCACTTCGATTTCCACATGCGACCACGTCTCGACAGGGATGGTCTGGTTTGAAGTCGGATGCTGTGAAAGACTGTATTCAGATGCGTAGGCAAGTTCGCCATCATTAAGGTACATGCCCCAACCATAATCGCCTTTCATGGTGATGAATTGAATCCCTTCATTGGAAAATGGATACACCCAAGAAGAGAGCACGAGGCTTTCCGTGATGTTGAGATGATCGTCATGAGGAATTTCGATTCTATCACCATCATCCGCGAAACGCAAGGAGTAATCTGCTCCGGGACCGACTTCAACAACGCCGTACACAGGGAAGTACTGCGGGTCGGTTTCCAAATCGTTCCAGGTACTCGGCATGATGTTGCCCATATTGGTTCCTGCGATGTGGACATAGCCCTCATATTCAGTTTCTGATGGTTGATCAGCGCCCCAATTCCGATAGTAGAAGGGCGCACCATTGTGCCAATTGTAGGTGCCGTCTTGGTCAACATCAGCAAGACCTGTCCATAGGTGGCGGGATTGGTTGTCCCACGAGGCAAAGGTGTCGAACACCCATTGATTTTCTTCAGCGTCATCAATTGTGACTAGGAATCCATCCAAACCGCGGGCTACTTGTGCTGCAACGGTCCATGAACTCTCACTCAACAGGTAGTATGTGTGGTTGTTTGCCGGGTTGACAGCACTGTTGAGGATGACAACATCCTCTACTTCTTGAGCGGTTGCTGTTCCAGCGAGTGGGACCAACACACTGACAAAAAACAGGCTGACAAGCAGCAGAGCCTTCTTTCGCATGCCCACACCAATGTATGGACACTCTTCAACACATTGGTGCACTGTTTTTACAATTTAGGCGGGAATTCACTTCAGGCGTTTCCCGCCTATTCGTAATTCTGTTTGGAGAGGCATCTGGTGTTCCCAAGCAAATTCCTTGACGATTCTCCATGCTTTTTCTGAACCTTCATAGTCCTTGACATCGATGATTTTGTTTCGTGTGTTTGCCTTGAATGCGGCAATTGGTTCTGCGTTCTTGAACACCAAATACGCTGAACCAAAGCCAAATCGCTCCTTCATGATATCAGCAAAATATGGGGCAATTGGGTCGCTTGGAGGAAGCACGAAGTCCCTGATTGGGGGGATGTTCTTTGCCTCTTCAAGGAGGTTCTTTCGACCCCAACACACTTGGTCGAGTTCATCGATGAGGAATCCTTTCACAAGCGTACCGTCGTCTTCAAACGAGGTGAGCACGGCTTTGATCTCTTCTGGCTTGAACGGTGTGCCTGCTAGCCTTAGCAATTGCTTCAACGTAATGACCGGGAAATCTTGAACCAATGCTCGTATGTACTCTCTGCGCAATTCGACTGGATCGATGCCTGGCCTGTCCTTCACAGTTCTGAAGCCACCGCGGAAATCCTGAACGATGTGGCCTGATCTGATGAGCGGTTGGACCAGCTTTCTGAATTCGGATTGGGTCAATGCATGGCGTTCTTTGAACAAATTAGGGTCGGAATTGCTGCTGAAGAACTCCACAATATCCCAGAGTTCTTCTTCGAATGGCTGACCCCGAATGGCCAATAAATTCTGGAAGTGCTCGTACGTCGCCCAAACTTGGTGGCCTCTCAAGTTGATGCCTTGATGCAAGCGATTGGCGCTTGCCATGCTTTTGAGGTCCACTCGGTACAGCTCACAGCGTCCACGGAGTGCGAAATCATCTCGGATTTCTGTCACTTCCTTGAGGGCAAGAACTTCGTTTTCCATCCGAGTCTTTTGGTGGAGGTTATGCCGGTGGAACAAGGCTCGCTCGGCGATTTCTCTAGGTTGAGGATCCACCACTCCTCCGCGAATCATTCGCTCGCCAGTCATCTTGAAGCCGATGCGTTCCAATGCTTCTCGAGTCGCATCACCAAGGCTTGAAACTGGTTCGCTGTTGAAGTTGGATAAAACCGCGACATCGACCAATTGGTCAGCGTGGTTATCTAGAAGGAGTTGGAAAGCTTCACAAAACTCGTCAATGTAAGCTGTGGGCACATGTAAGTCCTTGATGACAAGATAATCATTGACCTTGAACATCAGCACCTTGCCGATTGGGTCGATGCCCTTGAACACGGGCAGGTACCAACCTCTGTCGAGGACGCTTCGAACTTCCCAAATAAACCGGGAAACGTATGGGTCGGATTGAGTCAAAATACGCATTGTGCGATCTTCTCGGCGAGGTTGCTGTAGCAATTCGACTTCCTCTGGCATGCAATAGAACGCTTCTGGGTCTGGAACCAGCGCCATGACCTTGGCAATCCGTCCATCCTTTTCCAAATTCATCAACGCTACTGTGAGGTCTTCAAACGAACGTGTGACATAGAACCGAAGGGTGTTGCCCTTTACAGGCCCCATTCTCCTGATCACATCAACCAATGCACTTTCGAAATCCAAAGGTTCGTACACATCGTGCACTCGATGGAATAAGGACAGCCTCCTTCGGCGTCCTGGGACATCTTCAAATTGCTTGACAACAAGCATCTGACGCTCGAGATTCGACATGGCATACTTGATGTCGCGCTGAAGCGATCTGTGTTCCTCACCCTTTGGGAAATCAGCCATGATTTCTTGACGGGTGACGTTTTCACCGATTGGAATACGCTTGAGCAATTCCTCCTCCATCGGACCGACCCACGGTTCGGGTTTCAAACCAAGAAGCATCGGGATGGTGTCTTTGGTTGTGTATCCCATTCGATTGTGCAACAACCGCCCCATGATCACGTCGGAATCAAGCTGCATGTCTTGCCAATCTTTGAATCGGAAGTCTGTGACTCGATACAGCAACTCTTGTTGTTTCTGGAACAGTACATGGGAATCAAAAGCTGAAAATCCATCTTCATATTGTTGGAATGTTTTGTCCAAAACGAGGTTTTGAACCCACCTGTATTCCACGACATCTTCTGAACTGTCAACCAACCTGTGCTCGTCAATTTTCAAAATATATTCGGCTTCATCCGTTTGTTTATAGAATCCAACTGAGAGTACGTTTCGGGTTTCTAACTCGTGAAGTATCTTGTCCACCATCGTTCGAGGGAATGGCAATCGTTCTTCCAATTGGTCACCAGTTTGAGGACCTTCGCTGCCGAGCATTTCGATGATCTTGACCCGCATGGCCTCATGCGGATCACCGAGAACTTGGTCTTCCCAAGCCGTTGGCTTGCGTTCCGAAAACGCTGTTGCAATTTTGTAAGATAGCCCACGTGTGTGAAGTTCTCGAAGATCATTGACTTCTTTTCCTCCATTGACTGCTAAGCAGCCGAGTGTCCCGTGGATCTCAGCCATGAAGGGCGAAAACCACTTCCCATCGAGTTGTTCAGAACCCGTGCCATCGAGTTTGGTAATCTTTCCATGATCGGATAATTGCGTGACCCATCCACGGATTGTATCAAGTTCGATTCCGGCAAGTTTCTCTTTGTACAACGGATTATGGAATTCAGGATCGAGTCCACCACCATGGGACATGAGCGTCATCAATTCTTTTGCATTGGTAGGAATCGGTGCCTTGTCGAGGTAGAATTTATCCAGTTGTTCCGCAGTTAATTCTGTAGCCAAACTGCGTGTACCAAGCAGTCGCTGAAGGATGGCTGGGTCGATGTCCTTCACGAGGTAAGCCCGAGTTTTCATTGCCATCAAATCTTCAAACGCCGACATAAAGAGCGACATTCCCAGCCGTGAAGGTACAGTGACTTTATTGTGGACAATCCTCGCATCACCATCCACACATGAGCGAAGGAAGATTTCCAAACTCTTCATGTCGATGTCGCCGAACATGATCTCATTTTTTGCCTCACGCATGAGCAAACTGTCATCGGTTGTTCGATGCTTGTTGAGGAGTGCTTCGGCCTTTTGTTGGAACTGCTGTGGGCTGATTTCTTCAGCTCCTATTCTCTTAGGAATGATCATTGAACGTCCGGCAACTTCCCTGAATCGCTTAGCAAAAATTTGTGTGTTTACGACATAGCGCTCAATCACTTCGTTGTGGTTGTTGTTGCGGAAGGCAGCGTACATTTGTCCTGGATCAACCTCTTCCGAAGTTCGAATCAGCAAACCATTTTCATCAAAGGACATTTCGATGACAGCGATGTTGTTTGATTCAGCAAGACCTGCCATGAAGTACCCAAGGGCCGTGTTGAATCCTCTCCCTCTGCATGTTGTGATCATGTATGTAGGGTGGCCACCCGTGAGCACTTGTTCGACCAATATGCGATTTGGATCTGGAACTTGGAAAGAATCGAGACTGTGCTCTTCCAAGTGCCGTGCTATGGCGTTTGAAACATCGGTCGAAAGACCGTATGCATCACGAAGAACAATCCGTGGGTCCTCTTCTCGTCGAAGGGAGACGATGCAATGGCCGATAAGATCGAGGAGGGCGTTGGACAATTCCCTCGAGCGAGAACGTGCTTCTCCAGACCAAGAGGGGACGGTCGGACGATGGCCAGTCACGGA
>DAPR01000060.1:21171-54209 GCA_002502605.1 Euryarchaeota archaeon UBA258
GATCCTTCTGCGTTAAACACCAAGTAGGAATTGTCTGGGGCAATGGTCCCGATGTTGGTGTAATAAATCATACGAGAATAACCACGTTTTCCGTAGATGTTCTCTTCCCAGTCAATCCAAACTCTTCGTTCTTCTTCGAGCATGTCCAACACTTCGATGAAGTCATCGTATTCGAAATTTCGATAAGACCACGCATTAATGATGATTTCATAGGCTTCATCAATGTCAATTTGGTTGATAATAACCAAACCAATCATGAATTGAGCCACGACATCTAAGCAATTTTCGGGGAAATCCAGACGATCCATATCTCCAGTTTGGATGGCCGCTTGGAGCGCTGCAAGTTCCAATAAATCATCCACACTTGATGGAAGGAACCTCGCCCTTGGGATGCCGCCAACGTGGTGGCCAGCACGGCCAATTCGTTGCAATGCGGTGGCGATGTCGCCCGGACTACCAATTTGCAAGACCAAATCAACTGAACCAATATCGATGCCCATTTCCAGCGAGGAAGAGGTGACAACCGCCCTCAGGTGTCCATGTTTGAGTTTCTTTTCCACATCGAGACGAATTTTCTTGTCCATTGATCCGTGGTGTCCAGCAACAAGCTCGCCAAGGTAAGGGCGCAACTTGAGCACGATGTTTTCCGTCATTTTTCTGGTGTTAGCAAACACCAGTGTGGTGTTGTGAGCAGCAATTAAATCAGCGACTGCTTCGATGTTTTTGTCAAAAATTTTCATCACAGAAAGATCACTAAATTTAGGATCAGTGATTAGGATATCCAGGTCAAGTTCCCGGGAACCTGAGACTTTAGCAATGCAGACTTTGGTCGATTCTGTGCGGCTTTCTTTGTCGTCACTCGCAACGAGAAATTCTGCAACCGTTTCAAGAGGCTCCATTGTCGCAGAAATTCCAATCCGCTGAACAGGTCGTGTCAGCAGGGTGTCAAGGTAAGACAAGGTGAGCGCAAGATGCACACCGCGTTTAGTTGGGACCAACGAATGCAATTCGTCGATGATCATGTACTCGACTTCACTGACGATGGGCTGAAACCTTGGCGATGTGATGGCAATGGCCAAACTTTCGGGGGTTGTGATGAGAATGTGTGGTGGGTTTCTCAGCATTTTCTGTCGTTCATTTTGTGGTGTGTCGCCTGTCCTTAGTCCGACGCGAATCTCTTGGGCGCGGTCAGGGAGGTAGCGTTCTGAAATTTCTTTCAGTGGCCCTAATAAGTTTCTTTGAATGTCATTCGCCAAGGCCTTAATTGGGGATATGTAGACGCAGTATACTCTTTTTTCCAGCTTGCCATCAAGGGCACGGCGAACCAATTGGTCAATAATCGAAAGAAAAGCGGTGAGTGTTTTACCAGACCCTGTTGGAGAACAGAGCAAGAGGTGTTCCTGATCAATAATGGCCGGAATTGCTAGTTTTTGTGGTTCCGTAAAGTCTGGGAATTTATCCTTAAACCAATTGCGAACGGGAGGACATAACCGCTCCAACAGTGCCTCTGTTTCCAGAGGATTGTTGAGATAATGGATATTTGCCATTTTTTTCCTCACTTTCCCGTGACTCGGAGTCCATTGGAAGGAGTAAATTAATGTATTGTCAATAAAGTTCAATCAATCTTTGACTCAAGGCCTGCTTAAGCCCAGCGCAGTCCACCTTTTTTCCACCTGTTTACCGGTTCTGTGGCTGGTGGTGGTGGTGGATGGAGAAGTGGGGAATCTTTTGCGTTTGGTGGACTCTTGATTTCGTGGAGTGCATTGGTCGGGCATGAGCCTATGCATGAGAGGCAACCAACGCATTGTGATTCAACGACAACAATAGGGCGTTTTGGCTTGGTGCGCTCGGGGGGAGATTCCATCAGTGGCAACAAGGCTTCGAATGGACAGTGTGGGATGCAGAGATCGCAGCCGGTGCAATCTGCCTCGATGATTGCCACCATCGATTGTCCCATGCTTTTGGCAATTCGCCATGCTTCTTAACGCTACGCTTGACCATTTTGGGCATGTTTTCGACGGTGAGGTTGAAAGGGAGTCCGCCATAGGATGGTTGAGCGTGGATTCGATGCAACATGACGCTGAGCGGCTTGAACGAATGTCGGGTATGTTGAAGCGCAGAGGCGTGATTCTTCCCGCGTTTGAAATCCACGGCGGAGCCAAAGGCCTCTATGACTTTGGACCAGTCGGTGGGCGACTCCGCAACCGCGTCAATCAAACATGGATCAACCATTGGCTCTCGCTTGGTAATATTGTCGAACTCTCCTGTCCTACCGTCACTCCATACGCTGTTTTGGAAGCATCGGGTCACGTTGGTGAGTTTTCAGATTTCATGACGGTGTGTGGCCAGTGCGAAGAAGCAAGCCGAGCAGACACACTGTTGGAAGACGCCCATTCAAATCCTGACGCACTCAATCTTGGTGAACTTCAGGGCCTTCTTGACAGCGCACAACCATGTTGTCCGAACTGTCAAGCCGTAGATTGGAGCCCAATTACCGCTCAAAATTTGATGTTTAACACGACCATCGGCGCTGGTTCTTCGGGCCGACCCGGTTTCATGAGACCAGAAACAGCTCAGGGAATGTTCACATCATTCCCTGCTCTTTTACGACACAATCGAGACCGTTTACCCTTTGGGGCTATTCAGGTCGGGAAGGGATACAGAAATGAAATTTCACCCCGACAAGGCATGATTCGTTTGCGTGAATTTAATATGGCGGAATTGGAGTATTTCTTCAATCCACACGTGGATCAAAACCATGACTTTTCACAGTGGGCCAACACCAAAATGGAATTGATTCCCGATGGTCAAGATTCCATCAAGTTGAGCATCCCCGAAGCGCTGGACGCAAACATCGTTCGGCATTCAACGGTTGGCTACTTCATGGCACAAACTTACGACTTTTTACTCAAGGTAGGAATCGATCCTGAACGGCTGAGGTTCCGACAACATGAAGCAGATGAAATGGCTCATTACGCAAGCGATTGCTGGGATGCAGAAATTTTAGGGTCCTATGGCTGGATTGAATG
Organism: Euryarchaeota archaeon UBA258; assembly: GCA_002502605.1. Lineage (GTDB taxonomy): Archaea > Thermoplasmatota > Poseidoniia > Poseidoniales > Poseidoniaceae > MGIIa-L1. The sequence goes on from DAPR01000060.1 coordinate 24,201, forward strand.
CGTTGGTATCGCTCACCGTGGCTGCTATGATCTCGAAGCACATGAAAAAGCCACAGGAAAAACCCTCAGGGCTCGCAGAGAATTCGAAGAACCAAAAGTAGTGGAAATTGATGGATGGACCATTGATGGGGCTACAGCTGGTCCTGTCTTCCGCGCCCTCGCTGGTGCGGTGAAGAAGGCCGTAGAATCGCTTGATGCTCAAACGGTATTCCCAATGTCGATGACGCTTCCAACCGGCGAAGAAATCGAAGTCAAAGCAGAACATGTGAAACGAGTTCAACGCACTGAAACCATCACTGGTGAATGGTACATTCCACACGTCGTTGAACCTGCGTTTGGGATTGACCGAATCATTTGGCACATTCTCGATCATGCTTATGATGAACGCGCAAAAGATGGCGAGCAATACACCATCCTCCGCTTGAGTGAACACGTCGCACCTGTGGATTACTGTGTGTTTCCTCTGTTTGAAAAAGATGGCATGGGGCAATTGGCCCGTGACATCCACCGAACATTATGTGCGTCCCCAGGAACAGTGTCCATCTACGACAGCAGCGGTTCTATAGGTCGGCGTTACGCAAGAGCGGATGAAATCGGAGTGCCAAACTGCATCACCGTTGACCACCAATCCCTCGAGGACAAGACAGTGACGGTTAGGGATCGCAACAGCGGTGAACAAAAGCGAGTCCACATCAACGATCTTGTGTAAATCTCAACGGTCCTCTTGCCGCTTGCGTGGTACATATTGAAGAACCCTCGGAAGAAGGTACGGTCATGCCTGAGGTGAGCGACTGGACAGAGCGCCATCGACCCACTTCGGAACGTCACCTTGAGGGCAATGAAGTTCAGCGTAGGAAAATTAGAGCATGGCTTGATGATTGGCAAAACAGCACGCCAAAGAAAAAATCCATTTTGTTGGTTGGCCCCCCGGGTGTCGGCAAAACCTCTGTTGCTCGTGCCATTGCTCAAGACCTCGGTTGGAATGTGATCGAACTCAACGCTTCGGATGCACGGAATGCTGCGGCCATTCGGAAAGCAGCCACTCAAGGAAGCACACATCGTTCACTTTTCCACGACCCGAACGCGAAAAAACAACGAACATTGATTCTTTTGGATGAAGTCGACCATATCTCTGGAGGCCTTAGAGCGGTGAGCCAAGACCGCATCGAAAAAGCCATGCAAGGTGAAGACGATGCTGGACGGACCACTACGCTGAGCGGTGATTCAGGTGGAAAGGCAGAGCTGTTGAACTTGGTCAGCAACACAAAACAGCCAGTCATTTTGGCTTGCAATGAAATAATGGGCCTATGGGGGAAATCTTCGAGTTGGCGCTCAACACGGGATCGCTTCAAGCCTCACATGGAGATCATCACATTCGAACGTGCCAGCAATGAAGCGCTAAGTCGGATTGCAAAGCGAGTGCTAAGAGAGGAATCATTGGATTTCGATGATGCTGCGGTCCAAGCGCTGGTGAAGAGCAACCCAGGTGATTTACGGGCTTTGGTGAGGGATTTGCAAGTGCTCTCCTCAACCGCTAAGGGAGCCATCACAAAAGCGATGGTCGAGGCTCAAGCCAGTTCAGGCGCTAGGGATTCGACCTTGGAAGTGTTTCCTGGCCTCGATGCTCTCTACCGTTCGACAAGTGCTGCTGAAGCCATCAAATTCGGCCGCCTGATCGATAAGCCCCCGAGTGAACTCATCAACTGGGTTCATTGGAACAACGCATCACTGTTCCCTGAAAAGGATTCAATCGCACGGGCCAACCAGACGCTCTCCGTCGCTGCTCGAATGCTGATGGGCCAATACCAAAACACTGCTCACAGGTCGTGGTATTGGAGCGGCCAATTGGCCAGCCTCTCCGCTTCAATTCCAAACAAAGCCGTGTTCCGAGACCGAATCTATTCTTCCTATCCTGCATTTTTGCGCCGTCAAGCATCATGGGTCCGTCCAGCGATTGTTGAACGCCTGTCAGAATTTTCAGGCTCAAGTAAAGCAGCTGTTCGCGATGAGATGCTCCCACTTCTTTCTGCCATGGTCAAAGACGATCCAAACATAGGGGATTCCAATTCATTTGACCTATCGATTCGCCTTGGTTTCTCTGCTGAGGAACACGCCTCAATGGCAGGGCTACCCCTCTCGCGCCGTTCCACGAAGGATTTGATAAAGTCATACAATGAGGCACTTGACGCTTATGTGGCTTCAACCGTTCTCGAACCGCTTGAGGAACTTCTAGATGAGCCAATCAGTGAAGTTCAAGACGTTGATGATGACGGCAAAGAGGACAAAGGCTCTTCTGGACAAATGAAGTTGTTTTGATGCTCAGTCCTTATCGTCGTCTTCCATAAGACGGCGGTACAGCGCGATGGCGGAACGGTCTGATTGGACCTTCTCTTCTTTTCTCCAGGTGTGTGGGTGAATCAAAATAACGGCTGTGAGCAATTCCAGTCGACCAAACCACATCAAAATTGAGGTGATAAGGAGGGCACCTGAATTCATGCTCGCCCATGTGTCGTGTGGGCCATACTCGCCGAGCGCCGGTCCCGTGTTGCCCAATGAGGAAGCGACAACTGTGATGACGCTCTCGAATGTGTTGTCTGGCATGAAGATCGCTAATATGATGCTTGAGAGGCCAAACAATCCGACCCAAACGATCAGCATACCAACAATGAGGCCGATTTGATTGCCCTCAACGACTTCTCCATTCATACGAATTTGATCAATTTTACGAGGTTGGGCAATTTTCACGAGTTCCCTCATTGCAACCTTAAACGCCAATGTGACGCGAAGGAGTTTCAATCCGCCTGCCGTTGAACCGGCACTTGCGCCAACGATCATCAAGACGAAAATGATGAGGTGGGTTACAAGCGGCCAATCGCCACCGTTTGAGTAATCTCGGTAATTGGTGGTCACAAATCCTGAGGATGTGCCAATCGATACAACATGGAAGAGGCTGTGGCGCAACGATGTGCCAATCCCGGTGCCAGAGCCAATTAATGCTGCTGCGATGGCAAGGGTTGCAACGAGGATGTAAATGAGGTAGTATCGAAATTCTTCATCGCCAAAGGCCTTCTTAATTTCTCCTTCTTTGATGAACCACAACAGGGTGAAATTGATTCCACCGATGAACATGAAGGCGATGACAATTGTCTCCACCGCGATGGAATCAAAATAGCCAATGCTCGCGTCGTGTGTCGAGAACCCACCAGTTGGAAGCGTCGTCAAAGAATGGTTGACCGCGTCAAACCAATCCATGGGCGTTGCTGACCACAACAGTAAGAATTCAATGCAGGTCAGAACAATGTAAAGGGTCCACAAGGCAATAGCTGTCTGCTTCAGTTTAGGGCGCAATCGTGACAACGAAGGGCCGGTTAATTCAGCACGTGCGAGGGCCATTCCTCCACCGATGACTCTTGATAAGAGCATCATGCCAAGCATGATGATTCCCATACCACCAAACCATTGGGTGAGAGATCGCCATAAAAGGAGACCTTTAGCTTGGCTGTTGATGCAATCTTCGGTGACACCGGGAATGCAATTTGGACTCATGTTTGGTGCGATGACCGTGGCTCCAGTGGTGGTGAAACCCGACATTGATTCGAACCAAGAATTGATCGCACCTCGGCCGATGTCCATGATGCTAGGATCAATCATAAATGGTCCATTGAACATGCCTCCGAGCCAATATGGCAGGGCTCCAATGAACACTGCAATTGGCCAGACCAACGCCACACCTGCGAACGCTTCTCGGTCTCGAAGCCGTTCGCTTGTGTTGGTGCGGGTGCCAAAGCTAAGCATGATAAGGCCAACAGAAAACGAAATCAGACTCGGTAGGGCAAAGGCTCGCAATGCCAACTCAATCGAATCAAGCATGCATGTGATGATGCCACACAACACCAGCGGAATGGCAAGGGCGATGAGGGTCCACCCTAAAATGAGGTACAAGACGTCGGAGCGCATTGTGATCACACCTTGAATCGCTTTTCGATGTCTTGCATTCGATCTGGCGTTGAAAAGATGATCAACCGGTCACCGTTCAGCAACGCTTTGTCAGGTGATGGTCGTAAAGACTCCCAGATTCCATTGTTGTTTTTCCTCTGAATGAACGCAATTCTCATCCATTCAGGCAAATTCGCCTCGACCACTCGCTTACCAGAAAATCGAGCACGCTCATTGACTTCCATGCTGATACCGACGATGTTTGGGATGTTGGTGAGCAGGGCATAAGCACCCGCAGCCTTGGTGTGAATTTGTGCGAGCATGTTGTCCACTGCAACGCGTTTACGATCAACGGCGAAAGTAATGCCCATTCGTTGGGTGACTTTCACCAGATCTGCATCGTAGAGCAGAAGGCCTGTTCGGTCAACCCCCATGTCACTGGCCAACAATGCAGCAGCGATGCTTGCAAGGTCGTTCTCGAGTGCAGCGATGGCAATGTGGTGGTCAGGAATTCCAATTTCTGTCAATATGTCTCGATCGAGGTGGTCGCCATGAATCACTTCGAGGTTCGGATTGGCTCCAATTTTGGAACCCGACAAATCGTTTGCCCGTTGCAGATCACGTTCGATGACGGTGACCTTTGCCCCTGAGTTGAGCCAATCATCAGCGATGCGTTGGCCAATTTTGGTAGCACCAATGACTGCAACCTTTGGGTTGACAGGGAAATCGGTTGCTTCATGGCCAAAAATATTAAGGATTCGATTAAAACTTGACAATCCAGTTGTTGCGACAGCAATTCTGTCGTTTGGTACGAGCATAAAATCGCCATCAGGGACAATGCTTCGCTCGCCTTCGCGCTTGAGTCCAACGATCAGTGGCATGCCGCCTTCAATGTGGTTTGATGCCTCCCTCAGCGTTTGAAACACCACGCTCTTGGCTTGGCTTGTCACGTCCAATTCGATGATGAATGCATCATGGCCGAAGGGGATCACCTCCTCAATGGAAGATGAACGCAGTCCTGAGTGGAGCCTCTGAATTGCGCCCTCCAGGGGATTGATCACGTGGTTGACTTTTGCCCATTCCCTCAAATGACCGTTGTTTTGTTCTTCTAGGAAATTCATTCCTCGGACGCGGCAAATGGACAACAAAGGTTCAGCATTATCACCTGCGATTTCGCTGTGAGCGTGTTCTGCTAGTGCGCAAGCCAAGAGGTTGCGCTCATCTGAATTGGTGGCAGCAACGAACACAGTAGAGATGCCAATACCTGCTTCGTACAATTTTTCACGAGTGGTCAAATCTCCATGAATCACAAGCACATCGAGGTTCTGAGCGTTCTTGACAGCTCTCGAATCTGAATCAACCAAAACGACATCGATGTCTTCAGCTCGCAATGCTTTCGCTAAATCCGTTCCAACCCGTCCGGCTCCTCCAATAATGATTCGCATGATGTTCACCCAAGATTTTCTGCTAGAACAGGGACCCTGTAACTTCCACCGTTCATTTCTGACACCACGCTCGTATAGACAGGTGGAGACCGTTCAACGCCGGTTGTGTACCATGCTGGTTGGTAATAAGCATTCAATAAATCACCGCTCGCATCGGGCTGTTCAATCCATGCCAAATAAGCGGTTGGTGTATGCAACAACCACTTGTTGTTGACAACGTCAACTTGACCTTGAACATAACACTGCGAGAGTACAATGTTGTGCTCTATGCAATAGTCTTCACTGAATGGAAGCTGAATGTAGGCCCATGCGTGCGCTTCCCATTCGAGGAAGTTCGCATCGGTCAATGCTCCGAATGCATACCACCCAGGCATCCCTTTGACCCGCAATAGGGACAAGAACGCATTGGTTTGTTCGTCGCAATCTCCAAGGCCTGCTGCCAGGCATTCAGGCCCACTGCGGGCGATAATTGGTGAATTTCGATCGTATTCTGCATTGGCATGGAGGTAATCGAACACTGCGCGTGCATACCCGTAAGCGTTGTCATTTTCCCCTTCAGGTAAGGACTGAATGATTTGGTTTGACAGAGCGGTAACGTCATCGTTTTGAGCATTGATTGCCCAGCCTCCGAGCGAGCGTGAATCAAGGATTGGACTGACACCTCGGTCGTACCATTTTTGCCCGCGGTATTGTTGTGATTCTCCAAAGGCATCACGCAAGGAAATGTCATCAAAAGTACCGCTCGTATCCATTTGGATTCCTTCTTCAATTCCATTGATCCGAGAATCAACACGTCCCGAATCCCACCAAGAATACGATGTGCTCTTGAGGCCAACAGTCATCGCAACGCTCGCAGATTGACCTGGTGCAAGATTAAGTTGAACCTTCACACAGGTACTGACTCCACACTGCTCGCCATCTGGACCGTACCCCGGCCACCAAACTTCATGCCCTGCCGAGGTGGTGATTTTATCGTCTGCTGAACGGATCGGAAGTCCATCTAACGGGATTGCGATTGGAGCGCCTCCGTTTATGATCACGCTCACTGAAGTAATGGTTTGTAAATTGGTGGTCAGCATGGCTGATGAATTGTCCGTATAGGCGTATTGCTGTTCAGATCCATTGAGCGACGCAACATCATTTGGTATAATCAAATTCTCAACCAAATAGCCCTCCGCGCCATTGTTTTGGGCTTGTATTGTCTTTGTCACCTCGTAATCCACTTCCATTGGATACACACGAGCGGGCGCTGCTTTCAGATAGAGCGTTTCTTTGATTGAGGCAATTTGACCAATGGTTGCTTCTTGAACGACAGGTGAGGTGAAGACGAACGCTAGGAACACAACAACAACGAGAAGCCTCGATTTGTTCCATCTTCGCTTCATGATGTTTTTTGATCGCCCTGTGTGAGTTTGGATGACACCTCTGCCAGTTGGTTTTTTTGTCATTTTGTAGGTTGTGTCCTTTGAACCATGATTGAATTGTTGCTCCATTGCGAATGATTTCGAACGAAGGTTTGCCAACACGCGTCCGCATGAATAGCAAATCGTGTCACCCGGATAGGTGACACTCCGACAATAAGGGCAGGAACCCATACATGTGAGGCTGGGCGGGCGTTGTATAACCGTTGTGTGCGGAAGACCCCATAAATGCTTATTTCAAATAAAGCGCTAAAACCACCTCGACAAGTGAGGTGTAGGTTAAGTAAGCACTCCTTTACTTAATTTAAGCCGTTTGTTGGTCTCCATTATCGATGTTCCGTGCCTCACGAACTTGTCTGGCCCACATCTTTCGAAGGCGTTTCTTTCCTTCGCTTGGTATTGAATCCCAAATCCAAACTTTTGCCTTTTTGTCGATCAGCAAGGTGAACGGTATGATGAAGACCCAAGCCAGGGGGTCGATCGTTGCGAATGAGAACATAACGACGTAAGAACAACGCCAAAATGTGGACCGGAGTACAGCACCCCATCGTTTTCCTTGAAGCATCAGGTGCCCATGAAAACTGCAGATGAGGGCTTCTGTCCGGGGTGCAAACAAACCGAAACCAATGGTTGTCACCCAAAGTTTCCCTGAGAGGATGGTGTCATATCCAGCGTACACTCGATAGAGGTGAACCATGCCCATCATGGCTCCAATCGCTAACCCCAGTGCCCAACCGCTGGTCGGCTGGGATGAGCCTGAACGGACACGCTCACGGCGCAGCAACATGTGGGCAGCAATCGATGCAACGAGGCAGATGAACAGCAAATTGATTGGACTCACAATTGGTGCCTGTTGATCTTCCACCATCCGAAGGTACGGATTGAGGATGTAGTTGTGAGTGAGCGAGGCGTAGACTCCACCCAGCAAAAGACCCCAGAATACATTGCTCCAAGCCGTTGGAAGGTCATAAAAACCAGAATACTTGGTCATGACCCCTCGCCAACCAAGCGTCATTCCCAACAAGGAGGTGACGGATGCGGCCTGAAACAGAAAAAATGCTGAGGCCATGGTTGAGGGGTGTAGGGTGCCCTTCATCAAAGCGTTGCCCCAATTCATAGACGGCGTTGGATTCAAAGACCCCGAAGCCCAGCAGACAGTATGGCTCGGCTCTTGTTGTTTGGTGGAAAAGGCGGCGTTGGCAAAACAACAACATCTGCCGCAACAGCCGTTTGGCTTGCCGATGCAGGTTTACGCGTCCTTTTAGTTTCGAGTGACCCAGCCCATTCGACCTCTGATTCTCTAGGTGTCAAATTGGATTCAACCCCAACTGAAGTGGAGGGTGTGCCGGGCCTGTTTGGTTTGGAAATGGACCCTGAATCGAAGATCTCTTCTGTCCTGCCGAAAATGGGTGAAATGATGAATGGTATGAATGGAAGCGGTGGACTTGGTGGGTTAGGCAGCCTGAGCATGATGCTTGATCCAAACGCCAAAGAAGAAATGGATTCGGTACGTGATGAAGTAAAAACCTCAGATATGGTGATTCCTGGGTTGGATGAGGCGCTGGCTTTTGATGAACTGCTTCGGCATGTCGAAGATCCAAATTGGGATGTGATTGTGTTTGACACTGCCCCGACGGGTCACACATTGCGGTTCTTATCGCTTCCAGAGTTGATTGAATCATGGAGCGATCGATTGATTCGAATGATGCGGGTATCCGGTGGATTGCGCTCAATGATTTTTGGGCGAAAAGAAAGCGATTCAATGAAAGAAGAACTCGAACGATTTCGTAGAAGGGTCCTTCATGTCCGACGTGTGCTTTCCAATGAGGAAATAACATCGTTTACATTGGTGACAATCCCTGAGCGAATGGGCATTAACGAGACCCTTCGGGCCCATGAGTCGCTGCTTGAATACAACTTACCCGTGCCGAATTGTCTTGTGAACCGCCTCACGCCTGAATTTGATCATCCATTTTTGGCCAATCGAAGAACAGCTGAACTCGGCCGTGTTGCAGAATTAGAACAATCCATGCCAGACGTCAACATCGCAACAATGGAACTGCTTGATGATGAGGTGGTTGGGATTGAAGCGCTACGAACGGTAGGATCTCGCCTGTATGGGGAAGTCCAAAACCATCCTGAAGACCTCGGCCCTCACACCATTGGTGAGGCTGTCAAACATTCTATACACCGGGGTATGACGAAGCACATTGAAGGTTCCATTGAACGTATTTCTTTGCACTATCCCGGTATCGATCGTGATGATCTCTCCTTGCGCAGTGAGGACGGCGTTTTGTTTGTCGGCCTCAACGGCCGTGAGCGAGAAGTCGTCACTTCTGTGCCAACAAAAGCAAGCCAAGTGAAAGCGAAATTAGAGGGTGATGTTCTTCACCTCGATGTACCGCTTGATGAAGCGTGAGTCACGCTGATTGATGGGTGCATTGAAAGGGGGAAGCCGGTAGGGTGAGTCATGGCACTCGAAGGCCTTTCTAGGGGTATTTTCCGCTCCATCGGGTTGCTCAAGAATAAACGCAAGTTGGATGATGAAGAACTTCGTGAAATGACACGTAGCCTTCGTAGGGCGCTTCAAGAAGCTGATTTCAACGTTCGTCAAACCAAAGAAATTGTCGAGCGAATGGAGTCAAGACTTCGAGAAGAAACACCGCGTCCCGGCATCACAATGCAAACGCATGCCATGAACATCCTCTACACCGAACTGGTCCGCTTACTCGGTCCTGCCCATGAATTCCAACCTCATGGAGCAACCCTTCTGTTGGTTGGTCTGTACGGACAGGGAAAAACAACCACGACCGCTAAATTGGCAGAATGGTACCGCCGGAAGCATGGTCTTCGCGTGGCGGTCATCGAGGCTGACGTGCATCGACCTGGTGCCTATGCCCAACTCTCGCAACTTTTGGAAGATTCAACCGTGCAAGTCTACGGCGAACCTGAAACAAAGGATGCGCCAACCATCGTCAGAAACGGTTTGAAAGCATGTGCGGCTGCAGATCTTGTGATCGTCGACACTGCTGGACGGCATCAACTCGATCAGGAATTGGTTGATGAATTAGAACAAATTTCTGGCCTGACGCGCGCCAACGAGCGGTGGCTCGTCATCGATGCACAAGTAGGACAGGCAGCGGGTCCCGTTGCTGCATCCTTCCATACACTTGCGGGTGTCACTGGCATTGTCATCACCAAATTGGACGGAACGGCACGCGGCGGTGGCGCTCTTTCTGCTGTGGCTGCAACCGGTGCCCCAATCGTCCACATTGGTGTTGGAGAGAACATCGGGGATTTGGAGAAGTTTGAATCCGATCGGTTCATTTCACGTCTTCTTGGTATGGGCGATATTCAGGGCCTCATCGATTTGGCTCCTGAGGACATGGACGAAGAAGAAGCCATGCGTTTGACTCAGCGCCTGATGAGTGGACGATTCACCCTCAACGACATGTACAAACAAATGGAAATGATGTCTAAGGTTGGAACGATTGACAAACTGATGTCTTTTTTGCCAGGCAACATGCTTGGTGGAATGGGTGCCATGTCAAAGGGGCAAAAGGAAGCCATGCAAGGCAACCTTGATCGATATCGCACCATCATGGACAGCATGACGGCATGGGAAAAGAACGAACCAGCCAAAATCAAGGCTGACAGGATCCGCCGTGTTGCTCGTGGCGCTGGGGTTCGAGAAAAGGACGTGCGAGAACTTATCGCCCAATGGAACCGTTCCCGCAAGATGATGAAAGGCATGGGCGGAAACCGCAAACTCAACAAACAAATGCGGAAGATGATGAAGGATGGAGACATGGATTTGGACCCATCTTCCTTTGGTATGTGATGGCGAGACTCAACTTCCGTCAATTCATATAGGGACACCCTGAGCATTCACCATGAACCCTCTCCGATCAGTGCTGTTAAGCCTCCTCATGATCAGCATGGTCATGTCTGGCTGTTACGGTGAAACAGAAGTGAAGGAATCGAGTATCCTTTTCCTCGATGAATCATTGAATGCAGCCACTGCACCCAGGGGGCAAGTGTACACACTTCACGTTGAATCGAACATTGATTACACCATTGAACGAACCCCTGGAGCCTTCTTCATGGACGAATATGGTGTGTACAGAGACGATGTCATCATGGACTTTGATGCAGATGTCCAAACCGTTGATGTTCTTATCTTGGACACGGAACGGACATTCATTGGATTCAACGTGACAGCTGATTCCTTGGTTGCCAATCATACGGTCCAATTAGAGGAAAGTTCTGAACTCATGCTCGTCGATGGTAGGCGTGCCTTCGAAACCATCGACATGCTGACGAACTCCTACAACAACCGTTGGTGCGCTTCAGCCTCAGTTCACGAGGGTGGTGCAGCGTACGAAGCAGCTGCAGAAGCAATGGCCGAAGAAATGCGATTGATGGGCTTTGATTTTGTTGAAGTCACTCGCTATGATGATGATCCCGACCAACTCAATGTTGTTGGCTATAATTGGGGCCGAGTCACCCCTGACGAATACATCGTAATAGGAGGGCATTTCGACATCGCCTACATGTTTACCCCACCTGGTGGCGGTACGAACGAAGGGGCCAACGACGACACATCAGGTTCGACCGTTTCGTTGGAAATGGCCCAAGCCCTTGCACAGATGGAATTTGATCATACCGTGGTGGCAGGTCTATGGGCGTGCGAAGAAGAAGGTCTCCTCGGTTCCCTTGCTTACGTTGAACACCTTCCTGAAAATGTATCAGTTCGCGCTTACATGAACTTCGACATGGTCTCGCTCAACTATCCGATTGTACCTCTATCGGAACCAATTATCGGCCCTGGCGGAGAACTTTTTTCGGCAACAAAATACGACTGGACCATCAGCATCGCTGGTGCAAATCAATCCAACATGGAACGAATGTATGATTGGGTTGGCACCACGATTGATGATGATTTGTCCTATCAGCCAACCGACGCTAATCCGATCACTTGGCAGATTTCTGAATCGTGTGCATCTGATCATTGTGCGTTCTTCTCAGAAGGGTATCCAACATTCAATTTCTTTAGCCCCGGTGGCGACATTTCGTTCTGGCAGGAATGGCATTCTCCATCAGACACATTCGAATTTATGACGGCTAAAGCTGGTGGTCAAGAAGGCATGGAAAGCGGTTTTAACAGCCTTGTATGGAGTTCTCTGGATCTTTTCATCAGGGTGGACAATGCCGAAGATTTCCACGGCACATGGACCGAATGATACCACCTCATATCCCAGCAAAACAGAGATGACGTAAACTCGAACTTCTATGGCTCCTCAATACGTTTTGGCTAAGAGAACTCGACGGCGTGTAGGCGTTCCACTCATGTGACACGGACGCACTGATTCGTACTCATCGGTGGAATCACCTAAAAATGCAAAGCCGGTTAATCGTTCAATTGTTTCAGCGTGAGCATCTGTGCCATCGAATGGCAATTCGTAAATGTGGCCGTCTTTGACTTCGCCTTCAAGAACATAGGCACCATCGACCAAATTGATTGCGGGCAACGGTTGGACAACATCGTTCATGTGGGCGTGTGACCGACGGCGCAACTCCTCTGAAATTTCTTCGAGGATTGACAGGCATGCTTCTTCTATTCCATCAAGAGGAATTGGCTCTTTGCCCCCTGTTCTTCGGGCTGCATAGGCTGTTCCTTGAGCGAGATCCCGTGGGCCTAAGTCGAGGCGAAGCGGCACGCCTTTGATTTCCCAATCGTAGTACTTCTGGCCTGCACGAATGTCGCGTGAATCAACCTTGACCCGCAGACCATGACGGCGCAACTTGGCCGCTAATTCATCAGCGGCAGCCACCGTGTCGACTTCTGAATTCTTCTTGATCATTGGACAGACGACCACTTGGAATGGTGCTACCGCGGGTGGCATGATGAGTCCGTTTTCATCTCCATGCATACCAACCACTGCACCCAACAAGCGTTCCGACATGCCGTAAGTCGTTTGATGGCAATGTTGCTGTTGAGCATCGAGGTTTTCGTATGTTAAATCGAATGCTTTCGCCCACTGGTCTTGGTAATGGTGGCATGATGCCACTTGGAGGGTTCGTCCATTTGGCATCACTGCGTCGATACCGATTGTGTACCATGCGCCAGGGAATGTATCCCAAAGAGGACGCTTTGCCTTGATCACCGGAAGGCATAGGTCATGCATGATGGTGTCAACGATTTCCAAATCCTGTTCGATTTGCCGTGTTGCGTCGGCTTCGTCTGCGTGGGCGGTATGCGCTTCGAAAAAGTGAATTTCCCTCACCCGAATAAACGACCTCGTCTGTTTAGTTTCATATCGGAAGGTGTTGACCATTTGGTAAACTTTCAGCGGTAAATCCTTGTGAGAACGAATCCAAAGTGGGAACATAGTGTACATTGCCGTTTCGGAGGTTGGTCGCAAAAACATCGGAATGTCAAGTTCATTTTCACCAGCGTGTTTGACCCAATAAACTTCTTTTTTGAAGCCGCCTTCTTCCTCTTCATCGCGAAGGTCATCAGGGTCGACACCCTCCTCTCTTGCGCGCTTCAACCGGGCTACGAGAGCGTTTTCACGATCAAGGAGGTTCTCTGGGATGAGGAGTGGGAAATTGACTTCTTCATGGTCGGTTCGCTCCATCTCTCGATGAGTCAACGCGTCGATGAGCTTCATGGTTTTCCAACCATAGGGTCGCCACACATCCATGCCCTTGATTGGATAGCGTTTGTCAACCAATTCCGCCGCTTCAACAATGAAAGGGTACCATTCGTTGAAGTTCTCTTCTTTCGAAGGAATGCCTCGCTTGGCCTTACCCGGTCCTTGGCTCATGATTGCTCTCGGCAATCTCTTGCTCATCAAGATGACGCTTCTTCTTTGCTCGATGCACTGGGTTATCGGGTTTGGATGTAGGCCCACACTGCAGCAAAGCACCATGCCGCTTCCAAGATCAAAAAGGCCCATTCTTCTATGAGAAAAGCCCGGATGCCAAGAAGGGCTGAACCAACAGCCATGAGGGCCAAATAACTGGTCTGTTTACTGTGAAGCACATTTCGAGTTTCAAGAACAAATGCGGCAAGAATTGCCATCATTCCTATGTAGGAAAGGACCTCCGTTGCCGTTTCTAGCATCATTAAAATCACGATCGACGCATGAGCACAACAATGCTGATTGTGAGCACGAGCACAGCGACCACGTCAGGGATACCGTAAGCACCTTCTTGCAAAGGAAGGGACCAACCCATGCCTGTGTCAAGGTTGTGAAGATCAAGTAAATTCATTCGCGTATAACCGTCGGCAGGGCAAAGGTCACTTGCTTGACAGTTGTTGCCAAGCACAGATTGGAACAAGCCAAAGAGGTTCGCAACGACGAATGCTAGCCCAGCCCCAAGACCGTAGACGAGGGGATTCATCTTTCCCTTGGCGCCAGGAATCGGTGCGATTGCTGGAAGACCACCTGCCGGAAGATCAGGAAGTGGTGCTGCAGTGCCAATATCGCCAATGACCTCAATCAACATGTCTGTGGGCGGTGCCACTTCTGTCACATCGGCAACCGGGTTGTCGACCATGTCCCTTGCCTTCTTAGGCCGAGCGGGTGCGATTTTGATTCCGTAGAGACGGTCAGCAAGACTGACAAGCGCAGGGTCTTCAGCGATGTCCTCAGGGGAAAGGTCTCCATCCAACAACTGCTGAAGCCGGTCTCTTGATGAACTCATGGTAAACCCCCTATACACCAAGCGGGGAGGACTTCATTGAAGAATCCTCCTTTTCCAACAACGCTTCGATTTGTTCGGTATCAAGCGTTTCCAGCCTTTTCGACTTCAGCCCAATCTCGCATGAATCCTTCAAGGCCTTTGTCGGTTAAGGGATGAGTCATGAGTTGACGGAAGGTCTTTGCTGGCATTGTTGCGGTATGAGCGCCCAATTGAATGCACTGGAGCACATGTGTCGGGTGCCTGATGGATGCTGCAAGAACTTTGGTGGTGATCGTGGGATAATTGTTCCAAGTTTCCATAATCTCCGCAATCAGGTTCATTCCATCATGTCCCGTATCGTCAATTCGACCAATGAATGGCGAAACATAGGTTGCCCCTGCTTTCGCCGCCATCAAGGCTTGAGATGCTGAGAAAATTAGGGTGACGTTCGTTTTGATGTTCGCTTCTGTGAGAATTTTAGTCGCAGCCAACCCTTCTGGAGTGCATGGAATTTTGATAATGACATTTTCTGGCAACTCATCCTTGAGCGCCATGCCCTGAGCGACCATTCCTTCGGTGTCCATTGCCGTGACTTCTGCCGAGATTGGGCCGTCACAAATGGAGGCAATTTCTGCAACGACTTGCTTAAAATCTCGACCACTTTTCTTAATCAATGAAGGGTTTGTGGTCACACCATCTAAGATGCCCCAAGCTGCAATTTCACGAATTTCATCTACGTCGGCTGTGTCCAAAAAGAACTCCATGAAGGTCGGTTGTTGGACCCACCCCATCAAGTATGCGCCTGAACTTTCAAAACATTTCAGACGTATTCCGTGTATTTTGCAGATGAACCACGGACCAAATCTGCGGGATATTTTTCTGCATTGAGGATGATTTTTTTATTCATTAATTCAATCGGGTCGAGGCCTAAAATACTGGACAATCGGAGGCAATACAACATCACATCGGCCAACTCATGAGAAAGGTTTTGCATTAGATTTGGATCATTCTTAGCATCATCAACCGATGGGTTCGACCATTGAACAGTTTCGGCCAACTCTGCCGCTTCAATTCCAATCGAGGCAATGATGTTTTTGATGGTGTGAAATTGTTCCCAATCCCGTTCTTGGATGAATGATTCAAGCACACGGTTCGTTTGAGCGAGGCGATCGGTATCGGCCATGGTCGTTGTCTAGCCACGACCCTAATGGTTCTTGGCTCACTTTCGCGTGATAGCTCGCTGGGCGGCTTTTGCAATGTGCGGGGCCGAAATTTGCATGACTTCCAACATCTCATCGGCTTGTCCTGACTCTCCAAACCGATCAGGGACACCGACCCGCTCCAATGGAGCAAGGGTGTTCGAAACGAGGTGCTCAGCAACAGCGCCACCAAGTCCTCCGATGATGTTGTGATCTTCAGCAGTGACGAGCGCACCACATTGTTCGACAAGCCTGTCAATCAAAGCACCATCCAGCGGTTTGAGGGTGTGCATATCCACAACACACGCCGACACGCCTTCTTGCTTCAGACGGTTTGCTGCTTTGAGTGCTTCAGATACCAAAACGCCACAAGCGATGATGGCCACATCTGTACCTTCTTCCAAAACGACTCCTTTACCAATTTGAATCTCGGCTTCCCTTCCGTCGTAGAGCACTGGAGTTTTGTTGCGTGCGGTACGCATGTAGGATGGTTTTCCAAGTGCGGGTAATTGCATGGTGAGTGCTCGAGTGCTCACATCATCGCAAGGATGCATCACGACAACGTTTGGAAGGGTCCTGAACACTGCGAGGTCCTCAATGGATTGTGCGGATGATCCGTCAGTACCGGTGTGTGTACCACCGTGGCTTCCACAAAGATGGACTGGCAAATTAGGACGAGCCACTCCGTTTCTCATTTGTTCGAAGGCACGTTCGGTGAAGATGGCGAAGGTGCTGGCGAATGGAATGTAACCTGCGGAGGCCAAACCAGCGCCAACCAACAGCATGTTTTGTTCACCAATTCCACATGAAACTGTTCGCTCAGGATGTGCTTTTCTAAAGTGAAGGGATTTGGTTGATTTTCCTAAATCCGCTTCCAACACCACAACCTTCGGATTGTCTGCAAGGTCGAGCAATGCTTGGCCGTAACCATCTCGGGTTGCTGCCATCCGGGTCATGCTTCCACCTCCCCGAGTTCCATCATGGCTTGATTGTACTGTTCCTCATTTGGAGCAGCTCCGTGGAACGATGGATTGTTCTCCATGTAAGAAATCCCACCACCCTTGATGGTGTGTGCAATAAGAATTGAAGGTCCGTTGCAATTTTCTTCTGCCTCGAGGAAATCAAGTCCGTCCATGACGTCTTGCATGTTGTGTCCGTCAATTTCTTTGACGTTCCAACCAAAAGCCTTCCACTTTGCCGGTATGTCGAACATGCGCATTTGTTCCTCACAAAAATCATCGTTTTGTATGCGGTTCCGATCCAAGATCACCTTTAGATTGCCCAATTCGTGATGAGCGGCAGCCATTGCGGCTTCCCAAACGCTTCCTTCTTGCATTTCTCCGTCACCAATCATGACAAAGGCTCTCCGGTCGCTGTTGTCGAGCCTTGCTGCAATAGCACAACCCATTCCAAACGACAGGCCCATGCCAAGCGAACCGGCGGAGAAATCAACTCCGGGGCACCACTTCATGTCAACGTGGCCTTGACAGACACCACCAAGAACTCTGTATGATTTCAAATCCTCATGGCTGATGAATCCCATTTCCGCTAAAATGGCATACATACCAGGAGAGGCGTGACCCTTCGACAATATGAATCGATCTCGGTCGTTCCATTTTGGCTCCGATGGTCGAACGCGCATGCGCGTGGCATACAGCGCAGCGAGCAGATCAATTTCAGATAATGAGCCACCGGGGTGGCCTGCTTGGGCACGATAGACCATCTTCACAATCTCTACCCTGCACTTTCGTGCAATTTCTTCAATTTCTTCAATGCTCGTTGACATATAATCCCCTGCCATTTCTAAGGCCTTAACGGGCGACCTTTGATGGTTGTGCATCGGATTGGTTGGCCGTCAGCCCCGATATCACTTTCGGGGCAACAACGCAGCCTTGAATCGAGAGGCAACATCCATGGCGACAACAACAGCATCGCTCATTAGATTGCCGCCCTTTGGAAGGGCGCGGGTCGCAAGCCAAATGAACACAGCCACGAACCAACCAAAGAAGACCAACGAGAAGAGATCATTGAGGGTGACCACGCCGAAGATTTCTGGCAAACGGATATCGGCTACAATCAACACGGCAATGAACACGCCGAGGATCGACTCACCAGCAATGAATCCTGCTCCAATAAGCACGCCACGATTTTCGACTTCTTTCGCTGCGGATTGGGCTTGTTTGGATGGAATCATGTCAAGGCGGCCATCCACTCGGTAATGCGCCGTTCTTAGAGCGAAGAAGGAGATGATTCCACCAAGCATAATTGGAACTGAAAGGCCCAATGGCAGGTAGATTCCAATGGCCACGGACATCACTGGCATTTTCAAATAAATCAAAACGATGGCGATGATTGCCCCCAAGGTCACCATTTGGAGGTTGAGGTCCCCACCAAAAGCACCTTGGATGATGGCGCCAATCAACTCAGCTTGTGGTGCAAAGAGTGCGTTGCTGCAGTCGTATTGGTCCGCAACTGCAAGGTTCAGGTTTGTGTTGGCACAGGCGGTCTTGGAAATTTGGAAGGCATTATGCAAAAGCGCAAGCGTTGGTCCAATCACCACTGCACCGGTTAACACACCAATGATTTCTGCAACCTGCTGCCGCCAGGGTGTTGCACCAACCATGTGGCCGGTCTTCAGATCCTGCATGACGTCTCCAGCAATCGCTGCTGATGAAGCAACAACTGCTGCAATTAACAATGTTGCCAGCATGAGTTCCTCAGTGCCCAAACCGAGCATGAAATCACCAACAATCCAAACGAGCGCTACAGTGAACAGGAGCGTGGCTATGGTCATGCCTGAAACTGGTGAATTGGATGAACCAACAACACCAGCGATGTAACCGGCAACTGCAGCGAAAAAGAACGCAACCACGCCAAGGAACAGGGCGCCAGCCAGTGCCAAACCGAACGAACCGGTTGCGTGCCAATAGTACAGGAACGTCATGAGAACAAGGAACCCACAAAACATGATGACCTTGTCAAGAGGCAAGTCGATTTCGGTACGAAGTGGTTCTTCGGTCTCATCCTCCGTTTTGATCAGGGCTTTTGAGAGACCTGTGATGATTGTTTTTCTCATTGACCAGAGCGTGTACACGCCACCAACAACCATTGCACCGACACCAACATACCGGATTTGTTCAGCCCAGATGTCGTAAAAACCTTCGACGAGGGTTGGCGAATTTGGCCAGCCATGAATAAGGCCGTACATTGGCACAAGAAGTCCGAACCCCAAGACACCTCCCAAGAAAATGAATGAGGCAATACGCACACCGACGATGTATCCAACAGAAAGCAAAGCGATGGACAAATCCATTCCTGCATACAAACGAGTGCCAAGGAACCCAACGGCCGATTCAACGGTGTGGTGAGTGACTTCGAATCCCTTTACCATGAGTCCATAAATGGCACCAATGCCTAAGGCGTAAAGAATAGCCAATGCACCTTCGCCGCCTTCTTCTCCCGCGACCAGGACTTCACGGCATGCTACCCCTTCCGGGTATGGTAATGCTTCTTCAACGATGAAAAGACGCCTTAGGGCAATCGTAAACATCGTCCCTAATAGCCCACCAAGAGTGGCGATCATGAGTGTGTCGAACCATTGAATTTCAGTCCAAAGACCAATCACCAACATGGCTGGTACGGTGAAAATCACGCCAGCCGCTAGGGACTCTCCAGCGCTTGCCATAGTTTGAACAGCGTTATTTTCTAGAATACTTACATCGTTGAAGATGCCGCGTAAGATGATCATTGACATGACGGCGGCGGGTATGCTTGCCGAAACAGTCATCCCTGCATACAAACCGAGGTATGCATTCGCAGCGGTCATCAAAATACCGAGCAAAATTCCAACCACAATCACACGCAGTGTCAATTCACTGGGTGATTCAGTAGCCGGAATATACGGCTGATGGTCGGCGCTCATACCAACTTCCAAAACAACCCAGTTTGTGAACGCATCGCTGCTAGAGTCAAGGGAATGCCACCATTATTATCATAAGTCCAATATAGAACCCCTTATTCTAGGGTCCGCCCTACTTTGGTGAATTCCATGGCACAACAACAATGGCACGATGTGACTTCTGAAGACACTTATCTCACGCTCGAGACCCAGCCTGAAGGCTTAACTGCTTCTGAGGTTGATATTCGACGAGCTAAGTACGGTGAAAACAAGCTTCAAGAACCAGAAAAAACCCCAGCATGGTTGCGTTTCCTTTCCCAATACAACGATCCACTGAATTATCTTCTCATCGGAGCTGCTCTTGTTGCTCTCTCAATACATCCAGATCAACCGGGAGATGCTATTTTCATTTTTTCAGTCCTCACTGCAAATGCAGTGTTTGGATTTTGGCAAGAAGGACAAGCGGAACAGGCGATGGATTCGCTCAAACAAATGGCAGTTTCAAGTTGTATTGTTGTCCGCGATGGCGTTGAGCAAGAGGTGCCTACGCCCCTCTTGGTTCCCGGCGACGTGGTCAAACTGGAAGAAGGCATCAATGTGCCAGCCGACGTTCGCGTGGTCGAGTCCTATCAATGCAAAATCGATGAATCATCGTTGACTGGTGAATCTGACAGCATCAAGAAAACCACAGCACCGCTCCCTACCGAGGCATTGCTTGCTGACAGGAATAACATGGCTTACATGGGCACAAGTGTAGCCACTGGCCGTGCTGTCGGCATTGTGGTCAACATTGGAATGAACACCGAACTTGGCCGGATTGCCAGTGATATCGTCGGCTCCGAGTCGCCAAAAACTCCACTTGAGCACAAACTCGAATCCCTGGGTAAATTCCTAGGCATTGTAGCGCTTGTCGTAGCGGTTCTCATGGTCGCCATCAAGATGATGATTGCCTATGGCGATCCGACAGCCGATTTGCGAGAGGTGGCGGTTGAACAATTCATCGTGGCCATTGCCATCTTTGTTGCCATTGTTCCAGAAGGCTTGCCAATTATCCTCGTTATTACGCTCGCGCTTGGTATGCGGAATATGGCCAAACACAAAGCGATTATTCGACGGATGAAGGCTGTTGAAACGCTTGGTTCCACAACTGTCATTTGCTCTGACAAAACCGGTACACTCACCAAGAACCAAATGACTGCACGCCAATTGACCACTACGGATGGTACATTTACAATCTCGGGTGAGGGTTTCAAACCAAAAGGTGAACTCTCTTACAACGGAAAAACAGTCACTGGAGAGGAACTCTCAGGGTACCAAAGCGATCTTGCCTTCCGTCTCTCTGCCGCATGCTTGAGCCTGTGCCATAACTCTCAAATTTCTAAAGTGGATGGCCAATGGCAGGCGCTTGGCGACCCAACAGACTCAGCATGTGCTGTTCTTGGTTGGAAAATCAACGGTGATGTGAAGAAATTTGCTCAACGCCATTCACGGCTCCATGAATTCTTTTTCGACACCAACAGAAAGCGGATGTCGGTGATTCACGACTACGAAGGCGAACGTTGGGTCTTTTCGAAAGGTGGTGCCGGTGGATATGTTTCTCTTGTGAACTGGAAAATTAAAGATGGAGAAATCGTTCCTATTGAGGATGCAGACTTCGATCTAGCCTCTGAGGCCAACAAGGCCATGGCAGGACAAGCCATGCGCGTCATCGCACTTTGTGCTCGTCGTCTTGATGAGGACGAAGACATCGAGGACATCAACACAGTTGAATCAAGCTTCATTTTCCTAGGACTCGTTGGTATCATGGACCCGCCACGAGCCGAAGTGAAAGATGCTATTGAAGTGTGTCAGCGTGCGGGTATCCGCGTGAAAATGATCACTGGTGATCAACAATACACTGCGGAAGCCATTGGTCGAGAGTTGAACATTACCGAAGGTGGCATACCACCAGTCAACGGTAATGCTTTGGCGGATTTTGATGATGAACAATTGAGTGAAGCATCGGCTCAAGCCTCCATCTTCTCCAGAGTGACACCTGAACAGAAAATGCGGATTGTCTCATCACTACAAGACCAAGGGGAAATTGTGGCCATGACCGGTGATGGTGTCAATGACGCCCCCGCTTTATCTCGTGCGAACATCGGAATTGCAATGGGCATCGCAGGTACTGACGTAGCAAAAGACGCAGCAGACATGGTGCTCCAAGATGACAATTTTGCCAACATTGTCCATGCTGTTGAAGAAGGTCGCAAAATTTACCAGAACATTCGCAATTTCGTGCGCTATCAAGTCTCTACGAACGTCGCAGCTGTTGCTTTGATCATTATTTCGACGTTCTTGTTCGGTTGGAATTTACCTTTGACCGCAACACAAATTCTCGTGATCAACATCCTGATGGATGGTCCACCAGCCGTCGCGCTTGGTGTTGAGAAAAACCACGGGGATGTCATGAATCAACCACCGCGTCCAGTCAATGAAGGCATGCCTAATTTCAGTGACATCACCCTAATCTTCTATCTTGGTGCTGTGATGGTCACTGGGACGCTGATTGTCTTCTTCCTTGCAGGTGGTGGAGTGGGTACTTGTGAGATCCACCCGCTGCAAACTGAAGCAGAGGCTCCATTCGATGTCGCCCAATGTGAACTTGGTGAGCGAATGGGCGATGAAGCCAATGAAGAACAACTCGCCGCAATTCAGGCCTCGGAAACAAACAACGAGGAATTGTTCCAACATGCTCAAACCATGACGTTCTCCGTGTTCATTGTCTATCAACTGTTTAACGTGATGAATTGCCGAAGCAATAGGGAAAGCGCGTTTAAACTTGGTTTATTTTCAAATCAATGGATCAATTACGCCTTTTTATTCTCGCTCGGTTTGTTGATGTTCTTTGTTCAACTTGCAGAACACAGCATTCCATTCACCACTTTACTGGTGGGTGACTTGATGTCAACAACAGTGTTAACTGCGACGGATTGGGCAATCATATTCGCGGTATCCGGTTCGGTTTTTGTCATCGACGAGTTCAGAAAATTCATCGTTAACTCGAACTTCTTCACACCAGGTTCTCAGTGAATTTTCCCCATGGGTTCATCCACATCTTCAAGAATGCATCATGGTAGGAACGAATATGTCAGCATGGACAACATCGCGGTTTGACGCTGGTTCAAACCAAGATTGGCAACAGCGCCTGACAGAATCACTTCAGCAAGGTTCCGACTGGAGCGAGGCCATCCAACCGCTGGTCACAAAATTGGCCGATGGCAAGTCACTCTCATTAGAAGACGGACTCACCCTCTACAACCACCCAAACCTCAGTGAAGTTGGCCGGTTAGCCCATGAGGTTCGAACCGCTCGCTTCGATGACAAGGCGTTTTTCAACAGCAACGTCCATGTCAATCAAACCAATGTTTGCGTCTTAGCCTGTAAATTCTGTGCCTTTCGCAGAAGTAAAAAGGCAGAAGATGCGTACGCAATGGATGTCAGTGATTATCTCGAAGACCTTGGCCAGTATGCCGAATTTGTAGATGAAGTCCACTCCGTTGGAGGCCTTCACCCGGATTGGGGGATTGATCATTATGAGGAACTTTTCCGCGCAACAAAATCACGGTTCCCCCACATTACCATCAAAGCACTCACCGCTGTTGAAATCAAACATATTTCGCAACTTTCCAACCTTTCATACACTCAAACGCTCCAGCGGTTGAAGAATGCCGGCTTGGGTTCATTACCAGGCGGTGGTGCAGAGATTCTAGACGATGACGTCAGGGCCATTATCTGCAACGGAAAAGAGAGCTCTCAAGAATATCTTGATATCCACAGGTCGGCCCACGAAGTCGGTCTTTCTACGAACTGCACCATGCTCTTTGGAACCATTGAAACGCTCAAACAACGAGTGGAACACATGATCTCTTTGCGCGAACTTGCCTCAGAAACGGGTGGATTCCAGTGCTTTGTCCCCTATCCTTTCCTCCCGGATGACACACGCCTGCCTGAAGCACAATTAGCGACGGGAAGTGAGATTCTACGAACCATTGCAGTATCTCGTCTCATGCTTCATTCAATCCCTCACATCAAGGCATACAGGATGAACATTGGCGATGAACTGGCAGAACTCGCTCTTCAATTTGGAGCAGATGATATTGACGGGACTGTTCAGAAGGAATCAATCATGCATTTGGCAGGATCGACAACACCACTGGATCATGACCGGTATCAATTATCCCGTTTGATCAAAGATGCAGGGTGCGTCCCAATTCAAAGAAACACCACATACGAACGGTTTGAAATCTATGTTGCACCTGAACCAAAACGCCGCAAAAGATTGACAGTTATACAGGAGTAGATGGACAAATGCAAGTCCCTCAACCTCCCCAATGGAAGCGCATCATTGGTCGCGTGGCCTTCCTTAATTGCGATCCACTTTTTTATGGCCTTGGCGATGAGTGGCAAGTCCTTCCCGCTCCACCTTCATGGCTGACCGGACACCTCTTGAGAAGAGATTGCGTTTTAGCCCCCATACCAGCAGCAGACTATGCGCGACATGCAGATGAACTGGTTCTGGTCCCCGAAATAGGAATTTGCAGCAAAGGAGAAGTTGGAAGCGTTTTGGTGTTTGGCGATATGCCTCTGTCAACCATGAAAAGCATCGCATTGCCCACAGACTCTATGACATCCGTCGCACTCCTCAAGTACATTTTGAAACAAGAACGTTTGAAGCCACAAACTCACTTGATGGGGCCTGATTTGACCACCATGCTTTCGAAATGTGATGGAGCCCTTCTCATCGGCGACCGTGCTTTGGAGGAAGCCAAAAAACAACCAGAACGCGTTCAACTCGATTTGGGTCAAGCATGGTTGAATCGAACTCAAAAGCCAATGGTTTTCGGCGTCTTCGCTGCCAGAAAAGACACACCAATAGAAGATGTGCAAGCCGCACAGGAAGCCTTGCTTCATCGCCTTTCACATTTTGAAACTGACCCTGTGACAAGAAAGGCAGTGATCGAATGGTCGATGTCCAAATCAGACCTCAAATATGAACGGTTGAACCGTTACTTTGGAGAAGTGTTCAATCGTTTAGACCCTGAACACATTCAAGGATTAGAAGAATTCTTGGTCGAAGCTTGCGATCTCACCCAAGGATCTTCATTCGCTTGGTGAAGTGTCTTCTTCATCTTTATCGGCTTGAGTCACAACCCTTCTGGTCTTCCGCTTCGTCGTTTCACTCACCTTGACAACTCGTTTTTTGCTGGTTGATCTCTTCTGGACAGGAGGGTTCCCTCCTCCATCCAAGCGCTTTCTCTTTACCGTTGTAATAGGGCCATCTCTGGTTGTGGATGGGCTCACTTTCCTACGCTTAGTTGATTGAACTGAGCGATCGCTTGTTGTGTCCCGAACAGTAGTTTTTGAATCGACGAGATGTTCTGTTTCGGTTTCAACATTGGATGCCTCGTTCAAAGTTTCTTGCTCAATTTGTGCGCTTGGTTCAGCCACGTCTTCTTCGGAACTAGGCTCATCGTCATCATCTTCATCAAAGATGTTGAGATCCATTCCCATTGTATTTTTAGTCCTCAATACAAGCAAAATACCTCCTCCAAGGAAGCCAAGGACGACGACAAAGAGAATGGGATAATCAGCGAATAAACCCACACCTTTCTGAGTCAAGGTAGGCTCTTTGACAACACGTTCTTCCAATGTGAGTTCCAAAGGAGATTCAGTGGTCCACCAAGGAGACAATTCGACATCATTTGCCCCGTTTGCAGAGAGGACCACATGAATGGGATGCATTTCTGCAAGATGGGTCAATGACGCATCAGTGGCTACAGTTTGCTCTTCGAACCTAACAGTCAACGGAAATGCCGGTGACGAGGACAGGTTGAAGGAAATAGTGTATTCAACACCGATGTGAGTTTTGAAATCATTTTGCGCACGAAGCGTCATGCCTTCGCTTACCGCGCAGTTCACGACCCCACCTTCTAATTGACCTTCAGAAAGCATCAACGTATCTTTCCACTGTTCGAGGATTCTTGTTTCATCGTGGTTGGCACAAATGGAGCGGGCAAATAAATCGGTCTCGCTGACACTGAGTTGGGCATCCTCAATGACAGATATTCTCGACATATTTCTGATTGAGGATGAAAGGACGATATCTAATTTGATCCGATCCTTAATGGTCATGTGCGTGGCGTTCATTTGAATCGTAAGTGAACGAATATGATCTTCGTGAGGGGAGCGTGAACAATCAGTTTCTATCTCGCCGCAGTAGGTATCCCACTGGTCCAATATCGCATCGCCATCGTCGTCATCATCAAGGGTATCAGGGATGCCGTCTCCGTCGAGGTCAGCTCCGGCCACACCCATTCCTTCAGGCACGGAATGGCTGCCATACCCGGCTAAGTGAAGAGTATTGGTCGCTGCGTAGAATTCTTGGATTAACCCAAATTGGTTTTCGATAGTTGCAACATCGAGCACCTGATGAGCCATAGAGGTTGCTTCCACTTGTTCAAATGTAGAAGCATCCAGCGTCAGTAATCGCGGTTCATCTCCGTTTTCAGTCAAGTGAATGTAGGTCCCCTCGTGAGACCATGACATGCCGCCTCCGGAAGTGAATTGCGTGCTTTGTAATGCACCACCGGCGAAGGAGAAGGTGTTCAACGCTCCGTCTGTGGTAAGCGATGCTATGCGTGTGTCAGTTGGATCAAAGGAACATGCTTTGAGTTCATTCCCAAACTCCCATTTTTTGGATGTTGGCGTACCATCGCTGTTCCACATAACCATTCGCCCAGACTCATCTCCGCTGATGATGTGGCCACCATTGCTTGTGAATCCGACACATGTTACGTCCGTGTTATGCTCACCAGTCAAACTCCGCTCAATTTCCATATCGGAAATACGGATTAAATCAATGCCATTATTGGCGTTTGGAACGGCGAGCAAAAGACCATCTGGGGACCAGGCAATGTCCACTGGCCGTGCGTTTGCAGCTTGCTGCTTAGCGCTCATGGTCATGCTTTGGACATCGAATAATTGAATGGTGTCGACCTTCGTTTCAGAACCTGATATCGCAATGGCCAATTGAGAACCATCTGGCGAAAATTCCAGCGATTCGACGGGTCGATCAACATCAATAATTTCAATCAGCGACAAATTTTCTAGCCACATAATGGCCATGTGGTCATCGTAACCGCTCGCTAGGTATTTCTGTTCAGAATCAATGGTTAGGGCGGAAGATCCGTCAGTGGCCTCCACGGTAGTGGCGCCAGTGAACGATATGGTTGACGCACTTGAGGCCACAGGCATAGAAAGCATCACCAACAGCATGAATGCAATGCAACCAGTTGATTTGACCCCCAAACAATGACTCCCCTTAGGCTTTGATGAATCAATCAACACTGAAAACAAATCGGTGAATGCATCACAGATGTCGGAATTGTACAACTCAGGAAAAAATAGCGGTTGGTTCATCAAGGACGCGCCTGTCGAACCTCCATGGTGGCTCAGTTACCCCTCGATGAAAACGGCAACAAAATTGTTCGAATTGGTCACTCCCCCGACCCAGATGATGCGTTTATGTTCCACGCCATGACAACCGGGGCCTTTCCAACACCAGGTTACAATTTTGTCCACGAATTGCAAGACATCGAAACCCTCAATCACCGTGCAATGAATTGCGATCTCGAAGTTTCAGCAGTTTCCATCCACGCTTTCCCCGAAATTTCCGAGAACTATGCTTTGATGAATTGTGGTGCATCGATGGGTGAGGGCTACGGCCCAATGGTTGTTTCAATGCAAGGTGCAAGTGAGTCAGATGTTCGAAGCAATGTCATTGCCGTTCCGGGCCTGAAGACCAGTGCCTACATGGGATTGCGCTTGGCTTGGGGGGATTGTGAAGTTGCGGTTGTTCCTTTTGACGAAATCATTCCAAGAGTCCTCGACGGAACCTACTTGAGTGGCCTCATTATTCACGAAGGTCAACTGACCTATGTTGAACACGACCTCCACGTTCACATCGACCTTGGCGTTTGGTGGAACGAGCGAACGGGTGGCTGGCCAATGCCGCTCGGAGGAAATGTCGTCCGGCGTGATCTTGGCTCAAAAGCAATGGAAGACATCACCATGTACACTAAAATGAGCATCGAGTATGCTCTGAAGTCACCTGCTGAAGCACTTGAATTCGCCAAGAAATGGGGCAGAGGAATTGACGATGAAACGAATAAGGAATTCGTGAGCATGTACGTCAATGACCGTACAATCGATTACAAACAAGAAGGTCGTGCTTCTATCCGCCAATTCATCACCGAAGGACAAGAACTCGGTCTGATTGATCAAACCTTTAATCCTGCAGAGATGCAATTTATTGGCTCAAATGAGTCCTGAGTGGTGATTTTTATGGCTGAAAGGGCGCCGGGAGTGAGCCAATATGGTTCGGTTGACCCTGCCCCCCCGCAGAACACAGGAACACTCGATGAGTGGTCGGCTCTCCTGATGGATGAAACGGCACCAATGTTCCAAAGAATGCGAACAGTGTTCTCTCTTCGCAACGACGGGTCAGACGAAGCATGCTTAGCATTGTGTGGAGCGTTCATATCAAGCAGTGCATTGTTGCGTCATGAATTGGCGTATGTGCTTGGCCAAATGCAAAATCCTACGGCCTTACCAACCCTCATCGAAAGGCTCAGCGACGATCAGGAGCATATCATGGTTCGACACGAAGCTGCCGAAGCAATGGGGGCCATTGGCGACCCAAGCGTGATGCATGTGCTTGAAGCTCACCTCGGCGACGCGAATCCAGAAGTTGCAGAATCTTGCGAAGTCGCCCTTGATTTACTTCAATGGTGCAAATCACCACAGTGGGAAGAAACCAGTTGGTAGGTTCAACGAGGCTCAAGTTCAAAGACTTGAGCGTCCACAGCACAAACAAGGGGACAGCAATGCCACACGAACACATCACCCTCGCTCAAGCACCAAATGGTGAAATTGGCCCTCGCTGTGAATCATGCGGCGTCCGCCTTACTTTTGGCAACGCTATGGTTGTTGGCAAGTTCTACATGTGCTGGGAACACTACGTTGAATCAACCGGTGCAGACACCGCAACATCAGTCGGAGAAGCGGAAGAACGTTTCTGGATGACCAACGAATAAGCGCCCTCAGTGTTCAAGAACCCTCGTTCTTTCAGTGGATTGGAGGGACTTTATTGGCAACAGGTTGGGCTAGGTTTGCACATCGTTTTGGTGCATACTATCGCAGTTCAGAATTTTGGACACCTCCGCGCATGAAAACCAGAGAATGGATGTTCATTCCATTCGGGGGGGCGCCTCCAATCCGCCACAAGGGATTCAGTGATATGCAAGGGGTCCGTCAATTCCTTACAGACCGAGCAATGCACTCTTGCTTCTACTCAACCGCATATTGGGAGCGCCCTTTTGAGATGAAAATGGCCGATAAAAATTGGCTGGGTGCTGATTTAATTTTTGATTTAGACGGTGATCACTTACCGGGTGTGACCGACAAAGATTTCCCGGGAATGCTCGAAGTCATCCACGAACAAGCATGGTCGTTGTGGAATGACTTTCTTGAACCAGAATTTGGATTTCAAGAAAAATACTTGCAAGTGACCTTTTCGGGCCACAGAGGGTTCCACCTCCACTATCGAGATCCATCGCTCTTCCATCTCGATTCAGAAGCTCGAAGGGAAATGGTGTCATACATCAGAGGCGAAGGCGTGGATGTCAAAGGGGGACTCGCGCGATATCACGACCTTTCGAGCGAGGGTTGGACGCGTAGAATTCGCGATGGAATGGGTGGCATGATTGCTAAATTGCAGGGCATTGCTGAAAAAAATGAGGGTCACAAAAAAGTGATTAAAACACTCCATGAAGGATTGAAGTCACAGTCTCAACGCGAAGGTCGAAAATCAACTAAAGGACCGACATCCATCGAACAACTCGCATCCATTGTCAATCATCCAGACCGTGCCTCTCGATTGAGGGATGGGAATTTTGGAGTCCTCGATAAACATCAGGCCCTTTTTCTGGATTTGCTCAAAACGGATACTTCAGTGGTTCTGGGTTCGGCGGGTGAAACCGATGAAGTTGTTACCATCGACGTTCGTCGGCAAATTCGATGGCCTACATCGCTTCATGGCAAGTCGGGCATGAGGGTGAGTGAATTCCCTCTATCGAGGCTTGATCCTGACGGTTCGAATCCATATTCACCCCTTCATGAAGCACTCGCATTAAGCACTCAAGACATGCTAACAGTGGAAATGACGGTCGATGATTCAATTGCCCAATTCGGCGACAACGTGTATGATAAGGCCAGTGGTGACCAATTTGAAATTCACGAAGCAGGTGCTACGTTTTTGGTTCTCAAAGGATGGGCAAAAGTCATTGCATAGCGAATATAATTCCTTTGAAAACTCG
>DAPR01000010.1:0-302 GCA_002502605.1 Euryarchaeota archaeon UBA258
CCGGCTTCGAGTGGCGCGCCAAAGACTGGACGGCCAGCGATGATGTCCTTCATGAATTTGGTAATGGTTGGAACCTTTCGGGACTTGAATTTCGGCCCATCACCGTCATCGTCCTTTTCCTTGCCACGGGCTGCAAATTTCGAAATGAAATCCCATCCAGGCACGTTTAATCGTTCGGTGTGCTTCTGAATTTTGGGTGCCTTCAAACACATCCCTTCACCAATGACCAGCAAGACACCACCGCGGATTCTCGGCTCGTCGATGTTGCGGACACGGCCATACCCGGCGCATTCAATGCGCTC
>DAPR01000010.1:368-4443 GCA_002502605.1 Euryarchaeota archaeon UBA258
GCTCGCACAATCTCATCGATTTCGGCCGGCGAGGGCCGGTATTGGAGGTTGCCGCGATAGAGCCCGAATTCTTCCTTGACTCGCTCCACCTCGGGATCTGTTGGTTGATAGTGCCCAATGTTGAGTTCTCGACGGATCATGTCGGCGATCAAGACGGCAAGCGCTTGAGCCGTACCGCCAGCAGCCCGAATCGGTCCAGCAAAGTGCACGGATACGAACTGTGACCCATCGATGTTGTTGAGCAAACGAACTTCACTGATGCCTTCGAGAGGCGCCACCAGGACAGCTTCAGTGAGGACTGCAAGGCCAACACGAAGACCGACATCGATTGCCGTGACCAAATCATAGCCTTTCTCTCGAAAGCCACGTGCGACCGATTGCGCCATCATGATCGATGTCGTTTCACGGTCGTGCTCAGCCAGTAACTGGCGGATATCGTCGGCCACCTCATACCCATCGAGGTGCTCGATGAGTAATTTCTCAGTCCGTCCGGCGAGGTCAGCAGCCCTCGGAATTTCAACGAATTCTTTGTGATCATAGCCCTTTTTGCGGGCTTTTTCAGCGATGATGTAGGCTTCGTCTGCCCGTTCATCGAGCCAGTGATGGTACCGAACCATTTCAGCCTCCAAACGAGAAACATCAACGCCAATCAAGGGGTCGTGGCCCCTGATTTGCCGTGGTGCACCTTCTGAAGACATAGCACTCCTGTGATGCTTGGCGGCGACCGTTTATGAGAGGCGCGCTCACATCACAATGAGAAAACAACAGCAATTGGGGAAGGAAAGTTCATTTCCATTGGTCCCGACCATTGAGCCATGACCGTCCACCCTTCCCTTCGAACACACGGCCGATGGCCTCGGTTGGTAGAACTGGTTCGCGACCTTGCTTTCATCGATGGAGGCAATGACGAAGCCTTTACGCTTGCAAGCGGCCGAACATCCCGCTGGTTTTTCGATACGAAGCCAGTGATGATGCACCCAGAATCCACTCATCTCTTGGGAGAAATGTTGAACCTCAGAATGGATGACATGGGCGCTGATTATGTTGGAGGGCTTGAACTGGGGGCTGTTCCTTTGACAGCAATTGCTGTTACAGCCTCATCTGCAGACCACCCCCGTCGAGGATTCATGGTTCGTAAGGAGCCGAAAGGGCGCGGTGGCAGGAAAACAAACAACCCCCCGGGGATTGAAGGCTGGCCTCTCGCCTCTGGCGGAGACATCGTCATTGTCGAAGACGTAACAACGACCGGCGGCTCAGCAATCAAAGCCGTTCAACGGATCCACGCTGATACCGAATGCAAGGTGGTTGGCGTGATCAGCATCGTTGACAGAGAGGAAGGCGCAGCAGAAGCCTTTGCATCAGCCGGCATCCATTTTGAGAGCATCATGACGCGATCCGATGTCGCCGGCCAATGAGGGCTTCACATGCCCACAACGCTCAATCCGATAACCGCCGTCAGTGACGGCCTCACTGAATCGGCCCCGGATTCCACGGCCCCCCAAGGCCTTGTTTTCTACCATGCCAGTGAAGGCAAACCTCTAGCCACGCCGTGGCAGGTTGCTCTGATTCGTTCACAGTTGCTTGCTCAAGCGGCACTTCCCGAAGGGATCCTCCTCGATTGCGCCTGTGGGAGTGGGATCCAATTGGCCGCCCATGCCTCGGTGCTCCAGCGTCCTGCTTTAGGAGTCGAACTTGATCCTAATCGAGCCCAAGCAAGTGCCGTTAATTTGCGAACAATTGCGGAACAGCGCAACGAGATGTCTGCGCCTTGGCTAACACGGAGCCGAATTATGATTGGTGACGGCCGTGCAGGCGCCGAAATCATGTCTGAATTGCAAGGTGAATTGGGGGGTTTAACCTCGGACAAAATCGCTCTTCTGCACCTCGACCCAGCCCGCCCGCGAAACAGCAGAACACACGGCCTCGATGAGATGCAACCACGCCTCGATGAGGTGTTCGCGGGTTGGCAACCGTTCCTCCAAGAAGGACGGAATGGCCCATCCTTGTTGCTTGACCTTTCACCCCGCCTCACCCATGACCAGCGCCTCGAAGTGGAGGCACTTGTCGACTTGACATGGCCCGGCCTTCAACGCACTTGGGTCTGGACTTCACGTGGAAGGGGGAGGGTTGACCGCCTGGCATTGTGGCTTGGGAGCGCAGCGTCCGAAGGCATCGCTCGTCGCTTTGTCCGAGTCCCACCAACCCTTGGGGACCAACCAACGCTGGTCAACGGGGGACGCCGTCTTTTGCATGGTGCTGGCCACCCAATCGCAGTCAACCGTCCACCGCGGCGGGGTGAGCGAATCAGCATCCTCGATGCTGCCTTGGTCGAGAGTGGATTGGCCGATGATTGGCTCAAGACGGTTTCAAAGGAGGAGTCAATCGCCTGGGGCGTTGTTGAAGGGCGCCGGCCACAAATTCACCACACCCATCCACTGAGGCTTGATGCGCCACAGGATCGCTTGCTGGTGCAGGCCACAGGCCGGGTTGTGGCATTGGCGAGAATGCCACTTGAATTGGGCCATGTGGACCAACTGGTCGAGGTCCTCCTCGAACACGACATTGCTCGCCTCACCGTGAGGGCCTCAGTCGCACCAGAAATTCAACCAAAGCTCCAAGGAGCCATCGACCGACAACTTGGCCGGAGGCATGGCCGGCGCGATGCATTTTTGGTCCAGCAACCGGGCGATGAAATGTTGCTTATTTGCGTGTCAGAATGAACCCATTCTCGCTAGAGGCTATTTTCCACTCATGAAAAGTGGAAATCTCGCTCTCAGCGTCGCGATGAACGCGTCGCGGTCTTGATATAGGGGAGGTTGGTCCGAAACCTGCTTGACACTATGTGTTGAGCATAAAGGTGAACCAACATGGCACGACCGAAAGAAGAGGAGTTGGGAGAAGATTTCTCGTACATTCTACGAATGGCAGATACCGATATGGATGGTCTAAAGACCCTTTCAACAGCATTGACCTCGGTCAAAGGCGTCGGTGCACGCACAGCAGTTCAGATCTGCAAAAACACCGGATTCTCACCTTCTTCCCTCGCCGGCCACCTTTCCGTCGAAGAACAAGAAACACTCCGATTGGCCATTGAAGGCTATGCTGAGACCGTCCCATTGTGGATGCTCAACCGCCAGCGAGATCTTGAGACTGGAGACGAACTCCACCTCACCGGTCAACAGGTGACTCTAACACTCAAAGACGACATCGACCGTCTTCGAACCATGAAGTGCTACCGTGGTGTTCGCCACGCAAGCGGAAACAAGGTTCGTGGACAGCGCGGCCGGTCCAACGGTCGTGGCGGCCTAACGCTTGGTGTACAGCGAAGTAAGTGATTTGGAGGGATGATGAATGGGAGAACCAAAGTTTGCACGTCCTAAGTTCGACACACCTTCCCACCCGTGGAAGGCAGAACGCATCGAAGAAGAACACGCGATTCAGAAGAATCACGGCCTCAAGAACATGCGAGAGATTTGGAAGTCCAAGTCCCAACTTCGCCGACATCGACGTCAAGCAATGCGCTTGATCGGAATGGCAGACGACGGAATCTCCCACTCCCAGCGCGAGAAAGACGACTTGATTCGTTCTCTTCACGGCAAAGGATTGATTGCTTCAGATGCGTCACTTGACGACATTCTTTCGCTCGGCACCGAGGACATCCTCAACCGCCGACTTCAGGCACAAGTCTACTACAAGGGTCTTGCATCAACCATGAAGCAAGCTCGGCAACTCGTGACCCACGGGCACATCTGCGTTGGAGACCAAAAGGTCACTATCCCATCATACCCTGTGAGCCGGGATGAAGAAGAACTCATCAAGTACCACGTGTCCTCTGATTTGAACGATCCTGAGCACCAAATTCGAAAGGCCATTGACGGACGAGCCTCCTCTGCAGAATACGCAGTCGAAGACGAAGAAGTCGACCCAGAGGCAACAGCTGAGTTCGCTACCGAAGTGAAGGAAGCAGCAGCAGAAGCACCTTCTGCTGAAGACGCTGGAGGTGACGAGTGATGACACGACGTGCAATTATCAACATCTTCAGTTCCTACAACAACATCCTCATGACAGCAACCGA
>DAPR01000010.1:4477-31347 GCA_002502605.1 Euryarchaeota archaeon UBA258
AAGGACAGCGGTGGCCAATTCGCAGCAACCCGTGCTGCAGAAAAAATGGCTGATGCACTCAAGGAAAAGGAATTCACACAATTGATCATCAAGTACCGAGCACCAGGAGGCAACTTGTCCAACAACACAGGTCCAGGCGCTCAGGCAGCCATCCGTGCACTCACCCGTGCCGGTATGACCATCACACGAATCGAAGACGTGACGCCAATCGCTCACGACGGTACCAAGAAGAAGGGTGGCCGCCGTGGCCGCCGTGTCTGATAGTGAAGGTGAAAAGATGGACGCAAAGATTGTTGATGGCTGGCCACAAGGGAATGCAATCCGCATTCTCCTTACCAATACCGACGCTGCACAAGTGAATGCAATTCGCCGTGCGCTGATTGCAGATGTCCCAAAATTGGCCATCAACCGCGTTGACTTTTCTCAAGGCGTGAACCAAGATAACAAGGGCGAAGTCCTCGAATCGGTCAACGTTCTCCCAGATGAAATTCTTGCTCACCGACTGGCAATGATTCCAATCCCAACCTTCCCTGAAGAAGGCATCCATTTCTCTGACGCATGCCCAAACTGCATCGACCTGGCTGAAGAATCCAAGGGTTGCCCTTCCTGCCAAGTGCTCTACTCGCTCTCAGCACGTGGACCAACAGCAGACGCTGAGGAAGATTACAAGACCGTTTACGCCGGAGACCTCACTACGATTTCCGACCAAATGTTCGACATCCGTGACGAACACAAGCGAATCCCATTGACCATCCTCTCCAAGGGGCAATTCCTCGAATTCTACGCCTTTGCAACGCTTGGCCGAGGCCGAGACCATGCAAAGTGGGCCGCTGCTGCAGCCATTGGTTTCCGCCCACAGCGAACCGCTAAACTCAACAAACCCAAGAAAGCAGGAGTTCTTTTCGATCTTGGTTTGAAGACAACTGATGGAAAGGCAATCGACGCCAAATTATTCGGCAAGGACAAAACCATCACCGACGTCAATCACGTGATCGACCTCGAATCCGCCCTCCACCAAGTTGGGCCGGGAACAAACCGCGACGGCGACTTTGATGACGCCATCACCCTCGAAGAAGTTGAGAACGCTTACGTGTTCTCCTTCGAAACCGATGGAAGCCTCACTCCTGAGCAAGCATTCAACGGTGCAATGAGTGAACTCAGTGCTCGCTTCGAGAACCTCACTGAAGACATTGAGCGAGCCTTCGCTTGAGTTCGAAGCCAACAGCCACAGAATCCCTCTATCCGAGGTTTCATAATGGAGCATGACTGCCGTTTTTTTATGCAGAACGCCCGTAGCGCAGCCCTTTGCCTCACCTCGCTGTTCCTGATTGCATCCATGATGCCATTTGCAGCAGCTATTGCCACGTTCGAAGAACCCACTCTGAAAATCGATGATTCGGAGAACCACGAGTCCCAACAACCACCGGCAATCAAGAATTTGATTGGTCAAAAAGCGTTTGAAGATGCAACGCCAAAAACCAGTTCATCAAGCGGACGCGCAGCGTGCCCAAGCCCCTCAAGTCTCCAATCTGATGGAGGTTCAAATGGCGATGCAGGCGCAGATGCAAACACTTCCCGAAGCCTTGGGACGAATCCTAATTCCGGAGCAACAGGCACTCAAGGGTGTGTAGATGCAACAGATACCGATGATTGGTACACAGTCACGACCACTGCTGGAAAGGATGTCGATGTGGAACTCGTTGTCCCAACTGGAGCAGATTTCGACCTCTATTTGGTGGATTCAACAGGCAATGAATACGATTACGCCTGGTCAGAATATGACGACCCGTTGGAAAAAGTAAGCACAGGCGGTACCAGTTTCTCTGGCGTTGCGAGTACCTTTTACATCAACGTTCGAGCCTATTCTGGCGACGGCCAATACACGTTAAGGACATGGACAAACAACACTCCTCCAAAACCCGACCTTACGATCACCTCCATCACTGAACCCGTCAGTGGGCAGGCAGGGGCTACGGTCAGCGTCACCTATGTTGTTGAAAACATCTACAACACCACATCCGATTCCTTTGAAGTTCAATTCATTCTTTCGACAGATCAGACTTACGATTTTCTTGATGAATTGATCGATGCATCCGAGGGTGAAGCGGCTCTGGCTGAAAACACCAGTCGGACCACAACAACCAATGTTCAACTGCCATCTAATTTGGCGAATGGAACCTATTATTGGCTCCTCTTCGTTGATGGCTATGACAATGTCACGGAACATAATGAATCAAACAATTTCTTGGCGTCTGACGGCGTTATGCTTGTCGGGGAATCGTGTGATGACCTTCACCCGAATGGCGTTGACGACGCGGGTCTTGGTGCAGATGCGCCTAACAACGAGTCAGCAGCATCAACTTCGATGGGCCAGAACGTGACCGACTCCTACACCGGTTGTATTGATGGCATTGAAGGCAACGATGTGTTTTCTTTCGATGTTCCAGCCAATCACACCATTGAGGCACAAATCACACTCGACCAATCCGTTTTCTTTACGGTACGATTGACGGATGCGTCATCGACCAGCATTGATTACGTAGGCTCCCAAGGATTCGTAACCACCCTGGGGACCGATTATGACGGGATCGGAGGCGTGTACTTCGTCAACATCACTCGTTCGGGAACTGGCGTGAACTGGACGATGGACATCTGGACCAATTACTCCACTCCAAAAGCAAACCTCATCATCAACAGTGTTGAGCCTCAATCCTTGACCAGCAGCGCTGGTTCAACGGTCCTCGCAGACATTGAAATCAACAACACAGGCACCCTCCTTGCCCCTGCAAGCACACTCACAGCATGGCTTTCAGTCGACGGCGCTCTGTCCGATCTAGATTTGGAACTTGGTAACATCAGCATCCCCTCGCTGGACATCAACGAATCCCAAATGGTGCAATTTTCCGGGTCTGTGCCGGCAAGCGCACAGGGAGGAAATTACACCTTCATTGTCATGGCAGATTCAGACGAACTGATTGATGAAAAGTCCGAAGACGATAATGAAGCGTCTGCGAATGAAAGCATACTTGTCGATCAAAAAGCCACAGCTTGCCCGACCCAAAACGACGGAATGTCTGGGTCAGACGCAGGTGAGGATGAAACTGGAGCGGCCCTCTTAGGACAAGACGTTTCGATGACCATCACGGGATGCGTTCACAAGGATGTCGATGATGCAGATTGGTTCGAAGTGACCGTTTCACCCGGCCTCAATCTCACAGTGACTCTCGTGAATTCACCAGATCAGGACGCTGATGTGTACTTGCGTGACAGCGCGGGAGAATGGTTTGATCGAGGATTCCTTAGCGGCTCAAACGATGAAACGGTAACCACAGAATCTTCGACAACATACGCAGGAGCAGGTGGAACCTTCTACATCAGCGTCGAAGCTTGGCTCTCTCTTGGGGTCTACACCCTGGTGATTGAAACTGAAGGTGTTGATCCGAACTCATTCAATTGTGGACAACAGAACGATGTAGGTCTGGGCCAAGACGCCCCTTCAGGAAACGGGATTAACATCGGCATTAATCCATCAATGGGTGGAGAAGGGTGCTTCTCAGGCTTGGATGAATCAGATATCTTTGCGTTTGCAATCAACAACAATGAAAACTTTGATTTTACCTTTGACGCAGACACGTCGCTACCTTTCACCGCCACGCTCCAAGACGCAGCAGGAAACCTCGTTGCCTATGCGGACAACACGAGCTACGGCATGGTGTTCCAATCGCTTGACACACCGTACGAGGGCCAAACCAAAGACTACACCATCATTGTCGACGCTGGTGGCGCAAGCGGGCTCTACAACATGTCCCTCAACATAGTTGGCTCTGCCCCAGCGGATGTTGGAATTGAAACCCTCGTCTGCCCAGTAAACCACACCTCGGGGGAAGAAGTACAGGTGTCTTGGGAATTGATCAGTCTGCGAGGCCCAGCAAACAATGCTACCATCGTCATCCACGTTGACCTTCTTGACGCAAACGGCTCTGAAATCGCCCGCATGGTGACCACACAAGCGAATGTTACAACTCAAGGCAACATCACCTTTGGCGCAGATTCAGAATTTTACACCACTCCTGATGAGGCTTCAACAGGAATGTACTCGTGCCAAATCACCATCGATGTCAACGATGACCTTGCTGAAGGAAATGAAGAAAACAACGTCATGATTGGTGATGCGTTCATGATTCAAAATGAGGAAGAATTGTGGGCCAACGACGTCGATCGTGACGGCTTCAACACAACGGACACTGGCGATGGCATCGTCGATGATTGCCCAACCACCTTTGGTGAATCCAGCATCGACCGCTATGGCTGTGCAGACATCGATGAAGACGGCGTTTCGAACCTCAACGATTTCTGGCCCCTCGATGATTCACAGGCGCTCGACACCGATCTCGACTCCTTCGGCGATAATCCACTTGGCACTGATGGCGACCAATGCCCAGATGTGCCCGGGGTCGCCAACGGAGAAGGCGGCGACGGTTGCCCAGCAGCTGTTGTGGACGAAGATGGTGACGGTGTGAATGACGCACAGGATGCTTGTCTAGGAACTCCAACCGGAACTGCGGTTGGAGCAGATGGGTGTGAAATCCAAGACGACGGCACCACTCCAGTTGACAACAGCACAGACAATCAATCCACTGGTGGAGAAAACAACACAACGCTACCGGGCGACGATGGCAACATCGACGATGACACCGTCGATGATTCAGATGAAACTGCAGGCCCTGCTGATGTTCAATCCGATTCTGAACTCTTTGGGATGTCACCAATGATCGTGTACGGCATCGCAGGTCTTGTGATTGTATCTCTGCTTTCCATGCTCCTCTTGAGAGGGCGTTCGAAGGGGCCAACAAGCGCGTTCGCAGCACAAGAAAAGGCGTATGATGCAGCCACACTTCCAGCATCAGATCCAACGATTACTGCAGAGCAATTGGCCTATGAGCAGCAACTGCTTGCCTCTGGCTACCCAGCGGATTATGCCCGTGCTTACGCTGACCAACACTTCCGCCCCTGGTTGAAAAACTGAGCAACAACCAACCTGCATACAGGCGAATGCTCATGACCCCCCGGGCCTTCGTTGAGCCATGCACGCCATTATGGAGACCAGCGCAGGAGCCATCACCATCGAACTTTACCACGGAAATGCACCCGATACGGTTGCAAATTTCGTCCGTCTTGTTGAAATGGGCCACTATGACGGCCTTCACTTCCATCGTGTGATTGAAGACTTCATGATTCAAGGCGGTTGCCCACATTCCAAGGACCCAATGTCCCGCCGTGCAGGAACTGGTGGACCAGGTTGGAACATCCCTTGCGAACCATCAGCTCTTCGATTGAAGCACGATAAGCCGGGAATTTTCTCCATGGCGAACGCAGGAAAAAACACCGGTGGGTCACAGTTCTTCCTGACCACAGTAGCAACTCCTTGGCTGAACGGGAACCACGCTGTCTTCGGCGAAGTTTCAGAAGGCATGGACGTTGTCAAAGCCATTGAAGGCTGCAAAAAACTCCCTGGCGATCGCCCGGCAGAGCCTCAAAAGATCATCAAGGTCTCCATCGTTGAGTGAGGTGAAGCAATGGCCATTCTGGCCCTTCACGGCGGCGCTGGCGGCGATGGCGAATGGAGAGGGATGACAGACCTCGATCCCCAACGCTTGGGTTGCATGCAGGCCATCCTCAATGATCTTGGCCCTCGGTTGGAATCGGGAGAATTATCTGCCCTTGAGGCCGTTACCCTTGCAGTGGAAGCGCTTGAAGATGAACCGCTATACAATGCTGGGCGCGGTTCAGTGCTCGCAGAAGATGAACGGATCTACATGGATGCGAGCATCATGCGGGGGGAAGACCAAGCCGCAGGATCCGTAGTCAATGTCGAACGCATCCGCCATCCAATCCGTGCAGCGAACTTGTTGTTGAAAAAAGGCTGGCCTGTGATGTTAAACGCTGGTGCGGCGGATAATTTCGCGCACGCCAACCACCTCGAACACGCCGAACAGACATGGCTCAAAACTGATTTGAGAACCGCCCAGTGGAAGAAATGGAAGAGTCAAAACTCTCGCCCTGGTTCAACCGACGAAGATGATTCCGCTGTTCTCGACCATGACCTTGATCCCGAAGAACAGGAAGGTATGGGCACGGTTGGTGCGGTAGCACTCGATGCTCATGGGCGCCTCGCAGCAGCGACTTCAACCGGAGGGATGACGGGAAAACCAGTTGGTAGAATTGGCGATACACCGATCATTGGTGCGGGCACTTGGTGCGATCAGACCGTTGCAGTGTCCTGTACCGGTGTTGGCGAGGCGTTCATCCGCACATGCGCGGCACACGAACTCGCCGTTCAATTGCGTCAACCTGACGCATCACTGCTCGAGGCTAGCCATCGGGTCCTAGAAATGGTCAACCCGATGGGCGGCAGGGGCGGATTGATCGCCGTTTCGGCTGATGGCCAAGTGGTCATGCCCTTCCAAACGATGCTCATGTACAGAGGGCTCTGGCACAATGGAGCACTCACCACAGGCATCGGCGAAGAAACTTATTCCGACTAAACAGCGTGCTGCAAGCCCTGTAAATTCTTTTTGAAACGGCAAACAGGAAATTATGCACTTTGCATCAATAACTATTCACCATGAGATTAGCGCCAGATGCCCAACACCGGCCAATGCATAACAGGCAACAAAGGGCATCAGTCGCAAATGGCTTGAACGGCGGACAACCGTACGAACGGTGAAGAAGTACCACCTCTACGGTTCACTATGGCCAATGTACGCATTGAGGCGGACACCATGGGCGAACTCGAAGTTCCTGCAGACAAATACTACGGTTGTCAAACAGCCCGTTCTCTGATTAATTTCGACATAGGTGAAGACACCATGCCCGCGGGCGTCATTCGAGCCTTTGGGATTTTGAAACAGGCTGCAGCCAAAACCAACGTAGCGCTAGAGCAACTTGACCCAGCCGTTGGCGATCTGATCATCGCTGCAGCACAAGAGGTCCTCGACGGCCACCTTAACGACCACTTTCCTTTGCGAATTTGGCAAACTGGAAGCGGCACACAATCCAACATGAACACGAACGAAGTCATTGCAAACCGTGCCATTGAGATGGCGGGCGGGGTTCTCGGCTCAAAATCCCCAGTTCATCCGAACGATCACGTGAACAGGGCTCAATCCTCAAACGACACCTTCCCAACCGCAATGCACATTGCAGCAGCGGAAGCCATCACCCACGAACTTCTACCGAGCGTTCGCGCACTTCGAAACGCATTGTCGGAAAAAGCAGAGGCGTGGAAAGACATCGTTAAGATTGGCAGGACGCATTTGATGGACGCAGTCCCTCTCACGCTAGGGCAAGAAGTCTCAGGTTGGGTCGCTCAACTTGATGCAGATCTTCGACGAATTGATTTCGCTCTTGACGACTTGTTCGAACTCGCCCTTGGTGGAACAGCAGTCGGGACGGGACTCAACACCCATCCCCTATTTGCTCAAATGGTGGCCGATGAAATCGCTAACATCACTGGACTTACATTCTGCACAGCAGAGAATAAGTTCGCCCAACTCGCGGCACACGACGCAATTGTCGCCACTTCAGGCGCGCTCAACACGCTTGCAGTGTCCTTGATGAAGATTGCAAATGACGTTCGCTGGCTTGGTTCAGGCCCACGGTGCGGATTTGGCGAATTATCGCTTCCAGCGAATGAACCGGGTTCTTCGATTATGCCTGGCAAGGTCAATCCAACTCAGGCTGAAGCCATGACCATGGTCTGCGCTCAAGTGATGGGCAACCATACGGCCATCACCGTCGGTGGGAGCCAAGGGAATTTCGAACTGAATGTCTACAAGCCGATGATGATCCACAACCTCCTCCATTCCGTGCGATTGCTAACAGATTCGTGCCGTGCCTTCCGAACCAAGTGCGTGGAGGGCATGGAGCCCGTCGAATCAGCCATCGCCCATCACCTTGAGAACTCACTGATGTTGGTGACCGCCCTCAACAACCACATTGGGTATGATAAAGCTGCAAAAATTGCAAAGAACGCCCATGAGAAAGGCACAACATTGCGGGAATCAGCTCTCGAACTTGGCTACCTTACCAACGAGGAATTCGATGCTTGGGTCCGTCCTGAAGAGATGACAGGCCCTCGTTCGCCTCAATGACCACGTTCTCAGCGAGAACCTTCGATGAAGACGAAATTGACCATTGCTTGGAACAGCAGAAACCAGATTCCAACCATTGCAATCAGCGTAAAGCCGCCGGGATCGTCCCCTACAATGATGCCATGACCGATGAG
The DNA here is from genome assembly GCA_002502605.1 of Euryarchaeota archaeon UBA258. Classification (GTDB taxonomy): domain Archaea; phylum Thermoplasmatota; class Poseidoniia; order Poseidoniales; family Poseidoniaceae; genus MGIIa-L1. Next base: position 12,765 of record DAPR01000010.1, read on the forward strand.
TAAACCCGCAAATCCCAACAAAAAGAACACTCGATACACGATTTGAGTGAACACCCTTGTTTGAACCGACATGGCTTTCCACCCTGCGAAACCAAACCATCGACTAAGAAAACCAGTGTTCGCCTCGTCCTCTCGATCCTTATTCATTCACCTCGTTGTTCAGTGACTGATTTTTTGAGCATAAACTCAATTTGGCCATTCACAGAACGCATGTTGTTTTCTGCCATTCGCCTTATTGCGTCGTGGAGTTTCGGATCAATCCTCAGTAAAATTTTCTTTTTTTCCACCCGAATGCCTCCTCATTTGTACAGATAAAAGATAATGCTCGCTATTTGCCCGAAAGAAATCAAGATCAATATTCCTTGTATGAGGTAGTAGGATCGGGGGTCTTCCTCCTTTGATTGCCAACCTTTCCCGCGAGCATACGCGCCACCTCTCACGAAATTGTACGTGACGTATGCGAGCAGGCAAACGGTGACAAAAATGGTCGGTACATGCCGAAAGAGTGCCGCCGTATCCACTTACGAACACCTCAAACGATCATATTCATTGATACAAAGTACCAGTGTTCACCACTGGCGTCGTATCCGTTTCTGAACAGAGCACAACCAGCAGATTACTCACCATGCTGGCCTTTTTGTCTTCATCGAGTTCGATGATGTTCTTTTGACTGAGTTGCTCTAGAGCAAGTTCAACCATGCCCACGGCTCCTTTGACGATCTCACTGCGGGCTGCAACAACTGCACTTGCTTGTTGACGGCGGAGCATGGCCTGCGCAATTTCTTGGGAGTAAGCTAGGTGGCTAATGCGTGCTTCAAGCACTTCAATACCGGCTCGCTTTAGGCGTTCTTCGACTGAAATTTGCAATTCCTGGGCGATGACTTCTTGATGGCTGGAAAGCGCAATTCCGCCAATATCCTTGTCTTCAATGATGTCGTATGGGTACTTTGTTGCCATGGCGCGCAATGCGGCTTCACTTTGAATTTGCACATAATCATGGTAATTATCCACTTCGAACAAAGCTTCGGCGGAATCGACGACTTTCCAGACGACAACAGCGGCGATTTCAATCGGATTTGCATTCACATCGTTGACCTTGAGTTTAGCGGACTCAAAATTACGAATTCGGAGTGAGATCTTTCGCTTCTCGTAGAGTGGATTGATCAACCAGTGAAATCCTTCTTCGTCGACGGTGCCGGAATACTTGCCAAAGAATTGGAGGGCTGCACCCTCATTTGGGTTGATGACGAGGTAACTGTTAAACATCAAGAACCATGCGAGCCCGATGGCGATTTGAAGTATAATTCCGATCGCAACGCCGACCCCCCCTCCAGCATAGAAGATGAATGTCAGAACGAAAAGAGCGGGAACGGCCAACCAGTGGATGGCAATTCCCAAGAAACCGTTCAGGGTATCTTTCGATACATCATTGAATCGTATCTCGTTGTCGGAGGGCTTGAGTTCTTGGCTGGTTGTCGCAGATTCCATGGGTAGGACCATTTCTTGCTATTGCCGTGATATCATAAAGATATCGGAATGGTTCAAGACCTCCGTCAATCGTTGTTTCCGCTAGGTTCAGCACCACTCAAACTTCTCGCGGACCTTTGAGCGAGGTTCCGAGATAGAATCCTGCACAATTCACCACGATGTCTGAAATTTTATTGCTGATCTCTTCGGTTGTAAACTCGTAAGGCAAAAACCATTCAAGAATTTCCCAACCGATTGAGAGGCCAAAAAAAAGCCCCCAACTCATTGGTATGAACCTACCAACAAAGGTCCATTGAACAAAATGGCCAAGGGACCACAAGTTCAGGAGCACCATGATGGGGCCAACACTTTTTGCCGTATAAACATGTGAAATCTGCTTTTTTCCGTCGCCAACAGTATAATATCTTGGAAATAAGTGGGTATTTTCATGAACATGCGTAAAACCGCACCTAGCTTGTTGCTGACCGCCCTCCTTTTGGCCGCCCTTGTCCCTGCTGGGCCTGTGGCTGCAACACCAACTGAAGCCTCCGAATTTTACTATGGTGTGGAATACGATTGGACCAGCGTCGACTCGGATCTCACCAACTTCACCGGCCTCGACATCCCAGAAATGCTCGGAGAAGTGATGGGCGCTGCAGACGATGCAGGACTAAACTTGGTTGTCGGCCAACTCCTCACCGGTTCTTCGAATGTGTACGTGCACCACTCAGAAGACATCACACCTCAAACCATTCAAGACATGGATGGCGAAGACGTGACCGTTTGGAGTCGAACCGATGAAGTCACACTTCGTCACGGCGTCTTGTTCGACGGCGTCTTGATGACCGATTGGATGGAACCTGCATCCTTCGGATCCAGCGATGATACATCCTTCGACATCGACGCTTCGACAAGCGGCGAACAAGTGTTGACCGTAGACATTGGCTACACCGAATACCTCGATGAAGACTACAACCTTGTCGGAGCGGACATGGCGTTCTCGATGGAAGTCTCCGTTTCAAACGACATTGAACTCGATGCTCTTTTCGAAGGCGGCGGTGAACAACTACCAATCGATTTCGACACCGGAATTTCGATGTCCTATGCCATCACAGAGTCGGCCACACAATGGCGCCTTGGATCCCCAAGCCCAATCTATGTTGAAATGTCGTCCAATGATTTCACCAACTGGTACTGCATGGAAGAGTGGGAAATGGACATGGGTATGCAAGCTGAAGTCGACGACGAGTCAGTGATCGACCATTGCGGCACGGTGTTCGGTACCTACACCGGAGCGCTCGACTACTCCTTTTCCCTCACCGGTATCCCAACCGAAGACATCGGCCTTGATGCAGGTGAACTTGACATTGAATTGTCAGACTCGATCACAGAATCTGGAACGTTTGAGGACACCATCACTGGTGATGAAATGGAGTTCTCCATGGGCGACTCCCTTACTGTCGATCTCGGCGATGGAGCAGGCCTCACAACATCGGTCAAAGCATGCACAAACTGCCCACCCGGCAACCCACTCATGTTCTTCATGATGGGTCAAGTGATCAGCGGAGCCAGCGAAGAATTCGCAGAATCAGTTGCAGAAGATGTGGCAGATGAACTCAGCGACAGCATCCTCAGTATCTTTGAAGGCGACGACGCTGAAGGCGAAGATTACGATGAGTATGAAAACCAATGGCAATGCGACAGCGGCGACCAATGGATCTACGAATGGGACCTCAACAACGGCTACGATGACTGCTACGACGGCTCTGATGAAATGGACATGAGCGGTTCCTGGAGCGCCTATGGCGACAACATTTACATGAATGTCAAGTTAGATGAGGAAATGCTTTCCTTCGATGAAGACGGCAAGATGTTCATGTGTACCGATGGGATGGAAATCAGTTGGGATCAAGTGAACGACTGGTCCAATGATTGTGCAAACAGCGAAGACGAAGACGCAGGCCGGTCCGAGGGTGACATGTTCACCTGCGACGACGGCACAGAAATCGAGTGGTATGCAGTCAACGATTACAATTCAGATTGCGCTACGGCAGAAGACGAAGGCGCAACGGGCCACTACACGGTCGAAGCAATTCTCACTGACGCTGCGGGCACCCCCCTCTCTCAGCAGGAAACCACCATGTGCGATGCAAATGGATGCGACACGAACATGGAATGGTTCTATGGCAACGTGGGCTTTGATACAGAAACCCTAAGCCCAACTGCATACGGAGAGCACACCTACTGCGTGAGCGGTATGGCCACAGATTCGAGTGACGGGAGTGTCGTCATGGAATTCTCAAGCATGTGCAACGACGAGTTTGTCGGTCCACAAATGGGTGGTAACATTTACACAGATGGAATGAACGTCGGATTCGATGCCTCCGTCTATGATTACGAAGAAAATGGCAATGCAACATTCACAGTGTCCATAATCGACCCAAGCGGCAACGACTTGTTCCTTGATACGAAGCCTATTGACGGCTCAGAGCAGGATTACAGCTTTGCTGACGATGTCGATGTCTTGGAAGTTGGCGAATACTGCGTGGAAATGCACATGACCCAAACAGGGGCATCTGAACCTTACCAAAGCTACACAGAGTGCGAACTCGTCGAAGAAGGCCAAGAACCAAGCGACAGAATCGTGGCCATCGTTGAAGCAATGGCAGACTCCGATCTTGGAGAGGTCCTCGAACAGTTTGAAATGAACCTTGAAGACCGACTTTCAGATGTTGCACCAACCGAATTCCCATACAACGACGGCATGTGGGCTCCAATGTGGAGTTCCGAGCACGCTGCAATGGTCGGCGTCGGTGTCTATGCAATGGACGACGATGGGGCCTACATCATGGCGGGCCCAGCAACACAAGGCTACTCTGACGACGCACCAGTCAAGATGAGCATCCGATACCTCACAGGCGTTCCAGCGAGCACCGCTGCTGATGAAGCAGAAGATGCGAACAGCATCGAGGACATCGTCAACGTCGAAGATCACGACCTTGGAGAAATTACAGAAGCACTTGAGGAAGCTGGTGTTGACACCGCAGAACTCGACTTGCCTGAAGGCAACACGGCTGACGACACCACCGAGGACGATACTCCACCGCAAACTGCAGAAGAACTTGCAGAAGAGGCGGGTCTCGTACCAGCCTTGTCGCCAATCTCTGTGATTGCAATCATTTCCCTTGCAGGTCTTGTTGCAGGTCGCCGAGGCAAAGAGGCTTGAATCAACACCTCAAGTACGATGAGCGGTAGGGAATACCATGTCCCTTCGACCACCACCCTCCCATGTAGGGACGGTTGTACGTGGTGCAGCGACGGTTCTGATTGTGATTCACATCATGATGTCTGCTTGGCTTGTGGTCCAGTTTGATGGACGTTACACCGAGGGCCGCCCTTCGCCCACCAACATCAAGGCCATTGTTGCGGTCGACGATGAACGGACACTCATCGACGTCAAAATGGAAAATTCAACTTCGTTTGTGTTGTACATGCTCACCCGAGATTACGAAGAACCGCCATCCAACGAAACGCCTTCAGATCCATCAGAACCATCGCCTTCGAATGCTGAAGAAGAACCAGAGGAACCAGAGGAACGCCTCAGCCAAGCTCGCCTTTTCACAAAGGCTTGTCTTGCCCTGATGGTTCTTACAGAATTGGCTATGTTGTTTGGTCTGCGATTCCGTAGCACTCTAAGGGGCGTTTCATGGACTGCTGTGCTGCTGTGTTTCCTTGTCGTGCTTCCTGGCGCCTATCTGACAGATTTGGCTGGCCCTGATGACGGTGAAGATTCGGCCGAGGACAATCAAAATTCAAACAATGATTTAGCAAACGAAACCTTTGTCGCTCAAACCGAAGAAGGCTCGATGGTCCATGGCACATCCGACATCAAACTGTCATTGGCCCCCCTCGGCGTTCACATCGATATGATGTTCAACGGCTATGATCTTGGGTTGGTTGAGAAAGCGAACCAATCAGCGGTTCGCGCTGAAGCGCCAGAACCGGGGAGCGAGGATGCCTCGTCGTGGGTTCAATTCGAATCGAGGCTTACGGCTAAGGCTGGAAAAAACATACAATCGCTGTTCATTCTTCCGGTGTTGTGGCTTGTCTTCCCCGCCATGAGCCTCAAAAAAGAGGACCCATCTGCAGAGGTTGCAGGTGATGAAGAGGCGTAATCAGGCAGAATCGCGTGCTTTACGGCACACTTCAACGAAGTTTTCGAACATCTCTTTGCCAAACTCAGAATCATTGACTTCAGGGTGGAACTGCAAACCAAACCGATCACCCTTCTCATTCTCCATGCCCTGCACTTTGCATGAATCGCTGCTTGCAGTGATGAAAAAACCTTCAGGCACTTCGTGAACTTCGTCGTTATGAGATTCCCAAACGGTTTGAGACTCGTTTGTCCCAGCAAAAATTGTGCCTCCACCGTCGTGCAGGGTGATTTGCATGGCACCAAACTCAGGTTCCGGAGACTCCCGTGCATCACCTCCGTAGAATCTCGCCATGAATTGATGACCAGCACAGATGCCTAAAATCGGAACATCAAGTCCGAGATAGGCTCCACAGTTTCCCAGTTCACCAGTGAGTCCAACCCGCGCCGCCCCTCCGGAGAGAATGATGCCATCCACTTGCCGCATCTCCTCGACAGGCGTCATGTTCTCGATGATCTTGGTATCGACTTTGAGGTATCGTAGCATTCGCCATTCGCGGTGGGTCCATTGTCCACCGTTGTCAACTACATCGATGATGAGGGGTTGTTCGTCCATTGCACATCGCCTATGATTTGTGCTGTGTTGGTCGAACAACCATGAACATGCCGCCCTCTCTTCCTGTGAATGGGTTGATGATGTGAAGGCATCTGGGCTGTCTATGGTGCGCGCCCTGATCATTGGTGGCGGTTTGGCAGGACTGTCCGCAGCGCTCACAGCCACCAGTGCGGGCCATCACGTCGTTGCTCTAGAACGGGCCAAGCGAATCGGAGGAAGGGCAACCAGTCAACCGCTTGACGGTTTCTCAATCGGCTATGGCCCACACCTTTTGATGAAGAATGGGCCACTTCATACAATGACGAAAAAACTGAGCCGGGTCCGACTTGCAGCAATGCCTCTGCGCCCGCACAAAACCGAGGTTCTCGGGCACGGCTTGGTTCGACCAACCGGCAATGTTTCACAGGCTGTTCAGAACAAACGGGCGATAAGTTCGCGCGATTTAACCAACCCGATTGCGAGAGGTGCCAATTTTATTTCCAATTGGGGCTTTGATGATATGAAACGTTTTGATTCATTCAACAAGGGCCAATTGCTCGTTAGCAATGAAGGGTGGGCGGGGCTCGTAGGGCGAATGGCCGCCGCACTGGATGAGGTTGGCGTGTTCATCGAATGCGGCTTGGAAGTCAGCAAAATCGAGCAAGGTAAAGCACACTTAAGCGATGGTCGGACGATTGAAACCGATGTGATTGTCTTGGCGTGTGGTGCGAAGGCTGCTCGCCGTCTCCTCTCGGGCGTGGACTCTGCGATGGCCGAAGAGCACTTTTCGAAACTTGAACGGACCACAGCCTCAACCATCGAGGTCGCTTTGGATTCAAAACCGATGGGGGAGCATCAAGCAGTGATCAATCTAGAAAGGAGCATGGCCCTTCTCGATTACATACAGATTCAGCCTAAGTTGGGGCCTTCAGGGTCCCATCTTTCGGCCATTGCAGTCGGTGGGCTGGCGCAAGATGCAGGCCCGACAAGGTACGCCTCCGTTGAAGAACGGATGGAGGCCTTGGAATTGTTCTTGGATGAGCGCGCTTTAGGCTGGCGAAATCACATCGTGCAAGAAGGACGGCAAGCGAAAATCTCTCTCAATGAAGCATCCAATCACAAACTTCACCCCCTTGCTTTTGCCAAACACAACATTGTATTGGCCGGTGCGTGGGTGGAAAGCACACACACGCTCGCCGACGGAGCTGTTGAATCTGGCCAAAATGCGGGCCGTTTGATTTCAAAGATGCAAGGTTGAACACTTATTCACCGGCGGTTAAACCCCCTTCTATGCGCTTGGTATCTTGGAACGTGAACGGCATTCGGGCAGCCATAAGAAAAGGCATTGATGGCTACTTCACCTCAATCGATGCAGATGTTTGGATGCTTCAGGAAGTCCGGTGCCTTCCCGAACAATTGCCGAAGGGGTGGTCATGGCCCGAAGGCTTCGAAGTGCATCTTCATCCTGCAGAGAAGAAAGGCTACTCCGGCGTCGCAACCTTGAGTCGTCTTCCAATTTCTTCGATCACTCAAGGGATGGGCGGAATGGTTGATGCGAATGATTCTGAAGGGCGTATCCTCGTTTCAGTGCACGATGGCTTCACCTGCATCAACACCTATCTGCCAAGCGGCTCAAACAAAGAGGAACGCCAACAATTCAAAGAACGATGGATGGACGAATGGCGCTCTTTTTTGCGACCTTATCTCGATGACTCCAATCCTGTGATTGTCTGCGGTGATCTTAACATTGCACACACAGAAGACGACATCTGGAATCCGAAAGGGAACGCCAAATCGAGCGGGTTTCTCCCGCACGAGCGAGCATGGTTTACTGAGTTGTTGAACGATGGCTGGAGCGATGCATTCCGTGAGCATGTCGGTGAGGGTGAAAAATTGTATTCTTGGTGGTCAAATCGCGGCCAAGCGAGAGTGAAAGATCGAGGCTGGCGCATTGATTATTTTCTCCTCAACGAAGCGGCAGCAGCCCGTGTGAAAAGCGTGAGGATAGAGCGCCAAGGTGGACTTGATGTTTCGGATCACGCACCGGTTATCCTTGACCTCAAGGATTGATCATTCACCTTCAATATCGGCGAGGGCGACCATCAATTCATCAACAATATCCCGCAATTCTTGCAGGGACGTATGTTGAACTCGAATCGTCAGTGCAGCCGTTCCATCGGCTTCTGAGAGGGTGGCCTTACAGTGGGGGCGTGACGCTGCAGCAAGGTAGACTGTTCCAAGGGATGCATCGCCTGACCATTCAATGGTGACGGTATGCTCTTCGACCATAGAGCGGCCTTGGGGTGGACTCTTATGACGATGACTCAACGCAGAATCATGGCCAAGGACGACGCTGACCCGTTTGTTCTGGCGGGAACCGGGGGCGTCACGCTTGGCGAGGCTCGCACCAACCACGAAGGCCGGAAGGCCGTGTTGCTGTTGAGAGGCAATGAAGACGCCTCAGAATTTATTGCATTGGTGCAAACTATGGGCATCCAAATTGTGGAAACGCTCCATCAACCGGGTCACGAAGATCCACGCACGTACTTTGGTAAAGGGCGTCTCCAGGACGCTTCGGACGAACTGTCAATGAGGACCAAGGGCCATCCATGGACGGGCGTTGATTTGGTGCTTCTCCACGCCAACGCTAGCCCCCGACAACTGGTCGGGGTGAGCGATGCGGTCAAGATCGAAGTTTGGGACAGAGTGCGTCTTTTGCTCGCTCTTTTCACTGCGCACGCTGCATCAATTGAAGCGCGCACTCAAGTTCGAATCGCCCGACTTCAATCGGACAGGACCGTGCTTCGTGAACTTGCCAATCAATCCACTACAGGTGAGCGGGCCGGATATGGTGGGGGTGGTGTGACAGCCCTTCAGGCATCAATTGTCAACATCAATCGAGAATTGGCACATTTGCGCAAACGCCAACAAAAACACGCGGGGGCACAATCCGAGAGACGGCGGCAACGCTCACGCAGTGGGGCGATGACGGTTGGTCTCGCAGGTTATACTAACGCTGGCAAATCAAGCCTTTTTCTCAACCTCTCTGGGAAAGAAGTGCTTGTTCAAGACAAGTTATTTTCAACGCTTGAAACGACATTGGGCAGAATGGAGGCCAGTCCGAGGGTGTTGCTGGCTGACACCATTGGGTTCATCGATCGTTTACCATCCTCTACCCTCGACGCTTTCCGAGCCACTCTGGCCGAGGCCTTGGAGGCGGATTTATTGCTCATTTTGGCTGACGCAAGTGACCACCCAGTGGAATTGGAACGCAAACTGTTCACCTCTCGACAAGAAGTGTTCACGAGATTCTATGGCGAAGAAATCGATGATGAATTTCCTTGGCAAAGCGATGTGAATTCTCTCAAAAATCATGTTCTCACGGTGCTGACTAAAGCCGACCAAGCCACACCCGCTCAACTGGAGGAAGCTGTGGCCACCGTTGCTGCGCTTGGGTTACCAGAACCGTACGTTGTTTCATCTCACAGTGGGATTGGCATGCAGAACCTGAAAGACGCCATTTTGTTTCATTTGTTTGGACCGCAAATCGAACTGATTCTTTTGCCACCCTCGCAAAACAGTTCGCGCGGCATTGAGGGTTTTGTCTCGGACGTGTATGACGCAGGCCTCGTCACAGAAACATCACGCCTCGAGGATGGTACGATTGAGATGACCGTTTGGATTCATGAACAGGCACTTGCTCGTCTCATCGCACACTCAAAAGGGCGCATCGAGGTCAAGTAGTTCGGCCCCTTGGGCGTTGTATGGGCGCAGACGAAGAGCAGACGCCCTTCGAACCAGTCGAACAAAAGGACGATTACATCGATGATTTGACCGGTTTGCAAGAACCTCAATCAGCGATGATGTTCTCTTCTTCCGATGCAGTGCTGACCATTGAAGACCCAAACTTACATCCTATGGGAAAAGCGATTGCTGTGTTTGTGCTGTTTATCTGCATGCTTGGTTTTCTGTACGGTCTTGACTACGCTCGGGCAGAAGACGGTCTGGTGCGCCCGGATGAGTTCGTCTATCGCCTTTCTCTGACAGCACCTGATGAAACAGCGACGTTTCGCGGTACGGTTTTCGATCATCAAGGCGAGGCACTCGTCAACGCGACCGTGTATGTTTCTTGGGATGAGGAGGGCGTGTGGAATTATTCAGAGGTGCTCACTGATTCAGAAGGGGAATTTGAATTTGAACGGCTTGACCCGGGGCTGGCTCGGGTTGACATCATTGTCGAGCGCGATGGCAAAAGAGATGTTTTCGCCAATCGGGTGTTGCTCTCGCCGCCTGCAATGATTGAGCCAATCGGGTTCACAGAAATTGATTTCACTGTGCCTTCCCAAGAAGAATTTGCGCAGGCTCCTTGTTCGAACGGCGCCGATGAATGTGAAATTCGGAACATCGACCTGACGTCCGAACAAATGGAGCATCCACTGATGGACCCTGGCGCCGCTGCAGTGTACATCACCATCGGCTTTGGATTCATGGGGTTGTCAATCATCGGGGCAGGGTTCACCGTTTGGGCCTTGAAAAGCGGTTCTCTGCTGGTTCTCAGAACGGCAGCTGCAGTCTCCTTCTTTGCCATGGGTCATTACTACACGGCATGTTTGTTCGGCCTTGTTGCTTTTGGATTGACGTTCGCTGTACCCCGGCCGAGGATTCCACTCACGGACCCACGCCATCAAGACGAAGTTCCTTCTTCATGACGCATCTTGACCGGCCAAGTTAAGTTGGCTTCTCGCTACAGCGGCACATGGACCTCTTGGCCACGACTTGGATGACCCGGTCGTTGGAAGAGCCGGTTGCATCCGTCGCGATTGAAAACGATGGTTCGGTCGTAGCAGGTGGCTGGAATGGGGCCCTAAAGCGGTGGGATCCGAAAGGTGAATTGCTATGGAAAACGGTCCTCAACGACCGTGTGAACGACCTGATGTTTCACGGCAATCATCTCATCGCTACAGCGGGTTTGCATCTTGTTTGTGTTGATTTAGTAAGTGGCACGACCCAATGGTCGCATGCGCTCGAAGGCAGCGCTGACGCTGCACTTATTCACGAAGGAATCGTGTACGCAACCTCATCTGTGTATGACATTGAGCATAACGATTTCATCGAATCGGCGGTTTGGTCTTACGAATTGGATGGAACTGAGCGCTGGGTGACCCGGATGGACGAGCGTCCATGGACCATCGAATCGTGTGATGGCAAGGTCTGGCTAGGACTCGGCCGCCCCAAATGTGGGTTTGCAACCATCGATTCAAAAGGAGCCCTCCATCACCACAAAGGCCCGGTCGATTCGCCAATCACGAGTGGTTCCACACACCAATCAAATCTAATCTTCGGGCATGCAGACGGTACGGTTTCTGATCGCAGTGCGGTGTTGCTTCATTCACTGAATGACGGCATTGTTTCGCTTTGTGCCCACCAAATGGGCTGCCTTGCAGCAGATGAAGCAGGTCACCTCCATTCATTCTCACCGACAGGAGAAAGCCAGTGGTGCTTGAAAGGTGATGCAGTTGAAGCCCATAGCATTGGTTTCGAGGTTGAGGGCAAGCCTACATGCTGGATTGCTCGCCGTTCTGGCGTCACAGGCCATTTACAAGTCGTCGACACCACTGATGGAACTCAATTGGCCGCCTCTGAATCAATTGATGTTCGCTTCCTGTCCTTTGCAGCCGGGCGTATGGTGGCGGGGTGCGAAAACGGTGATGTGCATGTTTGGGAAACTGGATTGTTCACTCGTCGCTTTACCAGCAAGAGCGAGGGTCAAAATCCCGCAAGCGATCCCAAGAAAAACGCCCTCCAAGAAAAACTGAGAAAGCTACGAGAGCGATGATAACCACCTTCAAATACCCTAAATCCCTAAAGGTACCATGGAAAAAAACACGATTCCAGCAACAGAAGAAGCCCTAACCCTAGACGTCGATGACCACCCAATGGCAAGCGAAAGACCGACAAAAATTTCCCCCTTTCACCCGGTTGTGATCGATGGAATTGTCGGTACGGCAGCGGTAGGTTCTCTAGGTGGTTACAGCACACGATTGGCGATGACTCTCGAAACGCCTCATCCCGACTTTGGTACAGAATTTGGAACCAAATACTTCCGGTTTCTTGAGCCAGGAGTGGTGATGTGGGGCCATGATGGAAAGCAATTCAGCATTCAAAAAATCGTTGAGTGATTCCCTACAACGGCCCGACCGCTAAGCCCATCAACAGCACGAGACTCGACGCCACAACAATCAGTACATTGTCATCGATTGGGCCAAATTCATACCGTTCAACAAACGAAGCGACGGCTCCGGAGATGAGCCCCCAAAGGGGTATGGCGGGGCTTAGCGACGCCCCAATCAGATATCCAGCAGGCAAGCACACAATCGCCATGCCGAGGTTTCCCCACGCGCTTTTTGTTCTGCGAGCAAACAGTTTGTTTCGGATGATTCCAGTGACTCCATCACCAAAGGCCATGAAGAAAGCGGGAAGAACGGCCAACCATGGCTCGCCAGAATAAGCCCATAATGCGTACACCGACAGTCCAAGCATCAATGAAAAGGTGGCATCGTTCATGTTCTGGGTGGTTTGCATCCACCAAAGCCGCTTGTCCATGAGGTGGGTGCTGGCCAAAATTGCTGCCCCAATCAACCCTCCAAGCAAAGGCCATAATGGGTCACTGAAGACAATCGGTGAAGCCAGAATCGGCACTCCTCCGGCCAGCATGTGGGCTATTTTCCTGTTGTAATACACGGCCACCATATCTTCGCAGCCTTTCTTCATGAAGTATCCATGAAGCGGTTTGATGGCCATGACGATCGCAGCCGACCAAAGACCTAGCCCGATAAACCAACCAACGTCTGCCATAATGACCATGCCCCCCGGTCTGTCATTCAGCGTTTATGTGTGCTGACAGTTTCATGCTCTTCGAATGATTTTTCCGTGCAGAGGGCTATAGTCATCGTCAAACAGAAGTATAAATGCAAATGTGTAGATTTGGCGTCATGACAGCATCCTACCTCATTGTAGGCGGTAGCAGTGATATCGCCTTGGTCCTCGGCCAGCAATTGCTTGATTCAGGGCATTCCGTTACCCTCCTCGCACGGGACTCAAGCCGCTGCGACCTTCTTCAGAACCAAGGCGCCCATGTCGTCGAGGGCGATGCACTCGACGGGGAAGCGGTCACCAAAGCGGTGGAACTCGCTAAAGAAAACGGTAATGGGGCAATATCGGGCGTCGCACACCTCGTTGGATCGCTTCTCATTCGCCCTCCTCATGCTGTGAAGATCGAAGCGTTCAACGAAGTGGTCCACACAAATTTGTCGAGCGCCTTCCTCACGTTGTCCACAGCATGCAAATCCATGCTTAGAAGCGGTGGCGGCCGGCTTGTCTTCACCTCGAGCGTCGCTGCATCATTGGGCCTGGTGAACCACGAAGCAATTGCTGCTGCTAAAGGAGGCATTGAATCCATGGTCCGAACATCAGCCGCCACTTACGCCCAGCGCAACATCCGCATCAATGCAGTAGCGCCGGGGTTGACCGACACGAGGCTTGCCCAACAAATTCTGAAATCCGATGCAATGACAGAAGCTGCCGTTGGTATGATTCCACTCAAGCGGATCAACCAACCTAACGAAATCGCTTCGACCATGCATTGGTTGCTCTGTGACGCCCCCGACAATCTCACTGGACAGGTGTTCCATCTCGATGGTGGCATGGCAAAGGTACGAGGATGAGGTGGCTGACATGGTTTGGAAGAACGCGATAAAAACTAAAAAATTGAAACCTGGCAAAACGAAGATGGTCACCATTGGCTTGAAGGTCTTGATGGTTGGAAACATCGAAGGAGACTACATCGCAACCGAAGGACTCTGCCGTCACATGCGCTGGCCTCTAGCCATGGGTGGGAAAATTAAGGATGGATGTGTTCGCTGCCCGTTGCATCAATCGACCTACGATCTCGAAGACGGTAGCGTTGTGGAATGGTCGCCTTTCCCTCTGTTTCCTCCTTATGGGAAACTCCTCGGTAAAATGTCGAAAAAGAAAGATCTCCATATTTACCCAACTCGAATCGAGGGCGACTTCCTACAAGTCGAGTTTGAATGATCACTCAATAGCTCAAATTTTCAGGTTTGCTTGACGAGCCAACAACACGATTCTCATGCTGTGCTCGACCATTGCAGCGTTAGCCCAAGCTTGGTCAAGGTCTCTTCCTACAGCGTAGGCCCCACGGCCTCGCACAACAACACAACGCATTCCGCCTTGTTGCAGTGCTTCCATGATTTGCCTGAGGAAATCGTCTGGATTTTCATCATCGGGGTCAACGATGACCACCTTTCCGATGTTTCGCTTTCCGATTTCATCAATTGGAGAAACCACAACAAGATCCTTCTCACAGCTCGCTGCCGTTGTGTAAGCACCGTGTGAATGGATGACTGCGGCTGGCCCACCGGTCGCAAGGCTCGCCGATGCAAGAACAACTTCGAGGGTTCGCCAGTCTTCTGGAGCAAATTGAGGTGCCTCCCCACCAAGGCGAGCAGCGCACAACCCACGTTCATCTAAACGAGGTAACATGGCCATGTTTCGAGTTGAAATCATGACGCTTGGTTGATCCGGATGAAGCATTGCAATTGTTCCCATAGTTGCCCGAATCAATTGTTCACGGTCCAGTTGGCGTGCGAGTCGAGCAAAGTCGCTCACGATGTGCGCTCCAATGACGATATCTTTGAGCACAGCGGGAGGCATTGGTGGCGTTTCAAGATCCTCAATGACTTCAGCAGCACCTGCCATAGATTGACGGAGCCTTGCCACCTCAGCAGATAGGCGAGCAACTTCCGCTTCTGCAGCCGATGTTCGTTCTAAAGATGGTTCAACGGGCCCAAGAGATGATTCTGCTGGAGCTGCGATTGGTTCTGGGGCGGCAATGATGTCTTCTACCGGTGCGGGCGTTTCATCAGGGACAGGTTGCTCTTCAGCAACGTCTTCTTCACCCACTTTTTCTTCAGGCGAAGCCTCTTCACCTTGGGGGGGTTGTTCATCGTTAGGAGGTTCTTCAGATGCAGTTTCTTCTTCAGAAACAGGGCCTTCCTCTGGAACCGATTCTTCTTCGCCCGATGCCTCTTCAACAGGTGGACTTTCATTGCTTTCTTCCGACTCTTCTGCAGCCGATGGGCCGGATGGAGGGCCGGATGGCGGGCCTGACGGAGGGCCTGAAGGAGGGCCGGAAGGTGGGCCAGATGGCGGACCGGATGGAGGGCCAGAAGGGGGGCCAGATGGAGGGCCTGAAGGGGGGCCGGATGGAGGACCAGAAGGCTCTTTGGATTCATCTTCGACTTCATCGTCGGCTGAGTGTTCTGGATCCTTTTCTTCGAAAGGATTCTCAGGAGCCAGTGGCACCGGGTAAGCCTGGGTTTCTTCCGGAGGCTTTTGCAAACCACCGACTCCCCCGAATGCAGCATCAAGCATATTGCCCACTTGGGCTTGCTTTTCCTCTTCTCGAGTCTGTTCTACAGATGTTTTTTTTCCCGGCATGGAGGACTCCCCATTCGGGCTACACGGCGCGTCTTAAATAGCCGTTCCGTCCCGGAGGGTTTGCATAAGCCCGCTTGGTGTAGAGGTTATCATGCAGGATTGTCATTCCTGCGACCCGGGTTCAATTCCCGGAGTGGGCGCCACACTTCTTCCAAAAGGCCGTAAGGCTGTTTCCTGTTGATTGATTCAAACAGTTGTTGATATACTGATACGAGAACACAGCATCATGGACAAACCCAAACTTGGCGTTTCGGCTTGCTTGCTTGGCCACAAGGTCAGGTACAATGGAGACGGTGCAGAATACCGAAACCTCACACGCACGTGGTCCCATCACCTCGAACTCGTTGGCGTTTGTCCCGAAGTTGGAATTGGCATGGGCACGCCCCGCCCGACCATCCGCCTTGTCAAGCGCGACAATCAAGTTCATCTCGTCAACCCAAAGACTGGAGACGACTTCACTCAACAAATGATTGAGTACGCACAACTGCAATCCGACGCCCTCATCAACGCTGATATCTGCGGATTTGTCTTCAAGAAAGACTCGCCAAGCTGTGGCCTCGAGCGTGTGAGGGTGTACACCGAAGGACAACCCCAAGCACGACGCAATGGCACCGGGCTGTTCGCTCTGGTGTTCACAACCCTTCACCCCCACATCCCGGTCATCGAGGAAGGCCGCCTCAGCGACCCATTACAAGCAGAACATTTCCTCGCCCGAGTCGAATTTTTCTCACTTTGGCTGAATGAAGGAAAGATGGGTTGGTCAGCGGATCGCCTCATGCGATTCCATAACACCAACAAACTGTTCCTCCTCAGCCGTTCTCCAAGCGCTAAGCGCGACTTAGGAAGACTGCTCGCCCGTGCCTTTGACAACGGCGACCACCCTGAAAACGTGGCATTGGAGTACATGACTGCGGCTCAAAAATCACTGGACGTGCTGACAAAGCCGGGGCCAATCGCTCATGCTATGGAACGGGTCCTCGGGCGAGTCAGTTCAAAACTCACCCGTACAGAACGCCAAGAAATGCTGGATGTCATCCATGAATACCGGCGGGGCCTCCTTCCACGCTCAGCACCGCTCACTCTTCTTCGCCACCTTGTGCGTCGCTGCGGCATGGAGAATGAAACCCACTCAAGGTTCATCTCCCCGACACCTCTCAGTCTCGGCCTGATGGCAAAGGTCTAACCCTCTGTCATTCCATCCTTTATATTGGGTTGAGCAATCAACTCGTAAAGGAGGATTACACATGAGTGAAATTTTGTACCAAGTGAAGATTGCAGATGCTACGGGTCACACCGTCGCACAGATGACTAAACCGGAGATCGTTGCCAAAGCGGCAGCATCCCAAGGAACCTGGGTGTTCGTTAACGATCGCCTTGTTTCCACCGAAGAACTGAGAGGCATGGCCTTTGAGGCAACCGACGAATTCAAGTTGATGCCAGGCCTTGTTGGTGGCAACGAGCCAAAATTCCTCGTTGAAGTGGCGGATGAATCCGGACACAGCGAAGTGATGATGAGCCAAGCCGAACTCGCCGAAAAGGCAACCCAGAACAACGGTTCTTGGGTTTTCGTCGACAACACCATGGTTGCAGCGAGCGACATCGCGGCCATGGATTTCAGCGCCGTCCAAAACATCCGCATGGTCCCACCGTTGGTGGGCGGTGCTGAGTAAGGCGAACGTCGGAGCCCAAACGCGGCCTGAAACCGTCCATCTCGCGACGGACAGGTTCAAGAGAGGGTGGTCGGTCGGGTGAAATGGAGTCGAACATTATGGTTGAACTCGTTGATTACAAATGTGCAGTGTGCGGCAGTCTAGAATCGTTCCACCGAGAGCGGAACGGAATCAGTTGCAAGGCATGTGGATCGCGTATCTTCATGAAACTCCGACGCAACGGCACCAAGCGCCTCGTCGCAGAGTGAACCATTGCCACGCGCAGGGTTGAAAGACCGCTGACGACCAGTTGATGACGATGTCAGCTTGGCTTGTCTCTAAAGCACCGGTTCGTTTCGACGAACTGCTGTATCCAGACGCAGTCAAATCAACCGTTGAACGAACCGCCGTTCAAGCAAACCCCCCTCATCTGCTCCTTTCGGGGCCATCCGGGATCGGTAAAACAGCCACTTGGCGCTTGATTGCCAGACAGGTCCTGGGCCCTTCTTGGAACGCTCGCACCCACGTCTTACAGGCGAGAGATCTCGCCCGCACCTCGGGGGCAATGTCAAAGTTCGAAGAATTCCTCCGTCCGGAAGGCTCCTCTTCAAACGACACGCTCGCCGGTCGTACGAGCTTGGATGCATACGATGCTACTTTTTCGGGCACCATGTCCTCAACACCCGCTCCCGCGGGAAAAGAATCAACACCGGAACGCACCGATGGAAGAGCACCAGTTTCCCGCTTGATCGTGATTGAAGATGCAGACTATCTTGGGACGATCAGGCAATCCTATTTGCGACGGATGATGGAAAGTGCAAGCGGGAGCGCCCGTTTCATTTTCACTTCCCACACCCCCTCGAGGGTCATTGAAGCCCTGCGCAGCAGGTGCCAACACATTCGCTTACCATCTCCATCGAGAACTGACATTGAAGGGCGGCTCAAACAAATTGCAGCCGAAGAGGGCCTAGAACCAGCACGAGGCGTTCTTGGTGATATTGCGCACATCGCGGATGGGAACCTTCGAAAAGCAATTTTTGTGACCGAACTTCTCGGCCAACGAGGCATGCTTGACAACAGAAAAAATCTGCAACATCTTATCGATGCAACATCGGTTCGGGAGATGCAACACATTCTCGAGGAAGCCCTGCGCAACAGGGTCCATGATTGGCGATGGGAGAAAAAGGGCATGAAAAATTC
>DAPR01000010.1:31460-49185 GCA_002502605.1 Euryarchaeota archaeon UBA258
CACCGCTTGCTCACAACTGGGCGGATGCAACTTGAAGAACAGATGCTCACAGAACTCTTGGTTGAACTGGCGCACTGCGATGTTGTCCTCCATAAAACCACACAGGGGCGCATCGAACTCGAGCGGTTTTTACTCAACGTTGCCAAGATTGGACAACGGTTTGCCAATGCGAAAGCATCTTGATTGGCTGGCCGACCGTTCGTATTGGGCGTGTAGCATAGCTGGATAATGCGTTGGCCTCCTAAGCCGAAGATCCCGGGTTCAAATCCTGGCACGTCCGCCTTGCCTCCATTGGTTCAACTTTGGAATCCCTTCATAGGGTGAGTTTCAAAGGCAAGAGCCAAATTCAACGGCGTCTCGTCCATGGTTGGAGGCGGGACCATTGAGCGATGAAAAAAATCCCGGTTTCGAAAAACAACTCGCTCTTCCTGACCCTTACGGCGAAGGGTTTGAGCATGCAGAGGATCCGCTTGAACACACCAAACAACAATGGCAGAAGCTCGAAAAGCGACGGCTCATGATTGGCCAAATCGCAAGAAAGCCGTCGCTTATGCTTTGGCGTTCTCTCAACGGATTCTTCCTCTCTATGTTCGCTTTCACGAGTCTTCTCGAACCGTCTCTTATTGATTCAACAGGAGGGTGGATTCTCCTTCTCTTCATCCCGGTTTCGATTGCTGTTGCGCCAAGCGTGATCGCCGGAGAATCGTCGTGGCAAGCGATGCAAGCGCGCATATCCCTTCGAGAACAAGGAGGTGTTGAAGCGGGTAAACGCCACGCATTGCGCGCCCAGCCAGGAATGGACCGCATCCTCGAAAGCCTACGGGATCAACGCCGAAACAATCTCATGGCTAGCATCCTTTCAGGCGGGACATTCGCTCTTTTGGTGTTCGCATCTGCCTTTGAAGCCAACTCTTTAGCATGGAACATGGCCTTACTTGTCGCCATGACTGGAGGTGTTGCGCAAACATTCCATTCGGTGTTTTCTTACGATTTTGTTCGTCAACAGGGGGATCCATTTCCCTCACTTGTGTTCCATGCTCCAACACACCACCCTACCCAACTCGGGAGCGTCCTTGGAGACCTTCTTGTGGCGCATTTAGATCCCGATCTTTTGCTTGAATGGGAAGAATGGCGCCGCTCATTCAAGAAGGCATTAATCCCGGGGAATATTTCAAAGCAAGCGCTGGAACGCCTTCTCTACATTCTTCATCTCGAAATGGAGGGCGAAATTACAGAAGCGATGGCGCTTGAAGAATTCAAAACATTTCTTCTCGCCGATCGGATTGATGGCTTATTGCTCGAAGACACTCACCGTTTCAACTGGCGAAGCCTCCAACGCCTGATTGCCCATGCACGAGGATGGCAACCCGGGGCGTTTCTCCTATTGGACCGTCTGCAATACGACTTGCTCTCTGGCGCCCCTCCATTGCTCCGAGCAGAGTGGAGGATGGATGTTGCATTGGACGAAACATGCCACGCTGGTGCTGGCAATCTGTTCATTGCCCTCAACAATCAAACGTTCACAGAACGCCACGTTCGCGTTGAAGTGTTAACGCCAAACGGAGAGCCAGAAACACGAGATCACCGCTTTGAATTGAGCCCTTGCCCACCTCCGCGTCAAGCCGTCAACCTCTCCCACCCATCAGAGGACGACGCACTTGATTGGATTCCCCGCTACCTCGAACGCGGCGTTGTGCTGTGGATTGGCGTTGCTTGGCCGAAAGAATTCACTGGCCCTGCCGATGTCCAAATCATCCTGAGGGATGATGATGGAGTGGTTCTTGAATCTCAGGTTGTGCGCACCGACGTTCGCCGCAGCGGCGGCAGCCAAACCAAACTGAGGGTTCGAAATCTGGCCCTCGCCCGCCGCAAAGGCGAGTTGGCTTTGCCCAAATTCTTAGTTTGAAGTCTTTTCAAATTCGCAACGCTGCGAACCGACATGACCGATGAATCCAAGGTTGCGTGTGGCAGAAAAAGCAAGCCATCGAAGCGCGCACCTTATGGACGAGTCATGCTTGGCCAAGATTACCGGATGTGAGGTACATGGAAGCATGGGACATCATTGTAGTAGGCGACGGACCAGCAGCACTTCGTGCAGCGTCAGCAGCAGCCAAGCAAGGCGCATCCACATTGATGGTTGCAGTGAACGCCTTGGGCAGCACCGCAGGCGCTGGCCGTGAGGGCCTCGCAGCATCGATCCAGGAATCAAACAATCGCGGTCATCGAGAAGACACAATCCGAAATGGTGGTTTCCTTTCCGACCAAGACATCGTCGCAAACAGAACGGCTGAAGCTGTTCGAACCCTCGATTTGCTCGAGCGTTGGGGCGTGAACTTCCGTAGAGATTCATCAGGCCTCCCTCATGTTTCAAAGGCCATCGGCCATGGAAAGCCAAGAGTGGCAGATTCTGGTGATGCAACCGGGCGAGAGGTGCAAAAAACCCTCGAAGAACAATGCATGCGCCATGGTGTTGTCCGCCGTGGCGATCACCTTCCTCTCGGGCTCATCCATTCAAATCAAACAGTGCACGGCCTCACGGTTGCTGACATGATCAACGGCAGAATTCTCTCGATCCAAGCCAAAGCAGTCATCCTCGCAGACGAGGGCTTTGAAGGAGTCTTTTCTCATGGCGCAATCGGTATTGGCATGGACTTGGCATTGCGTGCTGGACTCCCATTGCGAAACATGGAATTCTTCGACCACTCGCCCCTAGGTGTTGTCGACACACACATGGTTCTTCCAACCGGGTTGATGAACGCTGGAGCCACATTGCATGAGGCAAACGGCAGTGAATTGGACCTGGGCAACGGAAGCGTTGCTGAGGTTTGCGCAGCGGTTCAAGCGTCATCCCAAGCGGTCCTCGACGCTCGCCATCTTGGCGATGCAACTGCATGGTGGGCAAGCGCCTTCCGTTTGGTAGCACAGCGAACAGGAATTGATTTATCGCGACAAACTGTTGCGGTTGAATCTCGCCCCGTACTCTCCATCGGCGGTATCACTGTCGATGAACACGGCCGCGCCATCAACGGCGCATGGTCACGATGGTTCACTGGATTGTACGCTGCAGGTGGCGCTGCTTGCACTGGATTCCATGGTGCACAAACCCTTCCCGGCAACCAACTCCTAGATGCTCTTGGTGGAGGCGCTGCAGCAGGTGAACATGCAGGTTCTTGGGTTCAATCGCGCAGCCTTAGAGGCTCCTCAATTGCTTTGGAGGAAGAAGCCAATGCCCAAGCAGATTTCACTGCACTCAATGGCACAAACGATGGCCCAGTGGTCCGTGTCGGAGCCGTGGCAACCAAACTCAAGGATGCAGCAAGCAATGCACTCATCGGTCCAAGAGATGCACAATCCCTCGCCAACAGCATTGAATCACTTGAGGCGCTCAGCCTCATGGCGGAATCCATCCACCTCGATCAACCTTCACTGATTGCAAACACAAACCTTGTCGAGATTCTTCGAATTCAAGCAGGAATCAGATTGACAATCGCAGCTGCACAGAGTGCCCTAGCCCGCGAAGAGAGCCGCGGCCACCACCATCGCAGCGACTTCCCAGAGCAAGACGAATCATTCCTTCACCACACAACTGTTGACCAAACAGGGGCCACATCCACAATCGGTTTGCGTAAGGGTGCTGCAGGAAACTGGGTTCTCCCTCCGCAATGAGCGAAAAGCATCGCATTGACGGTGCATCACTGAAAAGGAGTACCTGTTGGGAAAGCCATGGCCGAGCCAACATTGTTCGAATCAATTGTGGCGGGGACAATCCCCTCTCATAAGGTCGCTGAAGGCGAAAAATGGTACGCATTTCTGGATATTTTCCCCCGTACATCCGGCCATACTCTGGTGGTTCCAAAAACGGGCGTTCAACGTTTGAGCGATCTTTCAAAAGACGAGCGTGATGCATTGTTCGAAGGGGTAAGTGAGGTCCAGCGTCGACTTTCAACCCACTTTGAAACCAAGGATTTCACCGTCTGCATCCACGATGGTCCGCTTGCTGGGCAAGAAGTGCCTCATGTCCATGTTCACGTGCTCCCTCGCCTCTCGTCCGACGGTGGGAAAACACTGCAAGCCATGTGGCCTCAAGCTGCGCCTATGGGGGGCGAAATAAATCACACAGAACTCGAACACATCGCCACATCCTTGAGGGGGGACTGAGTTGAATCCAGAAGGTGTTAATGAGGGTGCAACCGACCATCGTGGCGATGCATTACCCGTTCTATCTAAATCAGCAACCAACATGAAAATGGACAGGTTGATGTCCACGCCAATGCCGAGTTTTACCGGCTCAACCCCTGGTTCGTTTTTCTGGACGCATGCGGCTTGGTGGTTTGGGAAAAGAGTACGAGCTGCCCAATTCAGGACCCGTGAAGTCACCGGCAGAGATACGCTTCCTGCGGACCGAGGAAACTTATGTTGTGCTTGGCATACAAACGGACTGATGGATCCTCTTGCCATCGCCCTCAATCACCCGCGATTCTTCGTTCTCGGTGCTCGCCATGACTTGGTCACCCGCCCATTGCTTAGTTGGTGGACTCGAAGAATGGCCGTTCAGCCGGTGGTCAGGAAGGCGGAACTTCTTCGCGGCGGATGCTCGGAAGAAGAAGCCACACAAATCAACGGACGAACCTTGCTTATGTTGGCGACAGGGATTTCCAATGGCTACGGATGCGTGCTCTTTCCTGAGGGGACCAGCCACAGCGACTCCTCGATGCTCCGTTTCCGCACGGGCCCAATGCGGACAGTGCTTGCGGCAGGCGCGATTGCAAAATCAAACAATCTCCCCCTGCCTGCTGTGATTCCGATCGGTCTTCACTTCCGCAATCGAGAATTGTTTAGAACCGATGAGTGGGTCGAATACGGCGCACCCATCCAACTGCTTGACGAAGACATCCCAGATGCCCTCGTCGAGTCCGTCAGGGACGGCCAATGGAGCGAGCCACCTGCTGAAAACGTCATCTCCCTTCGCGACAAATTGCGGCTCGAACTGGTGCCGCTCACACCCAACACTTCAGACTGGGCTGAAAACGACGCGCTTCATTTGATGGGGCAAGTCGATGCACGCCGTTCGAAGACACCCCTCGGTTCATGGCGCGAGGAAGTCTTGGCTGCCCGCTCCTTCCGCGACGCCCTTCAACCAGCCACATTGTCCTACATGGACAAAGAAGTCCCAGCAATCGACCACCCAAGCCTACCGCCAGCACGGGCAGTTTCAGCATTGCTCAAGGACAGAGGTCTGGACGGCCGAGATCTCGATGCGGAAGGAACTGATTTGCGTTCCTTTAGCCCATTACGTGGTGTCTTGGGCCTTGTTCGCCTTCCCTTCTTTTTGCTGATGCTCCCAATCGCACTTTACGCACTCGGGGCTCAAATTGCAATGGGGCGCTTGCTTGGCGATTCAACCGATGAGGGGCTTGATGCTCGCACCTCGTACCACTTCCTCTCCGCCATGTTCGGTTCGCTGATGTTTTGGCCGATTTTGACATGTATTGTCGTTTGGCTCGCCCTCAACAACACGACTGCTCTCCAAGACGTCCTTGGTTTTGATTGGACGCTGGTGTATGGGGCGGGCTCAGGCGCTCGAACAATGGCAACGGCAACACTCGTTACCGCTTGCCCCTTTGTCTTCTGGTTAAGCGGAAGGTCGTTTGCTAAATTTTGGGACGATTGGAGCGATTTCAAGCGTGCAGTCACCCGGATGCGAACAAGGGGAACGGCCCGTCAGAACATCCGTGGCGCTCTATCGACCCTCCATTCAGAAATGGACCAAATGACCCCTTGAGTCAAGGGTGCGGTTCAAACGAGAGTACTTCATCGGCCTATCATGGACCCCAAGGCTGTCATCGAACAGATTCAATCTTGGCTGAAGCAAGAAAAGCTCTCCATCAAGGTGCAGCAAGACATGCGCGCAGAAGCCCATTTCTTGATCAAATACCCAGCAGGGAACCAAGGGCACATGTTCGCCGTTGTGGTGCCAAAAGGCAGGGATCTCGTAGCTATTTCAAGCATGACTCGCGTGGACAAAGGCCAACAAAAAGAGATGGCTAAGCACATGGAAGAGGACCGTGAAGAATGGCTCGAATGGGTCCATGAGGGTCGATTGCAATTGATCCGCTCGACCGTCGATTGGGGCATCCACATGGGGCACAAAGGCAACGAAAAACCTGGTCCGCTCCAAGCGTTTAATGTCAGCCTCCCAATATGGTTCGACGGATTAACCAAAAATGAATTCATGCATTCTCTTCGCCGTCTTTGGCTCGCTAAACTTGGCGTGATCCATGAGATCAAGTATTCCTACGGGCCCGGGGAAGGGGAACCTGGTCCAGTTGATGATTGGGCAAAGGCGAAAAACAATCCTTCCAAGAACCCTTCTTCTTCTGAACCCGCAAACAAATCAACCCCAGAACATGAAATCGAGTTTGATGAAAAAATGTCATTTGGCTCAGGTTTTGACCCCACAGAATGGGCTTGAAGCACGCATAGTATGCTGGGCCACCGAAGGTCCGAAAAATGACATGTGGCAGGCGCGGTTAAGTACGATAAGGGTGAGGAAAAGTCGGTCTCACCACTGGATGTGTACACATGGGTCAAAAAATGAAGTCCGTTAGCCTCGTAACAATCATGATGCTGTCAGTTCTGTCAACGCTGTTGATGGCAACCGTCACCGTATCAGCAAACACAGTTGTCATCACCGAGGCGATTCAAGTCGTCGATGGTGGAACTGCAGCAGACCAGCAAGCAGCGGTTTCTTCCGACAGCGAAGGAAACGTACACGTCGTGTGGACTCGAAACAACCTCCACCTCTACTACGCAATGCTCTCACCCCGTGGAGATACACTCATCGACACCACCCAAATCACCAACCCCGGTCTTCACAAAATTTGGCATCCTGACATGACCGTCGATGAATTCGATCGCATTCACGTTGTTTGGACTGACAAATCAAGCCAACACAAAATTGTCTACTCTGTCCTCAACCCGTGGGCCACCCCTATGGACGGATCTGCAAGCGACGATGGTACGATAAGTTCGATCGACGACCATGTCGTCTCGATGCGCTCACAAAACCGCGACTGGCCAGCCATTGATTTGGACAGCCAAGGAAACGCCCACATTGTCTGGGAAGACTCCTATGATGAGCTCAATCGTTTCTTCAACCAACCACAAATTTACTACAGCATGCTTCAACCTGATCCAGCTACAGGTTCCGTTGTCACTCTCTTCGACGACACCCTGCTCACCCCAATCATCGGGCACAAAGGGCACCCTGATATCGTAGTGGATGCAAACGACTACGTTCAAATCGCCTGGGACGACACCCGCGGTGGCAAGGTCGAACTTGCGTTCATCGTTGACACCTCTGGTTCGATGTACTCCGAATGGGCTGATATCTGCACTGTTGTCTACGGCGGTAACTTCGCCTCCGGTGGTTACTTCCAAGGCATCAAACCAATGCTTGAGACCGCAAACATGACTGTGTTCGAGACCATCTATGGGCTTGGAAACACCCTCCCCGGTGCCGCAAGTTCAGGCAACTGCGCTGGTAAGAATCAGAACGCAGGTCCACGAAACACCCCACTAGGGCAATTCGAGGGCGATGACTCTGGTGGAATCCGCAAACTCCCAGGCACCGTGTACAACGGCAACACCTACTCCGGCTACTCCGGTGAAGACTGGGGTCCAGGTTCCAACTGGGCTTGCCTCTCGTGGAAGGATGCTTCAGGCTATATTCCAGGCAACCCACCAACCCAAGACGACCACAAGTGGAATCCAAACGCAACCAAGATCGTCATCCCAGTTTCAGATGAAGGGCCAAAAGACGGCGACCCATCCCAGCAAGCAGATGACTTGACTGCGATTGAGGAAGCCCACGACAACTGCCTCACAGCAGGCGTTGTCCCAGTTGGCTTGTACGGTCAAGGCTACGGCGGCGCCGGCAACATCCAATCCCACTTCATGGATCTCGCTCAATGCCCGAACGGCGTGGTTTCGACTCAAACTCGAAACTGTCCCGGTAACACCCTCCGCTCCTCTGACGCTGGAGGCCAGGCATACGAATTCCCATCCGGATCCGGCGGTGCAAACGCAATGGCGCTTCTCGTGGAAGCAATGGTCTACATTTCCACCAACAACTCTCGTGAAATTTACATGTCCGTCTTGGACCCCTATGGCAAGATGAACAACGACCCAACATGGGTCCCAGGCGGCACAGGACACTCCATCGTGCAAAACAGCTACGCTGAAGACACTGGACTCGGTTCTGAAGGCCATTTGGTTGTCGTGAACGACACGCGCGTCACCATCGATGACGCATACTCGTTCCACCCCGCAATTGGTGTCGACATGCAAGGCAACACCCACGTCGCATGGATGGACGGCCGAGACTATGGTTTCGAAAAGGCTGTCAACTACGAAGTCTACTACACCAAACTCCGTTTGCAAGGAGCAGGTGTCTGGGACGGTGCAGACCAAGGTCTGTCCACCTACGCCATTAAGAAAATCCAAGACACACCAATTTCCAACGTCGAGGGGCCATCTGGTATTTCCGGAAACTCTCCATTCGGCGGAAACTCAGTCTTCCCGGCTCTTCTCACCGACGATCAAAACAACGTCCACATTGCTTGGGTCGACTCTGGAAACGCAAGTGCAGGCGAGGAAGTTCTCTACACCCGTTTGAATTCAACCGACTTGACAGGAGAAGGCGAAATCGCCCTCGATCCATGGGAAACGGTTTCCATTACCTCATGGGCAAGCAACAAACTTGGACCAAACGCCGGATCACAGCCAAGCATCGGTATGCCTCCGGCTTTTGCCAACGACCTTGGTAGCGGCGCTCACGTTGCATGGTCAGACACCAACAAGTGCAGCGAAGAAGCAAACAACAACCGCTTCACAATCTGCTACTCTCACGTGCTTACCGGCCAAGTCGATGTTGAATTCCAAGACGGCGAGACCTTCTACCACGTCATCGAACCAGGGGAGCAAACCATCTACAACATGACGATGAACAACTCAACGCCAGGGCCAAAGGATCTCGTTGCAGATACCTTCGGTCTCAACCTTTCAGGAGTGCCTCAGAACTGGACAGCGACTCTGTTCTTTGCTGATAACCACACCTCAATCATGCCAGACACGCAGATTTTCCTTGAAGGTGGCGAAGACATTCGGTTCTATGTCCGAGTCCGCGCACCATCTGTGTACCAAGCAAACGGCGACGAACTTGCAGACATCAGAGTCACAGCCAAGTCCTACAAAGACCCAGCAATCCAGTCTGATATGACCACTCGAACACTGATGGACGTCGTGCACGGTATCAACCTCGATACATCGCACAGCATGGCTGATATCGAACAAGGCCAAACAGCAATCTTCTCGATCACGATTACCAACACCGGCAACGTGTTCGACCGCTTCCTCTTCTGGGACCCATACACCCTCGAAGGTCAACAAGAATGGCTGTTGCCGTTCAACTGGGCCGTCAACTTCCCAACCAGCGTCGAACTCGATCCAGGTCAATCAGTGACCAAGAACCTCGAAGTGCTCGTCCCGACATCTGAAGATCCGGGCGCGTTCGTGATTTATCTCAAAGGTTGGTCTGAAGGCGAACCGATCAAGTCGATTGAGAAGGGAACCTATGACGTGCTCGAATTGGGTATTTTCGTATCGATCCGCTCAACAGGCAACATCGTCATGGAGATCTTTGACACCAGCGAATACGTCGACCCAGGAGAGTGTGTGACCTACCCAATTGATGTCACCAAGAACTTCGACTCAGGCAACCTTGTCTTCACGATCCCTGGTGCACCAGAGGCCAAGCCAGACACAATCTCTCTTGACGCTTGGCGCCAGGAAAACTGGGTTGTCAACCTTGACTTCTCAAACGCACCCGGTGGTAACAGCGTGCCAATGGAGACCCCACGTGCGTGGAACATACCCAACGGCGATGATTACGTCACCTACGAGGTCGGTGTCGAAGTGTGCGCCCCAACCCTTGCATCTGCAGGGCTTGGTCCAGCAGTCGTCCTGAAGGCATACCTCGAAGGCTATCCACGGATTTCAGATTCCCAGATTCTGTCAACCAATGTCAATCACGTGTACTCGTTAGGAGCAGATTCTGATATCGATGAAGACGATATGATGAACCTGAACGATCGAGATGTCGTGGCCGTGAACCCGGGACAACAACTCATCATCCCAACCACGGTGACCAATTACGGAAACGGCCCAGACCGCTTCGATTACCGTTTGGCTCGGGTCACAGACCCGGCCGGCGTTGATGTGATTTGGGACATTGAAGTTCCCCGAGAGAACTTAGCAGAACTCAGCCGTGACACAGAACAAGTGTTTGATGTTCAAATCAACGTGCCAGAGCAGGTTGAAGCAGGCGTTTACACGGTCGTCTTCCAGACCTTCTCCGAAGAATCTTACCCTGATGCCAGCGGTCGTTTGACGCGCCTGCGCTTCACTCAAGAGATTCCAGTTTATGTTCAGGAATTCTATGACATGCAGATCACAATGGATGACACCGTTGACAATGCCGTCAAGACCTCAGCTCCAGGACGAATCGTTCGATTCGAAGTGAACATCACCAACAACGGCAACGTTCCTGATTGGGCTAAACTGGACAACCACACCTCCCAAAAAGACGGTGAAGCACTCATTTGGAACGAACTCCCGGGCATGGGTACGCTCAGTGGATGGAACGTCGAATGGCGCATGGTCAAACAACTTGGTACTGACCTCACAACAGAGGAAGTGTGCCAAGTCATCGAATCGGTTCCGATTGAAACCGGTAATGAAGATGCCATGTTGAATCCTGACGTGGTGTTTGCCGATGCCATCGATGATCAGTGCATCTACGTGGAATCGATTGACAGTTACTACATGCCAATGATGGCGCCGTACACGACTCACCAAATGGTGGCTATCGTCACAGTTGCTCCATCGGCTAAACTCGACACACGAAGCCTTGGCCTCAAAGTCGTGTCGAAGATGGGTAACATGGAAGCCGGTGGCGACCATGATGACTCGCCAGCTTGGGCAGGAGAGTCCTTGGACACAAACGAGTTCATCCTGACTCTTCGCCTCCGCGCTCCTAACTTGGTCATCAAGGAAGTCACAGCATCCGTTACACAGGCGGCTGTTGGCGAAACCATCCCGATCAAGGTGATTCTAGAGAACAACGGAAACACTCATGCTACGGACATTGAAATCATCCTTTGTGAATACTCACAGACCGATGAGAAGGATACCATTGCTAAAATCAAGGCTGATGGCTGCGAAGAAGAACGCATCGTCATGCGTCAAGTGGTTGGAGCCCTTCTTGCCCCAGATGCTTCAGAGGATTCAAAATCGATCGAACTGTACTTGCTCTACCCAGTGAGTGCAGGAAGCCACGGCGTCTATGTCGTGGTCGACCCACTCAATGAAATCGTTGAGACGAACGAACGCGATAACGTACAAGCTGTTGCATCCTCACTTGAATCAGAGAATCCATTCTTGGATGTCGCTGGTGAAGTGGTCGGTAAGACAGCCCTTCCGTTTGCAGTGATTCTGCTTACCTTTGCTCTGCTTGGTGTTGTTTACCTCGTGGGTAAGGGCCGACGGGACGATGTCAACAAGCGCTTGGCCGAGCAATCCTCGCTCATCTCCGTTCTCGGAAGCGAAGGCAACGACTGAGGCTCTCAACGCTTGTTTAGCCTCTCATTGAGGTTGCCGAGCCAATAGCGCAGATCGCGGTTGTCGTCTGATGCGACAATGTGGCCTGCACGCTGAGCGAGTTGTCGTTCAAGCCCCTTGGTGACCTCTTCGAGCAGTTCATTCAATTGGGT
The DNA here is from genome assembly GCA_002502605.1 of Euryarchaeota archaeon UBA258. Classification (GTDB taxonomy): domain Archaea; phylum Thermoplasmatota; class Poseidoniia; order Poseidoniales; family Poseidoniaceae; genus MGIIa-L1. The sequence continues at coordinate 43,292 of DAPR01000010.1, forward strand.
TCGCCCGAGTTGAAGTTCTTGGCCCATGGCTGCTAAGTCAAAGCGAGCCACAGGTTGATCGATGAGGTTGTGCACCATCGTCCGTTCCTCATACTGGTCGAAATCAGAATCGACTCCAGCCGAGATGCGGTTTCGGATATGCTGGTGCAATGAAATGAGGGCATCACGCTCGCGATCGAGTTTTTCCAAGACCTCGTTGACCTGTTGGATGTGAGCAATGCCTTCCCCAACTGAAATTTTCTTTCGCCCACCTATGGTTTGAACGACGCTCTCAACACCAGATGGCAATCGGTTCGAAAGCCTCATTGGACCACCAGGTGGCAATGACCTTTGTTCACACGAAAAGAGATCGGGACCAAGATCAATGCGTAAAGAAAGAGACTGCTGAACGCTGTAAATGGTGCGAGGGGGCCCCCCTTTCTCGCTTGCCACCTTCATTTTCATAACGAATTCACCTCGTTCGAGTTCCCTTAGGTGTTTGACAATCGCTTGTTGACTCACCCCCAAGATTTCTGCTAACTGCATTGGGTAGTGGGGCTCCCTCACAAGGCGCTCCAAAATTTGGCGTCGCAGTTTGTTTTGTAGCAGCGTTAAGACGGTATCGACATCGGTCATATTGCTCAACTTGAGGTTACCTAGACAAAGGCCCCATTTGAAGGGTTCGACCAAACTTGGGCTGACAAATCACGTTGACAAACTCACAACAGGTCGGCGAGGAGATTGGTCATTCTCTTCCAGCCAACCAATGAAAAGAGCCCGATGCCAAGGCCTGCAATCACCAGTGACCATGCTGTGCTTTGAGGGAGCGTAGCTTGGTAATTCCAGTCAACTTCGAATTGCTGAAGGCTTTGAGCATCATCGCCACCGGCAACAAATCTGTACTCCCCACTGCTGGCCTTCCAGGTAAATTGGCCGTTTGATGTTTCACCGCCTGCAATGAGGTCAACGGCGTATTTGTCGCATTCATAGTACCCATCCCGCTCCGTGCATTTGGACGCCTCTGTGGCTTCCGCAATTCCAATCCAGACCCCTGACTTTTCCCAGGTGAACTCAACTGAAACTTCTGCCAAATCAATTTCTTCATCAAGCAAGAGGGTTTCTTCGGACATTCCCCAGTAGCAGGTCACCTCATCGTCTTGGACGAACGGCAGCCCTTCCTCGACGGTGCATGGCGGGAGCATCGCATTCTGAGTGGCTTCATCAGCGAGCCCTTCTGAACCGATAAAAGCCCCAATGATCAGACCTACTGCCAGCAGGACGCTCAGTCCTCTCAATATGTTGCTCATCATCGAAATTCCCTCGATTAGACCTCGTCCCACGCCTTCCAGTCGTTGTTCTGTTCTGGCTTTTGTTCCACCCGTTTCACAGGCTGGACATACGGTCTCGAGGCGTTTTCTTCTGAAGTCTGTGCTGCATCAGGCGCCCCAGCGTCCCATGAGGCGATTGTTTGTGTGTTCGGATCTTTAATTGGCACCACTTGTTTTGGTTTTGGTGCACCATCAGCAAAGGGGTCAGCGACGTTTTTACCCGCCTCCTCAACATCCCCACGCATCAGCGCATAGACCTGTTCAGTGGTCAATAAATTGCCACTCATCACGCTCTGTTTCCCATCAACAAAGGTCTCGGTTTCCCCAAGCCCGGTGTCTGCGAATGGAGCATCGACCCTTGCTTGCAACGGGTTTTCTCCCCGGGCAAACGCTGCCATCATTTCAGGGGTAATCTCCTGTGCTTGGCTCATGGTCCCGTCAGGGTTCATCATGACCACGGAGGTTGCAGCTTGCTTCGACCTAGACAGCCATAGCACCACTCCTGCAAGCGGCAAAATAAGCAAACCCATGCAACAGGTAGCGAACCCAAGCAGGAGACCAGGGCTCTCAAATGCGGCGTATTGGAGAGGGTTGGTGTGGACCAAATAGACGGTGTCATTTGAGCAGTCGGTATCATCAATGCATGTGGTGTCTAGGGCGTATTCCGCTTCTTCAATCACCTTCCAACCATCAGTGATGATAAATGCGGTATCGTCGCTTGACATAGGGGCCCAGTCTGAAGCGCAAATTTTGTTTTCCAGCGACTCGCTCACACGCGCTGAACCTTCGATTTTTGTAAGGTTGACCTCAACGTTGTTGGCGCCTTTGATGGTCACGGCGTAATAACACCCTTCTTCAAGAGAAGCAACACCGCTTGCTTCGCCAGTCGTTTCCAGCGTTGCTACATTACGTGCGTCCCAAATCTCGTCAACAGCGGGTCCTTGTGAAGCGAGTAAAAACGCCCCGAGCACAAGCATGGCCGCACCAGCAATGGCCAAACGCAGGGGCCATGGATTGCGGGCAGGCTCGACCATGATGTGACCTCTTCCTCTTCCCAAATGAATCCTCGCATCAAGCCAAACCAAGTTCTGCGAGCTTTTCTGGGAGGTATGTTTCGGTCACGAAATCAAGACCGTACTTCGCCAAAGATTGCTGTTCAGCCTTCTTTCCGAGTTCGAGCATCATGTTGATTTGATTCTGCCACCAACCATCGGCAAACCGAGGATCGGTCAATTCTGCCTTGAGGGCTTCAATGTCTTTCTTTGAAAGATCATCATTTGGCAGATCGTAGGCTACGATGTCGTCTGCAGTGATGCCGAGGTATGTGGCTGTAGGTGTGGCCAAGTATTCTGAAATGTGAGCCGTTTTAATCGCACCATAGGCAATGGAGGCAAAAATCCGGAAGGACCAGGGGTCGCCGTCAAGGAAGACAACAACTGGTAGATCCCATTCTTCACTCATGCGCTTCATAATTCGGCGCGTTGAACGGGCAGGCTGGCCTTTGAGGTGCAGCAATCCACAGCGGAACTCTTCATCGAATCCGTTTTCAATCAGTCGATCGAACATACCACCAGTCTCGATGGCCATGATGAAATCAATGTCATTTTCCAAAAGTTCGATTTTTTCAGCCTCAACATTGTAAGGCACACCATATCCGGAATCCCCAACATCGTCTCTAGCATTGATTCGCATCCACTCGCCGCGTCTGTTTCGTTCACGGAGGGTGAGGTTTCCGATCATTCGCGCACCGTCTTCTTCAGGGCGCAACTTGAAGTCTTCACGCAAGCATTTGGTTACGATTTCCAAATCTTCAGCTAAGTTGTTTGATTCATTCTGGCTACCGAACTTTCCGAGACCCCATGCTTCTGAAATGTAATACATCTCTCTCAGCGTTGAAGATTTTCCAGCTTCAAGCATTTCCTCAATGAATTCAACAACGTGCAAGGCGCGAAGCAATTGCTTGGCCGAGCCAAGGCTGGTCGCATCTCGAATGGATTGTTTCTTACCATATTTGTAAACGCCAAGTTTTGAATCGAAACCAATGTTGTTCTTGGTGCGTACAGGCAAAGTCATTGTTGGAGGTTCACCTTTGACAATTCGGTCATACATTTCCCCAACAATCAGATGCATGGCTTCTTTTGTTTCTTCTGCAGTGTGTCTTCTTGTCATCATGCATCACCTCCAAACAGGGTGGTTTGGCCGCTTGGTGGAGCGACGGTCGGCTCTGCAACCGGTTGTGCGTGTTGGTCTTCTTCAGCATCCGACTCATCTGGTTCATTCAATGCCCGCTCCTGCCTTCGAATTTCCTCTAAGAATTTTTCATCCATCTTACTGGCTCCAATCACATCTTGAGCACCGCGGAAGAACACATCGGTTTCAGTCCAATCGCCTCGCTCAAGGCCACTTAGGCTGTATTTGATGACCGTTCGTTCACCCGGTTGTAGAGATTCGAGTTTCCATGCCCAAACGCCCGTTGCTTCCTTTCGTCCACCCGTTTCATTGCCTTCCATAACCGCACCATTCTTCTCTGGCCAAGTGGCCAGAATTGTGTACGCCCTTGTCCTGCTCGTGTAATTGAACAGCGTGATTGAAACATCGGTTTGCTTTGTTTCTTTATTCCAGACCGTTTCAGTTTCTGAAATCACAGCGGACATAATTTTGGTAATCGATCCTGCAAGGTCTGGAACGGGTTTGCCAAGAATATCTGCTGATTTTTTTGCAATGGCTGGTAAGATGTCGTTGATGAGTTCGAACTTTTCCTTGGTCTTGGCCATTTTCTTCTTCTTTTCCAAGTGCTTTCGCAACCCGCGACCCATTTCGAGCATCGCCTTCCGGGCTTCTTCGATCACTTCGCCGTTGTCAGCCAACGCCTCTTTTGCTTCAGAAGTGAACTGGACGTTGGTGCTTGCCAAATGAACAAGGATCGCAGCAGGGCCCTTAGGGACCCCCTTTGCTCCAGGTTGATCCAATCCATATTGCCGCCAATCTACGCTTTCAATCGCCTTGGTCAACAGGCACCCACCCTGTTGATACATCAATGGAACTCGGTTGGCGAACCGAAGGATTTCAACTGGTTTATCGGCAGGCATATTACCGCCGAAAATCAAACCGACCTCGACCTGGTATGGGTTGCCCTGTGTGACTGCAGGAGCTCGAGTAAGGGTTGTGATGAACCTTGAATCAATGGTTTTTGATAGACCCTTCTTGATCAATAACTCCTCGATCGGAGAAAGGCAATTTGTTGGTGGATTAAGCAATTTCACGGGTTTCCCATTGACGTCCCTTTCACCCTGAAACGCTTCAAGAAGCGCTCTGATTTGGTCCGCATTGAGTGATTTTGGCTTGGCTTTTTCATCAATTTCAGCAGCGATCAACAGCTCCTTGCTCGCTCGTGCCGACACCCCTGAAAAGTTCATTCTTAGAAACACCGTCATCCGAGAATCAGTGGATTCTGCAATCATGCGCTGCAATTGTCCAAGCTCAATTCCATGGGGATGGGGCTTGATGCCTTCGACTTTGGTTGGAAGTCGTTCGGTGACCCTAGGCCAGTGGTGAACCTCTCCTTCTGGATCGGTGAATGTAATTTCAGCGTGAGGGTTGACAATGCTTGTCATGCGAAGGTACTGCCATACGCTTTGTCGGCCTTTCTGGTACTTTGCTTTCATTTGAGCGGTGACTTCAGTCCCATGCTCTTTGGCCGTTCCATCAGGGTTGTACCAAATTTCACGCCCTTGATTCTGCTTTGTGGCCTTGTTCTTTCTTGTGTCGAGCCCAATGTCCACGACCGCTGCAGTGGGTTCACTTGCGATTTTTGAGCGAACGTGGGTGTGCCGTCCGGTTGTCAACTGACAATACATGACCACGCCAGTAATACCGATGCCTTGCTGACCTCTTGATTGCCGAATCGCGTGGAACCTCGATCCAAACAGCAATTGGCCGAAGACTTTCTCAATGCTCTTCTGAGGAATTCCCGGTCCGTTGTCTTCCACAACGAGTTTGATGATGTCTTTTTTGGTGTCGAGTTTTTCGATGGCTACATTGATCGTTGGCAAAATACGTGCTTCTTCACATGCATCGAGCGCGTTATCGACGGCTTCCTTGACAGCGGTGATCAACGATCGGGCAAGAGAGTCGAAGCCCAGGAAGTGCTTGTTTTTCTCAAAAAACTCAGAAATTGCGACTTGCTTTTGGTTTGATGCGAGTTTCTCTGCTATTCCAGACATGAGGCCATTCCTCCACCACGGTCCTCCTTCGTCCGGATGACGAAGGGCCAATGATATTCACAGTGGTTCTCCGACGGTACTTAATTCCTAAGCCATGCCTCGATTGAGCACCATGCTTTCCAGAGGCTTGGCTTGAAATCCAAAATACAGCCAACCTTTTTACAGCCAGTCGGCATCAGGAAACTATGCAACCACAACAAATGCAACCTGGTATGATGCAGATGCAACCAATGCAATCCGACAAAAATTGGGTGGCTGTGTTGCTGCTTGGTCTGCTTGGCATTTTTGGTATCGCAGGAATCGATCGGTTTTACACCGGTTCAATTCTCTTGGGTGTTCTCAAACTCATCACCTTTGGAGGCTT
>DAPR01000045.1:0-400 GCA_002502605.1 Euryarchaeota archaeon UBA258
CAAATCATATCCCTCAAGTTGCTCTAAATTTCTCAAGTTCTCCGGCATCGAATGCACCTGCACCCCTTCAGCGTGGGACCATTTTTCCGCAAGAGCATCCACCTTGAATGTTCCAATGTCTGCCCTGCTGTAGTTTTGATGGCCCAGATTTGAGGCTTCAACGGTATCGCCATCCATCAGGGTTATCTTGGCACCAAGTGCTATTCGAGCAAGGGCGGGAACGAGCAAGTCAACAACGGTTGTTCCGATGCCTCCGGCACCGATGATCAGCAGTGATTTTTGCAGCATATCTTCTTCCATGAAAAATTAAGCAATCGACTCAATATATACTTCACGCAGCAAACCTTCGTCCGATTGCCTCAATTTGAGCATAAAATATTCTTTTGTAGACGTTCGCCCG
>DAPR01000045.1:456-2107 GCA_002502605.1 Euryarchaeota archaeon UBA258
CCCATGTCGCTCAAGCCGTGTTCTGTTCCACGCTCAATCCTACGCGACGATTGAAAAAGGGAGGCGCTAACGGGGACACATGAACGGCAAGACGGCCATGATTACAGGCCTTACAGGCCAGGACGGGTCTTATCTCGCTGAATTGCTTCTCGAGAAGGGGTATTCAGTCTATGGTTTGGTCCGTCGTGTCTCTCAACCGACCTCCGGCCGCAGCCTGATTAACCACTTGATGGAGAATGATAATTTTCATCTCCTCAACGGTGACCTGGCCGATCAAAACTCCATCGACAACGCCGTGGCTCAGGCCCAACCTGATGAATTTTACAACCTCGGCGCCATGTCCTTTGTTCCTGAATCCTGGCGTTCACCCATGATGACCGCCGACATCACCGGCCTTGGTGCTCTGCGCTGCCTTGAAGCCATTCGCAAGCACGCTCCAAAGTGCCGCTTCTACCAAGCAGGTTCTTCTGAACAGTACGGCAAAGTGCGCGATGTTCCACAAACTGAAGCGACTCCATTCCACCCACGCTCTCCCTATGGATGCGCCAAGGTGTTTGCGTTTGAGATCACTCGCAACTATCGAGAGTCCTACGATATGTTCGCCTGCACAGGTATTCTCTTCAACCATGAAAGCCCACGCCGTGGGCTTGAATTCGTGACCCGCAAGGTGACGATGACCGCCGCTCGTATTGCAGCTGGATTCGATGAATGCCTCTGGATTGGCAACGTCGATGCCAAGCGCGATTGGGGCTTTGCTGGAGATTATGTCGAGATGCAATGGCGCATGCTCCAACAGGACACTCCGAACGACTACGTTGTTGCAACAGGCCGCACTCATAGCGTGCGTGACATGATCACCCTCGCATTCAGCCACGTTGGCATGAACCTTGTTTGGTCAGGCGAAGGCGTTGACACCATCGCCACAGACCAGGAGGGCAACGTTCGAGTACGCACCAACCCCAAATTCTTCCGCCCTGCCGAAGTTGACTTGCTGATTGGCGACCCTGCTCTGGCTGAGAAGGAACTCGGCTGGGTCCCCGGTACCTCGTTTGAGGAACTTGTGCAAATGATGGTTGACTTCGATGTCGCCATTGTGGAAGAGGCAGTGAAAGGTGGCTACGCCCCACCAATCCCGCCAGAGTGATGAAGGAGGCCATCTGATGGCGCTTCCCATACTCTATTCGTTTCGCAGATGCCCGTATGCCATGCGCGCTCGGATGTCCATTGTCCGTAGGAACTTCCAAGTTGAACTTCGCGAAGTCATCCTACGCGATCGTCCCGACCACATGATGGAAATCTCACCCAAAGGCACCGTTCCAGTGTTGTTGTTGGAAGACGGAACGGTGATTGAAGAGAGCCTTGAGATCATGCAGCATGTTCTTGATTGGGACCTGTCCGAAGAAGAACAGCATTGGATTTCCCGCAACGATGATGAATTCAAGTTCCATCTTGACCGGTACAAGTATCCAAACCGCTACGAAGACGTCGACGAAATCGAGCAACGCACCCTTGCCTCAGCCTACCTGATGGATTTGGACCGGCGATTGGCCACTGAACCCTCGATCAGTGAAGCCTTGAGCGATGCTCTGTTCCCATTTGTGAGGCAATTTGCCAATCACAATCGAGATTGGTTTGATGTACAGCCGTGGGC
>DAPR01000045.1:2174-5722 GCA_002502605.1 Euryarchaeota archaeon UBA258
GTTCAAAGCCTGCATGAAGAAGCATAAGCAGTGGGTTGAGGGAGATGCAACCATTGTGTTCCCAGAAGATTCGGCTTGAATTAGATTCTTTGAATTTGGACCAATTAACCGTGTACTTCGGGAGGTTCAATTCCGCCTAAGTATGCCCCACGTGCGGGCGCGATAATGTTACTTTCCGCGCTTGCGCGGGCACTTAGAGGCTCAAGAAACGCTGGGCTGAGCGAAAGTTTTTTATGGGAGGTCCGCTTATGGTGAGATGTACCGGAACAGGTGAGCAAGTATGAGGGGACCAAAATTCAACATTCTATTTTCGTTGATGCGGACCCTCCGTCATCGCAGTTAGTGCGACTGATCTGGGTTTGGCAGTGAACGCTGCTTATGCAACCACAGAAAGGGCGTTATCGCTCTTTTCCAACATTGCATACGCGTTTTCGCTGTTTGAAAGCAGCATGGAGGTATGGTGTAGTGGATAGCATCAGGGGCTTCGGATCCCTGGACCCCGGTTCGAATCCGGGTACCTCTGCCTGCTTTGACCCAAGGGCATGCAAAAAAAACCAAGAATAAAAACACAAAAGAAACAATAAAAACAACAAGGAAATGATACAATGAAAAACAACACAAANNAAGATGATTTTGAACAGAAATGGGGATTGGTTCGTTGAACACGGATACACTCATCCGAACGACATCATCGACCATAATGGAAATCTCGACAACATGAAGGGCTTTTTCGGTATTTTTGCCGCATATAATCAACACCACCTCGATATGGGAACGCAATGGGATACATGGCCTGATTGGGAGCTGTGCTTGACATCACTCGAGAATGGCGTACATTTTCTTGAAGAGGCTTCAGAGCTTGCTAAAGCAGAGATGAACCATTGGCTGATGCTCGCCCAACATATCCACAACTCACCATACATCACTGTTGATGGTTACACCATCAGTGTTCAAGGCCAACATGAAACAATGTTCTCATTTGATGTATCGCTTGACTTGAGGTGCTGGATTGAACCTGGGGCGATGGCTGAACACGATAAATGGCTTGAGGCAGGTGCGAGACTCGAAAGCGGAAATGGAATGGCGGGCAGAAGACACAGACTGCATGAATCAAAACACCTTGTCGGTCATTCTCTAGGGTCCTACTGGACAGTTCCAGAGCATGTTCCATTTTTGGGTGGAACAACGACACATCACATGCACGATGCCATCTTTTGTCTTGAGCCGATGCACGAATCACTGCCCTTGGCCATGCAATCTCTGGTTAGATTGTGCAGGGATGATTCTGGTATCTGGGTGATTCAAGCAAAAACAGATTTTCTCGCTCAGATTAAGAATGAATGGTGGGAAGAGCATTGGCCTCAGGGCATACCAGAGGACCTTGATTGCCAGTACTCAAAACAGGATTGGAAGGAAATTAGGGCAGAATGGGCCGTTAAAACTCAACAAAGATACGATCAGGTGATGAACAATGAATGACAACACAAAGAAGATGATTTTGAACAGAAATGGGGATTGGTTCGTTGAACACGGATACACTCATCCGGACGACATCATCGACCACAATGCGAACCTTCAGTTGCCTGAGAAGTTCATTCAGATTTTCTCAGCCTACAACCAACATAACATTGCAGAAAGCAAGGAATGGGACACATGGCCGGAATGGGAGTTGGTGCTGACCTCGCTCGACGACTTCTTGACGTTTGGAGAGCCCGAAACTGATCCACCAGAACTGGTGGCGGAAAGGGAGCATTGGCTCGCATTAATGCAGTTCATGCACGGTTCTTCAGCGATTTCTATTGATGGTTATACCGTCACGGTGACTGGAAATTACGGCCACACTTTCAGCTTCGACATGTGCATTGAATACGGCGATTGGGTCACCCCTGGCTCGCTTGTTAAGCATTACGAGAAGACGGTGGGCAAAGGGGTTGAGCAACTCGGTCCACCATGGCAACCTAATGTCCTTCACTTCTTCATGAAGGGCATCGTTGAGCATTCGCTTGGTGCGTTTTGGACCTGTCCAGACCACGTGCCAGTCTACGGGGGGAAGCCAACAAGGCAAGCCACCGAAGTTGACTTTTGCATCGAGCAAAAGCAAGACCAATGCTTCGCTCTTGCCATGCTTTCTATGCTGCATCTTTGCATTGAAGATACGCACATTTGGAAGATGGGGTTTGAGCACGATCTAGCGCAAATAGAATACATCAAAGAAATCGAAGAAGAATGGCCATCTGGAAGGCCACATCAAGACAGAGAATACCTATGAGGTGAATAAAATGGAAAAGAATAACGGAAGAAAAAACAGCAAACACAACACAATCGACATGACCATGCTGATGCAATTGCTTGCTCTGCATTTGAAATTACAGATTGAACTGAACTCCTACGAACTTGAATCGGTGAGGGATTGGAACACAAGACAAGAAAAGGGTGAAAGGGACGGTGACGGAAACGGCATCGCTCACTTCGATGAAGACACATCCTGTTTCGGTGAAGACTTCACAAAGGAGTGGATTTGAACATGGCCTGGAAACCAAACGCCAGCGCTCCATTGTGGGACCCGCCAAATGCAGATGAGCCACAAGGACCATTTTTCCCAGAAATGGCGATTGAACACACCAAGCAGATTGGGCCCTCTTGTGTGGCGACTACGTTGGCTATGATTGCAAGAACGACAGGAGCCGAGGTGGAGGCTGATGATTTCAAGACAATCACCAATTCACAGTCACCGCACTCTTGGTCGAATGCCCTCAAACCATACGGCATGCAATTGGCGTACTGCAACCACGATTTGAGGAGAATTGAGCATTACATCGACGAACTGGTCAAACTCAACGACCTGTTTTTCTTGTGCTTTTACTCGGTCAACCCACCAAGCGATCCAGATGCAAATGGCAAGCTGTGCACGGCCCATATTGTCACCATGCACAACGACACCATCTACGACACTGCAAAACACAGTGGCTCGGGCGGTGTGGTTCTGGCCAATCAATACGAAAGGCTGGAAAGGCAAACCAAGAGAATCTTCAGGGTTGTGCCACTTGGGCATCCGAGGTGTGTTTGATGGGTCAAGGCATGACAAGAAAGCTGCCAATTAACGGGTTTGGAAGCTGCGTCACCTATGGTGAAGTCAATGGCATGGGCATTGGTTTGCCCATTGAAATTGATGAAGACAGACCCCTTGTGGTGGCTCACCCAGCAGCAGCGAGCCACTACCATGCGAGCATGAGTTTGTTTGAAGATGCAGGCCATCCGTTTTTGCAGGTCTTGGTCGATGTCGGGATGTTGTGTGTTCCTGATGAATGGCCATACCACGCAGATGTCATCAACCATGCCATCTATCAGAGGCTGCATGACTCCTCTGAAGGCTGGCCAGTGTTCAGGAAAACCTCACTCGCCACACCGCACTGGCAACTGCATGTCATGAGGGAGGCCTACGATTTTCTGTCCAACTCGCCACCCATTGATGTCCTCTATGTTGACTGGTTGACGTGGCTTGACGAGTTTGTTGAGAATAGGAACAATGCCTTTCCAGAGATGATGGC
>DAPR01000056.1:0-4128 GCA_002502605.1 Euryarchaeota archaeon UBA258
GGCGTTATGTTCCCATGCACGGCCCCCTTTGCTTCGACGATCCGAAACATCGCGCCAGTGGGGGTTTGATGGGGCCCCCATTGACTCGGGCATGTCTTCGAATGACTCGATGTTGAGTTGCATCCCTCCAAGTTCATCCTGGAGTTGTCGAACGTTTTCCCCGCCCTTGCCAATCAGGGTTGAAATCATATTTTGTGGTGCGTAAACCGTGGCACTGCTTTCACCTTTGAACTGAACACTGCACTCCACGCCAACCCATTGTTGGATAATGTGAACAAGCTGATCTCGGGCTAGAGTTTTCATTGGCGAAAGCGCCCCTGCTTTTCGCCCTTCAACCGGCACTACGGCAATTTCAGAGCCGAAGGCGAACATTTCATGGGTGATTTTTCCACTCGGGAATTCGACGACTTCGATCACAGGGCGTGCAAGTTCTTCCTGCATTCCAGTGGGTGGTTTAACCGTCATACGGAGTTCCATGACTTGCTCAATCTGTCCAGCCTCGACGTGAATAATGGTGTCCAAAACTTGGCTGACGAGGCCCAATTCAACTTTGCCAATCAGTCGCTGGATGGCTTCGAGGGCAGAATTGGCGTGGGTGACCCCCAACAAGCCAACTCCAGCAAGACGAACGTCGGCAAAGATTTCGAAATCCCGGGCGCGCCGAACTTCATCGAAAATGACGAAATCGGGGCGGACGAGGAAGATGATTTCAGCTGTCTTTTCCAAGTCCCCTTCCAATGGAGCGTATTGCGTAATTCGATCGGCAAGTTGCAAATCTCGGGGTGCTTCCATGGTTTTGACCATGGCCCCCACGTCGGTGTCGAGGTATTCTGCGATGGCTTGGGCCAAGGTGGTTTTTCCTGAGCCCGGCCGGCCACAGATGAAGACCCCCCGGTGGTGGTCTGCGAGGCGATCGATGAGGCGTTGATCCAGTTCATAGTCGTCGAGGGAAAGTTTAGCAACTGGGCGAACAATGGTGATTTCTCTTGCATCTGCGAACGGAGGCCAAGCACATGAGATTCTCAAATCTCCAAGTTGAATCACCTGGCAGCCTTTTCGATCAATCTCTAGAAAACAGTCGCTTCGGCCGCGATTTTGTGCGACGAGATCGACCAGTTCTTCTTGTAAGGATTCCATCCGAAGGGTGTCCCAATTGCCGTCGTCAGCATCTTCGATTTCGACGAGTTTGAGTTGCCCGATTGAGCCTCTTTTGACCCTTGGTGGGCAATCTGCCTTGATGAAGACGGTGTGAACGTCGTCCAGCAGTAAGTCCTCGAGCCGCGTAGGCAGGGTCGGATGGTCGCCGTATTTCGCCATATCAATCAACCATGGTTGGCACCCACGGCCTTTCACCCTTCGCACGTTGGTGCATCAAACAGGTCCCGTTTGGAGGCTCAGTTGTTTCGCGGCTGAATCAAAGCACCGGTCCACCAAAATGAACCGACGAAAAAGAGCGAGAGAAGGTAGGAGCCGGTGGTCGGGAAATCCCAAACCCGAATGCTTACTTCTGCGAACAAAGCAATCGATCCTATGAACGACAGAAGCGTCAGGATTCCTGATGCATTAAGCCCCATGTGGTGGAATGTCATTTCACGCTCCGACAAGGTCCACACGATGCCGACAAGGGCCATTAAAGCGATGAACACATACGCTGCATCTGTGTAACTGTCTTGGAAAAACCACGTGAGCAAGGTTGCAACGACGGTGCCTGCAAACATGCGCTGAATTGTCGAATATGGGAGGCCCATGTGTTCTTCCAAGCGGGTTTAATTCTTGAATACTCGCAATGGAGGGGTTCAACTTTGGCGAGTCGTGCAGGTCTTCACTTGCTCCATGTTTACGACGGTGGAGAGTATGGCAGATTCCTGTTTCGATGTCATTTTATCACAGGTAAGGCTTGCTAGAATCTGGGCCAAGAGAGGATTTGATGAAGATTCAAGTTGGATGTTGATACCGTTCAATTGAAGTTGTTCATGTTGTCCGAAATCCAGAGATGTGGTGCCTCTATCGCCTTTGATGTGAATTTCTCTGCGCTCTTGTGCGGCCCCCCAACCAACTTCAATCCGCCCAGTAACATGGGGCTCAGTTCTGGATGGGTTAGTGCTGAATTCGAGGAGGGTTGACTCCGCCTTTATTGCGGAGGGTTGGAAATTTGAGGACACTGAAAAATCAAAACGCTGAGGAAAAAAGTAGGCCAACAAGTCAACGCCGTGTGAGGCAAGGCCGTCGAGCAGGTTCATTGATTGGGGTTTTTCCCTCAGGCTGGTTCTTCGGTAAAGAATTGAGGTAGGGTTGCCAATTTGATCTTCCAAAAGGATTTGCGCCATTCGAATCACTCCGGGGTGGTGGCGGAGGAGGTGGCCACAGAAAACGACTGTATCATTGGCTTTTGCCTGTTGTATTAGACCGGCGGCTTCTTCAAAAGTCGGGGCAAATGGTTTTTCAATCAGCGTCTTGATGTTTTCAGCCAAAAAAGCCATTCCGAGTGGGTAATGTGTGTTGTTGGGTGTTGCCAGTACGATCAAATCGAGTTTTTCGCTCTTACACATGGCTTGCCATGTTCTGTATCGGGCATCAGAGTTCAGAAAGGATTGAGTGGTTTTTTCAGTCAGGTCGCAAGCAACAACGCGGCCAATAAGGCCAATTCGCTTCATTTCCAAGAGGTTGTTGAGGTGAACTGACCCCCAGCGTCCGCACCCGACCACGCCAACGGTAGAACTCATTTGAAGGCCCTCAATCTCTGTCCGGGGCTGCGCCATCCCCTGAGTCGCTCTCGCCCCCATCTGAAGTCCTTTCGACCTCTTCTGAGGCGATGTTTGAGCAATAGTAGCATTGTTCCTCGTACTCGATGCCCACAGAGGCGCTCACTTCCATGGTGGTAAGGTTGGTCGCCGTGACACCTTGGGCAGAGATAGCGTAGATGAAATCCCCCATGAAAATCGACCGGCGAATGTTGTAATTGTTGTAATAGGAATTTGTTTGATCTCCGTTGTAGAAGTCTGAATGGTCAACTGTCCCGTGGACTGACATGTTGCCACTGTCTTCTGATATGTTCACAATCACAAGTTTGCTCACGTAGTTGTAAGCGTAGGAATAACGGCCGTTTTCATCATACCAGCTGTCGTAATTGTAAGTCGAAAGTGGGACGGCAAGCATTCCTTTTGGCGCCCAGTACTGGAACGCTTTGTGTTCATAGGAGGCTTCTGAATACGACCATGTCCACCCTGAATCGTACGGGTTTGCAACCGGCGACAATGAAAGAACATCGTCAACCGATGGAGCGGTGGGGTCGCTGATGTTGAACAGCGACAAGCGGGTGTTGGACCAGTCAAGTCCCAAGCCATCTTCGCCTGGGCCCATTCCGATGGTGAGCAAATGATCGCGTGAAAGCGGATGTATGTATGTGGAGACGCCGGGAATCTCAAGTTCACCGAGGATGGTCGGGTTCGTTTCATCCGACATATCAATCACCCACAATGGATCAATTTGGCGGAAGGTCACAAGATAGCAACGGTCGCCATCAAATCGAGCGCTCCAAATTCGCTCTTCAGGAGCGATGTTGTCAACGCGTCCAACTTCAACCAAAATTTGTCGATCCGTTTCTACATCAACCCCCCGTACAAAGGTGACTACGCTCGAACTCATCGGTTCTGGGTTTTCCATCCACCACCGGGCCCATTGTCCAGAGGTTGTTGCAACACGCAGCACGCCTTCATACTCCGATATTGAAAATTGGTTGAGGACGGTTCCATTCACCCTGCCAGAGCCCGTGTAAACAGTGTCGCCTGGGCTTGAGATATCGAAGGTATGAATGTTCGTGGATTCGTCCATGTTGTCATTGCCCCAGAACCACCACCAATCCCAAGCGTTCTCTGTCAGCACCAACACGTCTGCTGAAGAATAGACCATGGGGTAATTTCCCACGATGTGATCGGCCTGGAAATCGAAGTTGTCATCGGCTAAATCGAAGGTGAAAATGCTGTTGAAGCCGCGGTTTAACCCGTCGCTTGGAGCAACGAAATCCGCGCACGCATCGTCGTCCATCGTGTGGACGGTCAACGCTCCATTGACGCGTTCATACACCTTTGGGATGATATCCGAAAGGGTAAGCATTGAGATGGTGCGTTG
>DAPR01000056.1:4184-7345 GCA_002502605.1 Euryarchaeota archaeon UBA258
TAATCCAAATTCCAATAGCCACTTGGGAGATCGAGCCAGGTGTGAATTCCCGGAATGTTCATCCACGCGTGTGTAACCGTTCGAACGGTGCCGTTGACTTCACGTGCCGTCATATAGCTGCCCTCCAAAAAGAGTTCTTTCTCCATGGTGGGTGCTGAGCGGTTAGAAACGTCCAACACGGTAAATTTCGTCAGTGAGGAGGAGCGCCAAATCCCTGGGGCGTCGTCCCAGCCGAGTTCTGCCACGAGAGGATCGTTTTGCCCGAGCGTCCATGACGAAACTGAAGAAATAACGACGATTCGGTCGCCGTCGAGCATCATCGAGGTGGGCGAACCTTGGATTGGGGTGGTGGAAAGGAGGGTCAATTCACCAAATTCCGGGACACCGAAGATGACCAAGTTTTTACCGTTGAGAAAGTAAATATTGTAGCCATCTGTTTTGACGAAATCCGCCTCATCAACGCCCTGTTCTTGGTTGTTCGTGCCCGAATAATCGCTTCCTTCGGCGCGGCGCGGTTGGGCGGGTTGGTTCGAGGTTGATGTGTCGCCCCCGTCTGCCGATTCTGCCATGGCGATGTTTCCGTCGACGACCCACATGCCGTCGTCGAGATATTGCTCTTCAATGGCTTGCAAAATTTGAGTTCGCGCTTCTTCCTCAATCGATAATTTGAGGGCTCGCTCGAGTTCTTCACAGTCTGAAAACTGATTCAAGTGGGGGTTTGACACCGTTCGTTGGACGCTTTCTGACCAATCTTCTGGAAGTTCGATAGATGGAACTTCTACGCTTGGTTCAACGGTGCCCAGGCAACCTGAAAACAGGAAGAGGGAAATCATGGCGATTGCCAGCGTTTTGTGTTCTTTCATGCGTTTTGCACGGAACGCTTGCCTATGAAGAAATTGGTAAATTGGTTTTACTTCCCGCCGACTCAGGGGGTGAGCGCGTTGAATCCTTTTGTTGTGAGTTTCCAGGGCGAGCGGCGTTTTGAATGCGTTTTTTCGATCAACGAAGCTTGGCTCAGCGATTTCACATGGTATGACGTGAGTTGCCTCGAAAGGTGGAGTTCTTGCGCTAAATCTGAATTCGAAAGACCGATTTGCCCGGCGTTTGATAACGTTTCGAGAATGGCAAGTCGCGTACCAATAATGGGGTGCGCAACAGAGGTTCGTTGGTCGATTGAAAGGTGTGATGCTGCGTACCGCCTTAGTTTACCGTCTCTCCATGAAATGATTTGGTTTGTCACCTCCAACGATTGAAGGTGGTGTGCGGTCACCCCATTCGCCAACCCGAGTGCGTCGCGGAGGGCGGAGAAATGAACCCCAGCGTTGCCTTCAATGAACCCTAGAATTCGACCTCTGTTCAGTTCATCGTTTTTTGATTTCTTAGTGATGAGTGGCGTCATCACTGCCATCAGTACGGCGATCTTCACGACCTCGAAAACGCCCGAGCCAACAAAAATTACCGCAAGAATGCCGGCCCCAAATCCAACGAAAATATTGTGTTCTTCGCTCGGACCTCCGGCCTCTTCCTGCTCCCTTTCTACGTTTTTAAAATCGGATTCTGGTGCATCGTCATCTGAAGCGTCGGCCGGCCCCATCTCCTCAGTTGGCGCGTCGAAGTTTTCATTTGGCTCACCGTTTTGAGCGGCCTCGTGGTTAGAAGCAAGGCCAAACGCTATTGAAGCAACGGCCGCGAAGAGAAAGAACCGCACCAACCAGCTGCCATTCATGGACCGACATGGCGCTTGCGCTCTTCAAGAACTTGGTTCATTGATTTGACAAAACGAATAAGTTGGAATTGGACATTCGGTGGGACTAAGAAAGAGCGGTGATTGGGAAGAACTGAGTTGGGTGCCGTATATATGAGTGAATATACGGAAATCGAACGGCGTTTCTTCGTGAACGGAGAGGGGGACAAACCGTGGAGGGAAGATGGCGATTCCACCTCTATTCGACAATTTTACCTCGACAAGGGCCAATTGGTGTTTTCTGAATCTGAACTGATCTATGGCGGGGCTGTGATCGTACGCCTCAATGAAGAAGAGCAGGTTCTTTTTCAATCCGAAAAGGACTGGACGGTGCGAGTGAGGTTCCGTGACGAACGAACTGTCTTCACCCTCAAAGGGCGAAGAACAAATGCAAGCGCCATTGAATTGGAATGGCCTATCGAACGGGCCCTCGGCGACGCCCTTGTCTCCCTCGAAGAATACCCCCGGGTTGAAAAAACCCGATACGAATGGCGGGGATCTGACGGAATGCTTTGGGAAATCGATGAATTCGAAGGTGGCTTACTTGGCCTTGTGCTTGCAGAGATTGAACTCCAGAACATTGAGCAACCTGTTGAACTGCCCGAGTGGGTCCAGTTGGAAATCACTGGAAACCGTGCTTGGTCCAATTCAAATTTAGCATACAGATCCAGCCGTATTATTCTGGATTGAATGATGTTAAGGCGGCCAACACTCTGTGGATTTCATCATCTGATAATTCATGCATGATTGGAATTGCTACCAAACAAGAACCCAATTTAGCAGTCACTGGTAGGTGGTGAGTGTGTTGGGGGTGGGCGGAAAACACGCTTTGTTGATGGATTGGAAGGGAATAATACTGGCGAGTGTCAATTTGGAGGGTGTCCAAATGCGCCATGAAGGCGGCGGCGTGTTCAGTGTAAACGCAGTACTGGTGCCACGCGTGTTCGGCCCCGGAGCGGGTCTTTGGAGCCTTCAAATATGGATGATTTAGGAGGGCGTTTGAGTACCGTGAAGCGATCTGGCGTCTTCGTTCCACCCACGTATCGAGGAGGTTCAGTTGTTCCAAGCCAATGGCGGCGGCGACCTCGGACATCCGCAAGTTGCTGCCAAGTTCCATCGCATGCAGTTCTGGACTGCGCCCGTGATTGATGATCGCGGTTAATTTCGCGGTGTATGCTTCGTTGGTTGTAGCGAGCATGCCCCCTTCACCACCAACGGCCATGTTCTTTGATGGAAAGAAGGAGAAGCAGGAAAGGTCGCCCATCGACCCCGCTGCTTTCTTTGAGCCGTCGTCAAAGTTTTGATTTGCGCCGTGTGCTTGCGCGGCATCTTCAATCAAAACAAGGTCGTGGCGTTGACAAAGTTCGATCAGTTTTGGATCGTAGGGGTGGCCAAACAAATGGACGCCTATGACCGC
>DAPR01000056.1:7427-23821 GCA_002502605.1 Euryarchaeota archaeon UBA258
GGGGTTGCCCCCACCAGAAGAATACATGTTGCGGTGGAAATGAAGGTGTAGGAAGGGACGATGACTTCGTCTCCTGGACCAATGTCAGCAATTCGTAAGGCGGCCCATAGCGCCGAGGAACCGTTCTGGCAGGGTACCGCTGTGAGCGCCCCCGTATAGGCGGCAAAGGCTGCGCCGAACGCTTTTCCTTGCGGCCCTTTGACCCATCGTTTCGAGTCTAAAACCTCGACCGCTGCGGACCTCATGGCGCTGTTCCACGAGGGGCGGCCTGTCGGGATGCGGTCCATGAGTCGGCGAATCGCCCGACCCCCTTGAGTCTGCTTCTTTGCCACCTTGGTGGTCGCGGTCTTCAAGACCCCCTCCGCCCTTGGCCTGCCATGGTGTCTGAGGAAGAGGGGTTCTCAACGGGCACCCCAGAGCCTGACGAGCCAAACCTCGCCGCACTTGTCAATGATATTCTCACCCCCGATTCAATTGAGCCGCCTGCGACTGAGCAAAAGAGCGGCAAACAAAAGCGCTACAAGCCAAAAGGGATGTATTTGGGGAACCGAAGAGACACTGGAGAGCCAATCGATATCAAATCAATGGTTCTTGCCCGCCACGCAGCCATGCTTGGTTCAACGGGATCTGGAAAAACAGTCATGGCAAAGGCGCTCATTGAAGAAGCGGCCCTTGCCAAAATTCCTTCGCTCATCATCGATCCTCAAGGAGATCTTGCCAGATTGGCACTTGGGATTGAACCTGCAGAATTGGAGGCCGCTGGAGGGGATGTTGCTCGGGCAAAGAAACTCATGGACATGTGCGAGGTCCGAATTTGGACTCCATTGCGCTCCAAAGGATTGCCGTTGTGCATCGATCCCTTTCGCACACCACCTGCTAACCTCGATGCCGAGGAAGCGATTACGGCATGGGACATGGTTGCGGCTGGATTCACCAGTCTTGCAGGGTATGACGTCGAGAAGGCACAGGGAAAAATTGTGAAGCCGTTCCTCTATGAGGTGCTTGTCGAGGGGACAAAGCACGGTCTTGATGTCAGTGATTTCCAAGCGTTGGCGCGCGTCGTTCGGGAGCCAAATCAAGAATTCACACGCCAATTGTATCCCGAGTGCTTCTATGAGGTGGAGGAGGGTGAAGAAAAGCCCGATGTTCCCTCATGGGACGAAGTCATGCTTGAACACCGGCTCACCGACTTTGAAGAACGGTTGCCAAAAACAACCAGAAATGACTTGGCTCGCAGATTATCTGCTTATTCTTCTGGAGTGAACCAACTGCTCTTTTCCAATGGCGTACCCATCGACATTGATTCCTTTGTAGAACCTGCTATCCCGGGAAAAATCCCCTTGAACATTGTGTACCTCAACACCATTCAAGATGAGGCTCAAAAGCAATATTTTGTTCAGGAGTTATCGAGGGAATTGTATGACTGGATGCTCACGCAACAACCTGCAGAAGGAGAACTCAAACTTCTGTTCTTCATGGACGAAGTGGCGCCATACTTACCTCCTCATCCGCGAAACCCGCCGGCGAAAGATTTGATCAAACTCATCTTCAAGCAAGCCCGAAAATACGGCGTGGCTTGTGTGCTCGCTACGCAAAACGTCAGCGATGTGGATTACAAGATCCTCGCCCAAGCCAACACCACTTTTATTGGACGTTTTACCCAACCGCAAGACGTCGAAAAGGTCCGTCACTTGTTGAAGGAAAGCGGTGGTGATCAAGACCTGGTTGCCCAATTGCCGACCTTAGGTCCGGGTCAGTTCCAAATGGTTGCCCCCGACGTGGATCCTGCTCCTGTGCCAATTCAATGCAGATGGTTGTACACCGATCACGGCGCACCACTCAATGAAGATCAAGTGGAGTCTGTGATTTCCGAAGAAATTCGAGCCTGGGCTAAAACTCGCTCATCCGGGAACACGAAGTCGCGCGGCGCTGGGGCAGCTCACGCTGCCAGCAGAGGGTCTTCGTGGAACACCGAGGGCTTGGATCAGCAATGGGCGCAAGGTGAGGCTCAATCCGTCGTTGGCAATGCCCGAATCAAGGCCGTTGGAGGAATGACGGCAGCTGCGCATGGCTTCGTGGATGATTCGGCTTTTGAAACTCGGTTGATGGGTGGATTTGCGGTGCTCAAAGACGGGCGGGATCCACTTTACACCATGCAGGCTGCGGCGAATGTTGCTTCGGTTGTGGCTCTTGCTTGGACGATGGTCGCCCTCATGCTCGCTTGGCGGGACGGTGATTTGGATTGGTGGTGGTTGCTGGTGAGCGTCGGTTTGTCGGGCACCACTTGCCTGGTCATCGCGCTTGAAATGTTGCTCTCACATGACGCTGAATTGCTGCATAGAATCACTCGGTTTGCCAGAACATTTCAGTTGGTGTTGGTGTTGTGGCTGTGGGGGTTGCTGTTGTGGTCAGTCCGATGGGAATTGGATTTACGCGGTGCGGAGCCGTTTCTCGAAGTCGTTGTTGTGTGGGTGACCGTGTTCACAGGAATAGAGATTTTCAGTCGATTTAGATTGGGCCGGATCCGGTGGAACGGTGGATCAGCGCTCGACAAATTGCGCGGTGTTACGGCCCTTCTAACCGAAGTCGAGATCACGGAAATGAAAGCCAATTCATCACAAATCATGTCCAGTGTCCGCTGGGCATTGCACGGGCTCACTTTAGCCTGGTTGTGTGTGCTCCTCGCCTTTGGTCAAGGCGTTGGTTCGGAAGCCTTTGCCATTGACGAATGGGGCCGGCCAACGCTCTGGCTGGCTGCAATGTACGCCTTGATGTTTGGCAGTGAATCCTGGCTGCGAATGCGCGGCCGCATGCCAAGCAACTGACCTTGAACGAAAAGCACTGTTAGGGATTCGCTCCTAGCCCGTGCATGGATGGCAAAGGGTTCGTTGCTCTCGAATGGTCTGAAACCTCTAAAGGCGACATGGCGCGCATCGCAAAACTTGCGTATCACGAAAACAAAGCCCGGCGCACTACGAGGCATTTTTCATCGAAACAGGTGGATCGTTCGCTCATTGAATGGGGCATTCTTTCAGGCGGTACAGCTCCTAACGGGGCGCATTTACAACCGTGGACATGGGTGGCGATTTCAGACCAAAAACTGAAGCAAAAAATCCGAACTGCTGCTGAGGAAGAAGAGCGCATTACATACAATCGGCGAATGCCCGAAGCATGGGCTGAAGTCCTCGCTCCCCTCGGCACTGATGCGGTGAAGGCTCACCTCACCGACGCCCCCTGGGTCGTTGTTTTGTTCAAGCAGAAAAAAAGAATGAGGGAGAATGGGGAATGGGGGCCGACCTACTACGCTACGGAATCTTGTGGCATTGCCGCTGGCCTTTTCATCAATGCAATTCACAGAATGGGGCTCGTCACCCTCACCCATACACCCTCTCCGATGAAGTTCCTTGGTGAATTGCTTGGCCGGCCTGCACATGAAGAAGCTATGCTGGTGATGCCTGTTGGATATCCTGCAGATGGAGCAAAGGTACCAGACATTCACAGAAAGTCTTTGGATGAAATAGCCGTTTTTGTCGAAGAATGAATGCTTGACGGGTCTGTGAAATCTTCGTGTCGCGTTCTTGATATACGCGCGCTGTGAGGGCTGGGCGAAGCAGGGGTTGCCAAGCTTGGTCAACGGCGCTGGGATGAGGTCCCAGTCTCTATGAGTTCGCAGGTTCGAATCCTGCCCTCTGCACTCCTCCACCGTTCAATATCGCGTCGCAACCGTGCGCTAAATTCACTAAGCCGGCTAAACGCTTATTCGACATTGCCATTTCTTTCAATTCCAATGGACGAACATTGGGTAGGGGCACCGGACCTTTCAGGGTCGACCTGTTCAGAAGAATGGGTGAGCGTTTCGAACGATGTTTCGCTCCGCGTCCTCCATTGGACCCCTGACAACAAGGCATTGCAAGATGCTCGGCCGCTGATGATGGTGCCAGGGTGGGGTTCCGTGTTTGAGGGGTGGCGGCCATTGATGACCGAATGGGCAACTCGGCGACCAATCATTTACGTTGAAACAAGAGAGAAGGGAAGCGCCCGATTCACAAAGAGGGAGCGTGTTACCGATTTTCGAATGGAAGATTTTATCCAAGATCTTGTGCGGGTGATGAAGCATTTCGACATCGAAGGTTCCTGTGATCTGTTCTCCTCATCGCTCGGCTCGACCATTCTTATCGAAGCCATGCAGCGCGGCATGATCGATGCCCAAAGTTCCCTCTTTGTCGCCCCCAACCTCGATCTTAAAATGCCGTTTTGGCCTCGCTTTTTCATCAGAACTCCAATGCCGAAGTTTTTCTTGAGGTTCACCATCAAAATGGCGGTTTGGGCGGTCCAAAAGAAGGTCAAGGAAGAAGGTCAACGGGTCCGGTATAAGCGAACACTCTTATCGCAAAATGCAGGCAGAATTCGCCTATCTGCAAGGAGTTTAATCGGCTATGAACTGCCAGATGATCTCTCCGCAATTTCCATTCCCTGTGGAATAATTGCAGCAGAGTCTGACAAATTACACGGTCTTGAAAACATTGAGAAACTCGTCAAGAAAATCCCTGGGGCCGCAATGATCGCCGTTCCATCAAACCAATACGCACACGAACCCGATGTGCTCGTCGACATCGACAAGTTCTACCAGTCCCTTTGATGTTTGTTCCATTGGGCACAGGTGTCCAAATATTGATGAGATAGGTCGTTGCATAGATTGGATTTAAATCTCAATCGAATCAGCAACTTCCATGGGTTCTTCGAGAAGCAGACGCACTTACAAGCCCCGAAGTGGGGGGGGACGCCGAACGGGGGGCACCACGACGTTCAATCGTCGATACAAACCGCGTCGTGAGAATTCTGCGTTCAATCGATTCCATCAACCAAGGCATCAAAGGGGCTACGGTATGCATCAGCGGCGGGATGTTGGACCAATTGCTCAAGGAGACGGTACATGGTACGATCCAAACACGGGCGAATACTTTCGAAAAGAAAGCCTCATGGAGATGTTGAGGCGTTGGTTTTCATTCTTCTCGGGCAGCAAGCAGTGATCATGCTTCGTCTTCGAACACAGACTCGCGGGCTCGTTGCATGGCCTCGTCGCTGGTGAACCAAAACGTTGGGGTCTCGCCCATATCCGCATCCCATCGCTGAACTGACCGGGCGAACATTTCCCCCTCGGTGTACTCCTTGCACCATTTGAGGTACCAGTCTGCCTGAGCGATCATGTCTGAATCCTCTGGTGAAGTTCGCTTGAGTGTTTCAGCTTGCAGTGCAATCATCATGACCCAATTTGGAGAAAGTGCGTAGGTCACGTAGGGGTTGCGTTCCATGGCAACGGCGGACCACTCGGTCCAGAGCGAAAACACTCGATCGTATAGGTAGCCAATCAAAAGAACAGCGAACATCACTGAGAAAAAGATGACAGCAAGGCCGACATAGGTGGACGGGATGCCAAACAGGGCATCTGAAAAACAGACTCCGTCTTGACACTGGCTTGAAAAACGCCACTTGACATAGGGCCAAACGAGGAGCGTTATTGTGGTCCCCCAGAGCAACAGACCCACGACGGCTTGACTCTGCTGCATTCGCCAGTATTGGCGCATTGCCCATTTCCTGAAAATCGAGGAGCCATCTGAAGATTCCGCCATGGTATCGGTTTCATGCACCGGCTAACCCTTGATGAACTCCACCCCTAAATTGGGCAGGTTACACTTCGATTCTCATCAATATTTGATGGCGGTGCCGTACACGAGTATTTCCACTCCAGTCGTTTTGTCCTTGCTGCCTTTGGTTTTACTCATGACCGTTGTTTCAATGCGCATGTTGATCACATCATCGAATCCCTTGCTAGCAACTTGTTCCCGTAGTCTTTGCTTTGCCTCTCGACGAGCCCAATCAACGACTTTTGTGAACGTGGTGATCTCTCCACCAAACAAACTGAGAATACCTCCAATAGCAATTTGAATCCAGCTTGGGCCCATCACAACGCTGGACATGACCAGTTCGAACTCCCGAACTTCTTTGCCCGCAAATGGTTGGCTAAGGGTGCTCAATGAATCGCCAGACTTGGCGGATGCTTTCTCTCGCTCGAGCAATGTATTCTTTTGTGCAGGTTGATACAAGAGCGTTCCTACAAGGCTGAGAATCCACGGCGTAAACGGGATGATGATGTAAAACAAAATAACAATCGCAGTTCCAAGTTCCATATTGATGCCTCATTGAACGGTAACTGCTGTACCGTAGGCCAATAACTCAGCCGCTCCGCCTGACACGGATGATGTGGCAAACCGCACATTGACCACGGCATTGGCCCCGCGAGATTGAGCGTCTACAAGCATGCGATAGAGGGCTTCATTTCGGGATTCTTGAAGCAGTTGTGTGTATGCTTTGAGTTCGCCGCCGACCATGTTTTTCAAACCAGCACCAATGTCTTTGAAGACGTTTTTAGCACGAACTGTTGAACCTGACACAACACCCATTGATTGGGTGATGGTCATGCCTGGTATGGTCTCGGTGTTGGAAAAGAGGAGGTTCACTTGGGGCTGCATGTTTACATTGTGGTGAAGGAAGGTGATGAATATTTGGCTGGTCAAGCATCATTCAATTGACTGTTTTTGGTGGAACCCGCTTTCCTCAAACGGTATGCCTTTGCTGTTGATGGCGCACACCACAAGCACGGAGAGGTAAATGAGGTTGCACACAAGAACCCCGCCGATTTGAGAACCAATCTGAATGGAAATGGGGATCGATTCCTCTGCAGGAACAAGTTGGTAAAATTCGATCATCCTGACGGATTGAACGATCTGCCCTATGCTTGAAACGATGACCCATGCATACGCAACATTGAATCCCATTCGGCGCTGTTGGCTAAGAAGGTAAATGGCCACGATGCCAATCGCAGAAGTGACAACTGCAATCGTCAATTGAATTGGTTTTTCTTCCTCGAGCCCCGCCAACAATTCTTGAAGGCTTTGGGTAAGATCGTACTCTTCTTTGGTTTGATTCCAGCGTTCTTGCTCTTCGGCCGTCCCTTCCTCAGGGTATGGACCGGGGTCTTCAGAGAAATCGATTTGGTTTGCTAGGTAATCATAGGGGATGAGGGTTGAAATGGCTGTACCAACGGCAGTGAGGCCAACCATAACGCCTAGGAAAATTGCGACGCCCCAAAACCACCAGGGTGATGGGGCCTGAGCAAGTGGCACGTTGGGCTGCCAGTTTGGAGGTTGCATGGGCGTTCACGCTTTGTAGAAGGGTAGTCCAAATGAGGGTTATGCCGTCTTGAAAGGTTCTTGTGCCAAAGAAGGTTCGAAGGACCATGGGCGTCGCAGTCGTAACCGGAGCAAATCGGGGCCTTGGCGCAGAATGGGTCGCTCAACTTCTCGAGGCTGGCCACACCGTCTACGCCGGATATCGCACTGCACCTGGGCGGCTCGAAGTGTTGGCTCATGAACGATTAACAATCCATCAGTTAGACGTCCAAGACAAAGGTTCCGTTCAGGCTTTTGCAGAAGCTGCACCTCATGAGATTGACTTGCTGGTTAACAACGCAGGTGTTGCAGATGGCCGTTGGCGCGACCTGACTGAGATTGATGATGAGTGGGCGCTTGAGGTCATGGACATCAATGCGCTCGGCCCCGTCAGAGTCGTTCAATCCCTTTACCACAAAATGAGTCATGATGGATTGACTAAAGTTGCAATGATCAGCAGCCTGATGGCTTCGATTGATGATTGTCACATGGGGCGTTCATACGCCTACAGAGCGAGTAAAACTGCGCTTAACATGTTCACCGTAGCAATGAAGAAAGAGGCGATTGAACACAACATCAGTTTCGTCATCCTTCACCCGGGGTGGGTGAAGACAAGCATGGGAGGGGACCGGGCTCCGGTTGAAATCCCAGCAAGCATCGAGGGAATGATGTCTGTCATTGATGGTTTGACGCTTGAGGGAAGCGGTCAGTTCATTCAATATGACGGTGAAATTCTACCTTGGTGAACACCACACACCTTGCTGAAGAGCGCATAGTGTTATGATTGAAAATTGGTTGTCACCACCATGGTCGAGGAACGTCCATTGCTCACAATGGTCAAATCTAGGATGATCGGCGAGCCTGATCCGGTGCTTTCAGCAGCAGACGAAGGGTTGCTCAACACCCTGTCCTCCTTGTGCTCATTCATGACCGCGGAAGATTTAGCGAGTTTCCTTTTTTCGCCGATGTTCACCTCGTTAACCAAAGGCCGGGAAGCATTTGTTGTGTTCGAAGTTGGTCTCTTCCTTGATCACACCAAAACCATCGATGTGGTTGGATCAAAGGATGGTTTGGTGATGGCTGATGCTCAAGCAAGCGGGGCGTTTTCAAACAACATACATACTGTCGTTGATGAACAAGACGCCGTCGATAAATTGGTGATTTGGCACGGGATGGTGTACACCACAGAGAGCCGATTTTCTTGAACTCAATAAAACAAGGAGCAGCAAGTGAGTGAGCCATCGGCTGCACGAATTTGACTCATGTCAAGAACGACGGGTTCGAGGCCCATCGAGGTTATGGTTTCGAGAATGGTTGGGTAGCCTTCTGCGACCAACACTTGGCCGTTCGGAAGGCCAATCGTGTTGCATCCATAGGCTTCTTCCTTTGGCATCCATTTGATTTCACAGCCATCCGGTAATTCACCAAATGCGTCGGCTGGGAGGTACCCTTCGGGGACCAAAATTACAGAATCGGTTGGGGTCGAACTGATGCTGGTGAGGTGAAGCGCGTGCCCTGGGATTTCCACCACCCGCAAATCGTGGCCAAGATGAGTGAGGAGATCTCGAAGTTCCTCTATGCCTGCATCATTGGTACGGGAAGAGCGCCCGACGAAGAAAAGGTCCCCAAGGCGGATGATGTCTCCGCCATCCATTCTCGCCTCGCCGTGCATTCGGCACACTTGTGTTCCAGAGAGTTGGCGGGTTACGAATTCGGCAATTGGTGGTTGTTCTGCGACCCTTGATGGATGGCCGGGCACAGGAAGAAGGACATGCCCGTCAATCACAACCGCCTGATCTTCAACAAAGATGGAGTCTGGTAGTTCGTTATCTGGAGGGAGTACAGTCACTTCAACGCCAGCAAGAAGAAGGGCTTCTCTGTAGGCAAGGTGTTGCTTTTTAGCCAGATCCAAATCCGTTGGCCCAGTGCCGAAAAACTTGGCAAGTGCTTGGTCAAAGCAGTCCGGAATTGCTCGGGTTAAAGCCCGGCCCTTCTGGTCCAAACGAACCGTTGCCATGGTCAAACCGGACGACTGTCCCCCCTTAACCGTTCGCCTGTTCTAGGAATTGAATTTCCGGGGACCGGAATCCGTGTTTTTTTATTCTGGAAAGGAGATGAAACGAATCAGTTGATGAAAATACCGTTGGGTTCAACAACGAACGCAGGTACGGCATGGCATGAGGGCTCGCCACGCACGTGCTGGATTGCTTGTTATGCTCATGTTTTCTGCTGCGTTCGCAGGATGTTTTGGTGAAAATGAAAACGAAGCAGATGTGCCCGACCTCAGTGATTTGAGGGTGGAGCCTGCGGTTCTTCCTGGTGGCGAATGGACAACAATTGTCTTGACTGCCGATGTTGATATGAGCGTTTTTATCCCATACTTTGTCCAAGACCCGGGGTCGCTCAGGGCACAAAATGGAACGGTTCTCGATCTTTCGAGGGGGGAATCTGTCGGCATGAATGTGATTTTTCCTCCTAGAAACAGTGATGTTGTGTTGTTGCTGGGTGAATATGGAAGGGTCGATTGGCCAATTCGCGCCGCTGGAGAATCATGGATGGACTGGGATCTCGACCGCTCGAGTGGGTCTGCAGTTATGGCATCGCCAAACGAAGACGAGGGTGGAGTTTGGTCTTGGCTCGTCCCCGGGGACCTACCTGGCGGAGAAGTTGCTGTCAAGAAGATGCAAACCGTTCGAGACCAACGCTCAGACCTAACTGAAGCTGATGGCGTTGGTGCAAGTGGTGGCTGGGTGAACGGAAGAGATGTCTACGAGTGGGTTGATTTCATCACCGACGACACACCATGTGCGACCTGTGGCCCTGATGGGGCTGTGGGGTACCTCGATCGATGGATTGGGAATGCGAATCCATCCTATGAACACGCAATTACTTATTTTGAAGGCGTCATGAAGGGCTACGGCTTAGACTCTGTCGAAGTGCATAGATTCCAATCGAACACCGCTTGGGCCGTGAACATTTGTGGCTACAAAACAGGATCCGTGTATCCTGATGAATGGTTGATCTTTGGTGCTCATTTCGACATTGCCCCCCCTGTGGCTTACACACCAGGCGTCCTTCCGGGCTATGGAACAAGGCATGGTGCATACGACAATGCAGCGGGTTCGAGCATGGTGTTGACCACAGCGAGTGTGTTAGCAGAATTCGATGCGCGCCGAACCATGGTGTTTTGTCTCTGGTCCTCCGAAGAGGAGGGGTTGTGGGGCTCGCGTTCTTTTGCCAATGATTTACCTGATGGCGTGACTGTAAGCAACTACCTCAACCTCGACATGGCTGGAGTCAATTACCCCGGCGACTACGCACTTTCTGTCTATCTTGGCCCTGATGGCACCGAAGAGGTTGTTGATCAAGCGGGCATGTACCATTTGGCTGAATGGATTGGAGCTGACGCGCTCAACCTTGCATCTCAAATGGAACGCGGACGAGAGGAATGGTTGGCTGGTGGAGAGAGTCCGCTCTGGGGGAACCAGTACACTGACACCGTTGCAATCTACGAATCACCAACCGCTCGCAGTGATCATCAATCGTTCCAAAACATCGGCGTAGCCACCTTAGGATGGAACGGTGTTGTTGATGGGTATCCGTGCTATCACCGCGAATGTGACACAATGGAGACGATGATTGATTACATGGACACCGACGATTCAACCGGAATCAATAATTTGGCCCATTCATGGGACATTGTGACATGGTGGGCCGTCTATGCGTTCTTGCACATGGATCAAACACCAGTGCCAAATGAATTGTGAAGTTCACTGTTCGTTTCGTGCTTCAATGAGGGTTCGAACGTCCTCAAGAACAAGGTCTGGGAACCAATCATTGTCACCCCACCAGACCTGCTGAAGACCTCGGTGGTCAACAAGCACGGTCCCGGTGCTATGGTTTACACTGTACGCATCAGGGTGGTGCCGCCCGCCGGTTGAATTCCCACTGTTTGATTCGTTTCCTGATTCATTTTCTGATTCATTTCCGTTCAAATCCGAAGGTGCTTCTTCAATCCAAAGTCCGACTCCAAAGTTCACCCATACATCGGTGATGGCCTTGAGTTGGGATTCATTATCGACGTCATTGATGGAGAGGTGAGTCCAGTTTGTTGAGCGCCCTTGCTTCCATGCGAGCATGGTCGCGGGGTCGTCGCGCCAGGGGTCGACTGTGACGGTGATGAATTCTGTAGCGTTATGTTCCTCTTCGGTGAGTTGGCTTGACATCCAGCGAAGATTTTCAGTGACAATGGGGCAGATATCGATGCAATTTGTGAATAAAAAGGCAATGACGACGACTTTGTTGTCGGTTTCCTCTCCAAAGTCCCACTCATCACCGGTTGCGTTGTTGAGGATGAAATGGTCCACTGCGACCACGGGTTCAATGTCCTCTCCATGGTAGGGGGATTCGTCTTTGAACGACTCCGGAGCCAAGCATCCGGAAAGAACAATTGAGAGGCTCAAAAATAGGGCGGTGGCTGTTTTCATCATGTTCTCACTTCAAACGGATGTGCCAAGGTATGGAAGATCGGCTTCGAGTTGGACAATGTACAGTCCTGTGGAGATGCACGAGGCATAAGTCAGGCCGTCGTGATGTTCAACCGCCCATATGAATGGAGCCCAACTAAAGTCATAGAAACTCGATTGGATTTCTGTTCCATCTTCACCGTGAGGGAGGTACCATCCAACGGTTGCTTCGAAGTTTGTTGCTGTACGGTCATCGGGATTGGTTGGAGCGACAAGGGTTTCGACATCGATGATCCACAGACCTGCGTGGTAGTGGGAGATGTAGAGGCGCCCGTCCCATCCGCCGCCGTGGCTTTGATCGGTTGTTTCATCCGTCTCAAAGTACGCGCTGTCGAGGTTGTGGGGTGAGAAAAGCAACCACTCATTCGCCACGGGGAATGCTTCGCAATCCTCGCCATAGCAGTGATCTTCAGCATAGGGGATTTCCCAATCCCGGATCAATTTGGGCTTGAATTTGAATTGACCGTCCTCCATGGTGTAGTCGGTGGTGTCGAGGAGGTAAATGATGCCCGTACCAACATTGGTTGAAAGAACCTCAACCGCAGCAGTCACAAGGTGGACTGGTTCGTCAGAATATCCAACGTGTGAAAGATCGACCATGTTTGGGAAAGGTTCAGCGTAATGGATGTAGGAAACCCTTCCACCGTTTTCATTGCCTGTTGTGCCACTGTCTGGCTGGCCGTCCCCATCCATGTCGAGGAAATCCATCCATAGGCCAACTTCTTCAGCTCGCCAGCGGCATTGTACAGGATTCCCTTGACCGGTTTGGCAAAGGGTTGCGTGTACGAGGTACTCTTCTGGGGAATTGACCGGATGAGGCACATCTGTTACGTCCCCGATTCGAAGTCCTGCTTCCCAGTAACTGCCATAGATGAACGTGTGGCCATACCTTGGGTCGTTTGGATCTTCACCTGGCCAGAGTTGGACGGTCATGTCGTGAATGTAGATCCACCCTCCGCGTGTGGTTTCCCAAGCCACTTCATACTCGCCAACTTTGACAATCGTGTGGCCAAAACCGGCTGCTGGAACACCGGGAAGGTTTCTTGCAGCAGAACCATCGAGGTTCATATGGGCAATGGTGACGCCTCCACAGGCTTCTCCAATAGCATCTTCACACTGTTCGTAATCTGGATTTGCGATGAACAAATACCATTCTCCATCAATCATGTGCGTGTACAAGTTGTGAGGGCCAGTTGGGTGATCTGCATCGTACCAATTATCAACAAAAATAGGATTTGTTTTGTTGGTGACGTCGATGAGTGTAGCACTCACTTGAATTGGGTCGCTCCACTCTCCAATGTTCGGATCCGCATTCCCCGGGTCAACAAGTTGGTTTTGTTGGATGATGTATTCACGACCGTTGTACTCGAGGTACTTCACATCCAATACCTGGGTGTTAGGGTCGTTATAGACGCCGACGACTGAGGTGTTGTTTGGGTCGGTCACATCAACGATGTGCATGTCGTTCCAGCCTGCGAGGTAGGCGTATGTTCTCTCCCCATCAGGAGTTGTAGCGACTTGAATCTCTGCATTCCCTGGTGTGGAGAGTGGATTGAAATCCATGAGTTCTATGTTATCGGTGCCCGCAATGTGCTGGGATGCATTCGAGTGGTCGTGGCCTTCGAATTGGTAGAGCGGGTCTTCCTGATCGAAGGTGATGACGTTCTTGCTGCCCTCTTCCTCTGCAGGGCTGAAAACAAGCAATGTGGCTGAACAAAGGAGGATGACGATGAAGATGCCGAGGCCTGTCTGCTTCGCGCTCATGTTAACGGCTGCAATCTCTTCCGTTTTGTCTTTATGTCGCGTACCTGTGGCGAAATCATGTCCGGCGGCCATCGTCAATTCAGCGCATTCTTGATGGTGGCGCTCATCGGGCTCTTGGTTGCGTCTACCGCATCGGCGCATGAACAGGAAACGTACAATGTCATCGTGGTTGCTGATGGGCCGATGCCTGCAAACATCACCGACAGTGATTTTGTTCAGGGGAATGCCGTCGTATTTCGCATGAAAGACACCACAGAAAACGCTTCAATCCGAATCACTCTCGATACAGATCTGAACGGAGCGTTCGACAACCAAAGTGACAATCGGTCTGATTGGCTCGTCTACGCTTGTGAATTAACAGACAATGGCACGCTTGTCGACGAAGATTGTTCCGTTTCCTACACCTATGAATTCGCCACCAACGCAACGCCGGGCGCCTATGCTTATCAGTTGGAATGGAGCATCAATGAAACGGTAACGGCCGTTGAAAATTATTCCATCCTTTTGTGGAAAGACGTTCACGAAGAGCCGGGCGTTCCAACCTTGGGGGATTGCTTTGGAATTGGTTGTGATGTTCAAGATGCTGTGGAGGAGGGCGACGACCAATCCCGTGATCTAATGCTCATTGCCGTAGCGGCAGGGGCTGCAATCGGCGCCATTGGATTGGCCATAAGCATCCGGAACGATGCTAAACTCGCCTCCAAGGTGTTGGTTGAAGAGGAGTAATCACCCTTCGATGAGCGGGCAACGTGGATCGAGGTCATCCACGATGACGGCGTTCGCCCAGAGGTATTGGACTCGCCGAGGTTTTGCTTTCAGGGTGATGAGCACGTCAAAGGAGTTCGTTTTCCATTCCATTCTATCAGGTATTCCTTGGTCATGAACCCTTATCAAAGCATTGCCTATTTATGATGGGTTTTTGCTATTTTTTTCCGGAATCGGGTACATTAACTCCAAAAAAGGGAAGAAGAGGGCCGAAAAAGAAATTTAATGGCCTTTGGATGTAAGTTTTGAAAGCACTTGAAATGAAATGATTTCAGCGTAGGGTTGAGAAAGTCTCGGCGGGAGGCGGAGTCATGGCCGGCGGACGCGGACTCCAAGCACTGACCCTAGTGCTCATCATGGTGATGGCTCCTCTTGCAGGTTGCTTTGGTGAAAATGACGGTGGTGCTGGCGTTGAATCAGGTGATGTGGCCATCACCCCTGCCATCTTGAATGGTGGCGTGTTTCAGGGACTAACGGTATCGGCTGACGAGGATTTGTCAGCATACATCCCTTATTTGATTCAAAACAAGGACACCGGTTTCGTTCAAAACTCGACCGTTGTGGATCTTCGAGCTGGTGAATCTGTCTTACTCAGTGTTCTCGCACCCCCACGAACCGATACTGCAGTTGTCTTGCTTGGCGACTACGGGCGAGAAAATTGGCCTATTCGTTTCATCGATGAATCGTGGAGGACATGGTACGAAAGGGACGGGTTTGAAGCGACCGATTCTCCAGGGATCATGAGAGAATCTGGAGTAAATGGAACCCTCGACACTGTGCTCCATTCAAACAACAGTGGCGGCAAGGTGGCGGTCATTCGTATTCCTGTTGAACGTCCAATGGCTGCCGCATACAGTGAAGCAGATGGCGGTCGTCATTCCACAGGTG
The DNA here is from genome assembly GCA_002502605.1 of Euryarchaeota archaeon UBA258. Taxonomy (GTDB): domain Archaea; phylum Thermoplasmatota; class Poseidoniia; order Poseidoniales; family Poseidoniaceae; genus MGIIa-L1. The sequence goes on from DAPR01000056.1 coordinate 22,600, forward strand.
TGGTCGATGGGCGAACGACGTTCAATTACCTCTCAATGTTGTCAGATGAGACATCTGACCCAACTGATGCTGCCGATGGGGCGATGGGATACTTAGATCGCTGGGCAGGTCAGGGTAATGCTGCTTACGAAGATGCGGCTCAATACCTCATCCAAACTTTGGGAAGTTTCGGACTCGAAGTCATCACGCAACGTTTCACCTACGATTCACTCCAAACTGGGGCACAGAACCCTGAGGCATACAACATCTGCGGGTATCGATTTGGCGAGGTAAACCCTGACAAATGGATGGTGTTTGGTGCTCACTTCGACATCGCCCCTCCAGTCAATGGAGGCATGCTCGACCCGCACATTTTCGGACGAACTTACGGAACCCGAGTAGGAGCCTATGACAACACTGCTGGAACCAGTATGGTGTTGACCGTTGCAGAAGCGATGGCTGGGTACAGCACTCGCAACACCATGGTGTTCTGCTTGTGGTCGGGAGAAGAAGGTGGAAAGAGAGGCAGTGATTTCTGGACTGATTATTGGGTCAAGGAAGACAATCCAAATGTCGAAGTCACCAACTATGTCAATCTAGACATGGCTGGTGTGAATTGGCCCGGTGGTGGCGGCGCCCCTTGTGGAAACGGACACGGTGGCGGTGATGCAGGGTGTGACCCCCAGCCAGAAATCGATCCAGATGGCTATCCTAAAGACGAGGAAGTTTGGCCAATGCGAGTGTACATCGGTCCAAGCGTCGATCACGATGTCATGAACCAACCAGGAATGGTTGGGCTTGCCATGTGGATTGGGTCAGACGCCATTGGTGTAGAAGAACAAATGGCTCCACTTCTCGGAGCCGGCCATTCTGCTGAGACCTGGAAGGTTGATGATTGGATGGCAAAGGACCGACCTGAAATCATCGTCTATGAAGACACAACTGCTCGATCAGATCACGCTACCTTCCAAGATAACCTTGGGACGGTAACCATGGGCTTCGGAGGGCTTGTTGATGGGTATTGGTGCTACCACCAAACGTGCGATACGGTCGACGAAATGATCGATTGGATGGACACAACCGGCAAAGATTACGGGGATGAGCAATCAGGGACAAGCAACCTTGTAGACGCCCTTGACACCATTACCTGGTGGGCCACATACTCCTTCTTCCACCTTGACGAAAGTCCAGTCCGCAATGCGTACCTTGAGTGAAAGGGTACCGACGCGTGAGGTGAATCATA
>DAPR01000048.1:0-27461 GCA_002502605.1 Euryarchaeota archaeon UBA258
GGTTTTTCAACCCCCATCAAAACGGCGAAATCAAGTTATTTTACCGGTTTGAACCGCCCACATCCTCGAATAAAGGCCTTTTAATTGTACCAAATAATCATGAGAACCGTCTTCAGCAATTTCTCCGTTGTTAAGGACGAGAATTCTGTCCGCATTTCTTACTGTAGAGAGCCTGTGTGCGATAATTACGGCCGTCCTCCCTTTTGACAACTTTTCAATCGAGCGCTGGAGTGCAGCCTCAGTTTCGTTATCAACTGCGGAAGTTGCTTCATCTAAAAGCAGCAATGGCGCATCCTTGAGAACGGCTCTTGCAATAGCAAGCCGTTGCCGCTGACCCCCAGAAAGTCTGTGCCCACCTTCGCCAACGAGGGTACTCCATTTATCTGGAAGCTCTTCAACGAATTCCACAACCTCTGCCAATTGAGCAGCTTCCAAAACCTGTTCATCGTCTGCCTCCGGCCGCCCGTAGCGGATGTTTTCCAATATCGTTGTTGGGAACAACGTGATGTGTTGGTCGACTAAAGCCATCGACGAGCGCAGTCGCTGTAAATTCCATTCAGGCAGCGTTCTTCCAGCCCATGAAACGGATCCACCGTTCGGTTCAGCAAAGCGTAGCAGTAAACGAATCAACGTTGTTTTTCCTGCGCCCGTTGAACCGACGACCCCAACTGTTTGTCCTTGAACCAGTTCGAGATTCATGTTCTCAAATACGGGCTCTCTACCAGGATATGCAAAATTGAGGTCAGTGAAAACGATCGACGATTGCTCTATTGTTTGGTCGTCCGGTGAAAAATCACCTTGTTCGACTTCAGTGGGCGAAGTCAAAACATCGAGGACGCGGGTCGAACTCGCCATTGCTCGTTGGTACAAATCAAATGTCTCCCCGAGTCTTGTGAGCGGCCAAAGTAGGCGTTGAGTCATGAAGACAAGTACTGAATATGCGCCCACAGCAAGCGTACCGTCCAACGTCATCCATCCACCCAGCAGCAGTGTAGCAGTAAATCCACAGAGGATTGCCATCCGAATTAAGGGTGTGAATGCTGCAGAAAGTCGAATCGCCTCTCTGTTTGCTTCCCGGTAATGGTTACTGAGCGCTTCAACCCGTTTCATCTCTCTTTCCTCAGCAGTGAACGATTGAATGGTAGACATTCCTGAAAGGTCGTTTTCAAGTAGCGCATTCATTGCTCCAGCAGACTTTCTTACCTCTGCATACCTTGGTTCAAGGCTTCTCTGATACTTGAACGACCCCCAAATGATGATTGGTATTGGCAATACAGCGAACAATGCAACCTGCCAAGAAATGAACAAGAACACGCCACCAACAACGATAACAGTGGTGCTAACCTGTAACAAATCGTTGGCACCTTTATCCAAGAACCGTTCGAGTTGATTTATATCGTCATTGAGGATAGCCAAAATGTCACCTTTCTGCCGCTCATCAAACCATCCCATGCCTTGTTTTTGCACGTGGTTGAAAGTATCCAGGCGCAACTCATGTTGCACAGTCTGTGCAAGGTTTCTCCACAAGATTCCATAGAAATATTCGAACAGCGACTCCAACCCCCAAATGGCGAAGGTGAGCACTGAAAGGAAGACCAGTTGGTGCCACGGATCGACCAGACCATAAGACGCTAGAAACGACTCTTCCTTGAGAACAACAACATCAACTGCCAATCCAATGAGGAGCGGTGGGGCCAAATCCCATATTTTATTTGTAATCGAACATGCTGACGCTAAACGAATCGTGCCTCTGTGAGAACCCATGTGCCCAAGCAGGCGTCGAAATGGTCCAACTTCCGTCACAACTCCGCTACTTCGAGGAGGTATGAGAAGTCTATGCACGCCATTTTCGAACCCTTTTGATGCGTAACCCCTATGCTGTGCCCGTTGAACGGTCATTCGGGGATGACATGAGAAAGGCCGATGCTACCACGCTGGAGTATGTGACTTCAACCAACCAATCCACTCGTCATGTCACTTTGATTGATCCAGCAAAACAAGATGCGAACACTGCCGCAAACCGGGCAATGGTAGCGGTAGAATGCGGCAGCAGCATGATTTTTGTTGGCGGTTCAACCGACACTCCAGACGAAGTCGTTCATTCCACCTGTCAAGCAATTCAAGAAGCCTTTGAACTCAGGGCCTTTGCTGCAAGTCAAGACCCCGAGTCAGACGAATCTCAGTGGCACATACCTGTTGTTTTGTTTCCCGGAGGTGCTCATGCATTGTCGCCGGCAGCAGACGCCATCACGTTCATGATGTTGATGAACTCAAAGACACGACGCTTCTTAATCGGAGAACAAGTCCGGGGTGCTCCGTATTTGGAGAAATTCGGAGTTGAAGCGCTACCTACAGGATATCTCGTGTGCGCACCAGGAGGCCGAGTCGGAGAAGTCGGAGATGCTGAACTGATACAACCAGGGGACGCCGATTTGACCCACGCATATGCACTCACTGCTCGCATGTTCGGATTCAAACTACTTTACCTCGAAGCAGGAAGTGGCGCCCACACTCAAGTTCATCCAGCATTGATCGAAAGCGCTCGTTCGGTTGAGGGGCTAACGCTGGTCGTTGGAGGAGGCATACGTACCCCCGAACAGGCCAAAATCGCAGCACAGGCAGGGGCAGATTGGATTGTTACAGGAACTCTAACCGAAGATGCCAGCAATCTCGATGAACTGCGTCAGAGAATCAGCGACATTGTAAGTGCGATTCAATAACTTCAATCTTCGTCTTCAAAGACGGCAGGATCTCCTGAGCCGCCAGGCGATGGAGGGCGTACGCCGTCGACATCCATTCCCGGCTCAATAGCGGTTTCATTCACTTCAAGAGAAACTCTTCCACCATCGGCTAGTTTTGCCATGTCATCGGTGGCGGGGGTAGAAAGCTTCCTTTCCATGTCTGGAGCATTGCTGTAAGCATCCCGCTTCGCTTCACGAGCATCGTGCGTACGAACCAATGAAAGGGAGTCAGCAAAGACTCTTCCAACAACTTCTCGGGTCCGCTCTCCCCTCCGAACAGAATCCAATTCATGGACCATCGTCTCTCGTTGTCCTTCGAGTTCACGCAATTCAGCAGTTCGGTCTTGAAGTGCGGCCTCCATATCCGTGAGTGTAAGTGTGATTTGTTGAATGCGCTCGTCCCGTTCGAAGACATCGTTATGCAATCTTCTCTCACGTCGTCGCAATGAATCGTATTCTCGGTTGCGTTCAAGCAATCTTCGCTTCAACTCATCAATTTGTTCAACCAGATAATCGTGTTCTGCAGACACGGAACGTGGCCCTTGCATGACCCGCTCAAGTTGTTCTTCGAGTTCTCCCAAACGCCCATCCCGGGCATCCAAGAGGCCACGGAGGCGGTCCGCAATATCTCGCAGCCGTTGTCGCTCCTCTTCGAGAGCTTTGTTCGCCGCTTGCTCAGCGTCATTCTGAGCCAGAGCAGTATCGAGTTGAGCCTTCAACCGACGTACTTCCTCAGCCGTGACCGAGGTGAGTCCAGCATCAGCGGCTCTTTCGAGAGCCTCAACCATCTGCGTGATACGGCCTTCCATTTCACCAATAACATCGTCTTGCTGTGTGGTTAAGGTCCTCAATTGTTCGACTTCTACGGCAGACGCTGCGCGTTCTTCATGCGACAAGGAAGATTGCTGTGAAGCCAACTCTTCACGAACATCACCCAATAATCGTTCAAGGTGAATCACTTTTGCTTCACTCTCTTGAAGGGCTGAGTCAGTCTCTGCTAAGCGAGCGACTTCGGGTGCAACCATGTCTTCACGTTCTGCCAAATCGAGTTCGAGAACACGTAAACGTTGCTTGACCGAAACCATTTCTTCATTCCGAGCAGCAAGCTCATTCCAGGCAATCAGAACCTCTTCGACCAGTTGCTCAACAGGATAACCCTTGAGCATCCCCTCGAGAGCTGCACGCTCATCTCCACTTGCATCACCAATTCGGTTGATTCCACTTGTTCCGGAAGAGTCGAGCGTCATACAAGCGGCTATCGCCGCACAACCACACTTGAACTTTCGCCATCATAAGGAGACTTAGATGGCTGGTTTTCCACCCTAAGAGCGAGTCCGGCAATCAGTTGATTGCTGTGAACATATCGTCTGGCATTTCGCCAGCGAGTTGAAGAGCGCCAGTAGCAACAGCATTGATTGGGTCATCGACACACCATACATTGACATCTCCAATGTCCGAAATCTCGTCAGCCATTCGGGCAGCGATGCCTTCGATGAGGGAACCTCCGCCTGAAAGGATGATGTTGTTGCGAAGAATAGGTTGGTATTCAGGGTCAGCGCCAGCAACGATTCGCTTGATTGCGTTACCGATCTTCGGAACAATGAGTTCACATGCCTTATTGACCAAATCGCCAATGTCGACAACTTGCTTCTTACCTTCTACGGAAAGTTCGACCATTGCTTCACGGTCGTCAGCACCGACATAGGATACTTCTTCCTTCCACTTTCGGACCATGTCCTTTGTGACTTGAGCGCCGGTGTACTTCTTTCGAATAAGTTCCATGAGCTCGTTATCCAACCAGTCTCCAGCTTCTTGGATTGTGACTTGGTCTTCATCGGTTGGGAACGTTCCGTAAATACGGGCAATGTCTGTTGTTCCTGCACCGATATCGACGACGATTGAACTTGCAATTTCACCGATTCCGAAGGCGGTTGCGAACGGTTCTGTGACGACCATAATGGCGTTGACTTGTCCACGGAGGGTAGCAACAAGGTTGGATTTATCTGTGAATGAAACGTGACTTGGGGAACAGATGACGCCGAAAACTTCGTCGAATTCTTCAGGGTCTACAGTTTCCAAGAGATGGGAAACGAATGCCTTAGCAGCTGCAAGGTTTGCTTCATCGTCTTGAGCAACACCAGCAGCCATTGGGCGGTAAAGGTTGCAGGCGAGTTTGTTTTTGAGGGCGTCGTTGCCAAACAAAACATCTCGGCCGAGGAAGTTTCGTGCGACCGGGTCCTTTGGACGTCCGACGACAGTTTCGATTGTGTGGCTGATTCCAGCACTTGATGCAATTGTAGATTGGTAGGTACCCAGGTCGATTCCAACGTATAGACGGTCACTCATATTCTTCACCTTCCGCATTGCGGATATGTCGCCGAGGATGCCACCACCCTTCAAGGTTCACCTTCGATTGAATTGCCAGTTTAAACCCTCTCTTCGGAGAAATTGTAACGCTATCACTCGTTTTCGCTTGTAGACTCATCCCGCTGAAGCCACTCATCATGTTCAAATGCCGGTCGAACCGTTTCCTGAGTTTCACCCCTTCGAACATTCCACCCTAACTGGTACATCAACACAAATCCTCCAAGTAGGCCTAAAACACCCCAAAGAAGTGCTCGGTTTTGTGAAGCTGCACCTTCGTTTTGGGCATCCTGTGCATCGTCATTCGAGTCGAGCAAAGGATTGTTCCATTGGCTTGAAAAGACAGCATCATCCCTGAGAATCAGCGTATCGAGTTTTGCCTCGGGGGAAGAGTTTCGCGACTGCACAAACAGCTCAATCTGCAGGTCAAGCCCCCGAATATCCCATACAGGGAGGTCCTTTGGTATCTCCCAAGAACACGAAAAATTACCGTTCCCAACATTGGTTTTTGTGCAACTGGTGATTGAGTAAGAGCCGCCTACACTGGAATTATTCAAAACATGAATCGCAGCACCAGTGTTGAACAAATCACCGTCGGCATCGTGAACCATCCACTCCACCACCAATTCGTCGAACCAAACTCCACCGTCGTTTGGCGACAATGTGAAATCAACAACCGGCAAAGCATCCGTTGGCCGACAACCATCGGAATCCACTGGCCAGAAAACGGATACGACCGCAGTGATGCAAAGGTCTTGGGGGTCCAGCACTCCGTCTCCATCGGTGTCGTCAATACAACCGTCGCCGTCGGAATCGTAATCTTCGGGGTTTGTTTGCGGACACCCGTCGTTCGGGTCGTTTACAGAATCGCCATCGGTGTCATCGATACACCCGTCGAGGTCGTTGTCCCAGCCAAGTGCGTTTTGGTTTGGACAACCATCGTTCAAGTTTACAACACCATCTCCGTCTCCGTCACTCCAAGCTTTCGAATCGCGTACAACCCCTTGAATCGCTAGCGCAAAACCCATTCGACCACCATCAATACCTACGGCGTTTGCCGAGTTACCAGGGGAAACATATCTCGCCCGCACCTCAACATCAATCCACTCGATATTTTCGAGGTCATCTTCAGAGAGTGTTATGGCGATTGTGGTTTCATTTTTATTTGGAAACGTTGTTGAATTGGAGAAGTTCACAACATCAGAGAGAAAGAGGGTTGAATCCCCATCGTTTTGGTATGTCCCGGCAATGGCTTCAGTTCCATCAGAAAGACGTACGACTAATTGCAAATCATCAACCAGATGAGGCTCAGGTGCAGCGGGCCATGCAAGCCTCACATCCAAGCGCCCCCCATCCAATTCAAACCGTTCAGTCCATACATCGCCTGTTGCTAAGAATGGGCCTTTGGCGCCGGAACCGTTCCATGGTGAGGCCAGAAGATTCTCTAAAGCCTCTTCATCTCCTTGGCGTTGTGAAAGCCATTCGCTCGGGGTAGATTGATCCAACCGATACGAATCGTGAATCCAAAGGTCGATGGCAGGGGATACGTTCCCTTGGTGGAGGGCGTTTTCCACCGAAGAAAAATCAACAAGTTCTGAGAGATTTAACTGCCCCCAACCGTCGTGGGGGTTTTGGACAGCATAACCTCCACCCCCACCGTTCCTTTCCTCTTGGGGAAGAGGAGTAGTTGCGAGAGATAACAAAGCCCTGAGCATGGGCCCAGATGGAGTAAAACCTTCGGCCAGTTCAAGATGATTTGTGGAGTTGAGCGCCTCATCAGCCCAGACAGGGCGCAAGGATTCGACCGGGAAAGATGTACGATTTTCATGACCTGAAATCCATCCGTCTTCAATCATTTGTTGAATTAACGCGGCAGTTCCGGCAGCAGCCGGAGTAGCCATACTCGTTCCCGAAGAAGAACGCAACGCATCGTTGTAAGAGTCGGGAATCCCATCGGCCCGCGCAGACTGAATCGAAGCACCCGGCGCAAGAGCGAAGATGCCAATCGTTCCGGCTTCAGTAGGTCCAATGGATGAAGAAGGCCAAATCGCTGCGGATTGGGATTTGACCGATGCCCCGATAGCAACCACATTTCGCCCATTTGACGGTTCCAATAACTGCGCGCCGTTGTTACCTGGTGCAACAAACGTCAGCGACCAAGGCATTTCGAGAGCCCAAGCATCGAAATCAGCAGTACGAGCGGTGTATTCAGTGGTAGCATCCCCCCATGAATTGGAGTGAATGATTGCTCCATTTGTCCCAGCCTCAACAAACAAAGAATCGACATCCGGAGGAACCCAACCATCACTGGAAACGATATCTTGGAAGACGAGTTTACTTTGATATGCCAATGCTGAGCCATTTTTTGGTTTGGAATCGGCTCGCATATCATACACATTATAGCAAGTAAGAGTGCCAGCCACATGCGTGCCGTGACGATAATCTGAGTGGCCGTTCGTATCACCAGAATCAAGTGTATGATTGACGGTCAAGATTTTACGATGCTCCACCCCAGGAGACCCAACTCCATCTGTACCGTTCGAACCAACCGCTCCTGGCGATGTCGCGTTCCGGAAGCAGGCATGGTCGTAGTCGATTCCAGAATCTGCAGCAGCAACCACGACTCCATCGCCATTGATACCGAGTTCCCATGCGGGAGATCCCGTCGTTTTCCCGTGCTGAAGAAGAGAACCTGCGAGCACGTTTCGACCTTCTGTTGAAACGACGGGCTCGACCCATAACACACCATCGATGTTCTCAAACACAGTCGTGTGGGCAAAATTCGCCCAGTCGATAATTTCGATGTGCGGAAGAGCCTTTGAGTATTTATGAGGGTCCGATTCAATGTCGATTCCAAACACTTGGAAAGCCTGAACAAGAGATAAAACAGCATCAGCGGGCAGGCGAGGTTCAAACACGACTTTTACGTACTCAACATGAGGCCCGAACCCCCACTTGTATTCCGTATCAGGCGCCTCCTGAGTAAGTACATCGGACAGCGAAGTGAAATCGGGTGAGCGCCATACGAGAACTTGGTTCGGACTCACCATGCGTAACGGCGTATGGCCTGTTGAGGCAAGAGAATCCCATCGTTCTTGACTCCACACCCCATCCTTGAGTTCAAGAATGTATTCTGCTCCTTCTTCGTTTGAGCCGGGGACCGTAGGACTCAAGCCTTGTACGAGCGGCAGCAACATCAGCATTGTGATGAACAAAGCAGGTCGCATAGTACGGCTTGAACCGTCAAACTTTGTCAATCTCTTGGTTGAAATCTTCACATTCTTCGCGACGGCGCGTTTAAGTCGGGTTTGCGAGTCGCCCACTTTGATGAAGGCCTACCGAGTTTCAGGAATTGCCCCGTTTGGCAGCGTGCGCCAAGAGTTTTCTTTGGATTTACCAGCATCTGATGCTGCAGATGCTGAACATCGAACGTATTCCATTATGGGCTCTCGACACAAGGCAAACCGCCGCTCAATCGACATCGTATCCGTTTCTGAGATTGATCCACGAACTTCTACTGAACCGCGCATTATGGATTATTTCCGTGAAGATATTGCTGCTGCCGGTGGAGCAATTGCCTCGGTTGCCGAAGAAGAGTGACCTTCGGGTAGTTCTTCAAGGACCACCTCTACGGACTGTGTGAGACGCATGGTTGAACGTAGCGAGTTACAAAAGATGGCCCGCACAATTGATGCGCATCGAAAACAATTGGACGACCTCCATTCTCGCATTGACCAAATCACTGCGATTATTGATGAACACGAGATCACTTCAAACATTCTTCAGAGTTTGCAACAATCGGTAGAAACCGGTCGAGCAGGCGCACGGCTGTCAATTGGTTCAGGAGTGACGCTCCACTACACGCATGAAAGCGAGGTGGAAGGCACCGCTCTGATCGATATTGGCAGCGGCGTGTTCGGAGAAAAACCTTGGAGTGAAGCCCACGCTATGACGATTGAACGGAAAGAAGGAATTTCCCTTCTGCACAAGGACTTGAGCGAACAGGCATCAAAGTTGGAACTTAAAATAACTCAACTTGCTCAAGAATTTAACGATGCAGCAGCATCCCTTCAGCCGGCACAAACACCCCCTCCTGCAGCCACCCCTGCCCCACCTACACCAGCACCTGAAGACAGCCCCCGCCGCTCCTCTCGTCGCGGTGGCCGATTTGGTAGCGAGCTAACATTAGATGATTGAGGGTGTATGATGGGGCTTTTTGACAGATTTAGGAAGCGTGTAACTGAGGTTGCTTCCGAGGTTGATGCCGATGAACTGTCAGCCGAAGAGAATACTCAAGAAGCGAGAGACGCTCTCAATACTGCAGAACATCGAGAACAAAACCCTCGTATTCCTCTACCAGAGCCACAAACCGTCGAAGCCCCGGTAATCGAAGAAGAATGGGAAGACCTCGATGATATTCCCCAAGCAGTTGAGGCGGCACCCCAAGATGACGAATGGGATGATTTTGATGAAGATGAAGAAATCACACTCCCAGTAGAACTTTCTCGCCAAGAAAAGAAGCGACTTGAGAAAAATCATCGAGCCAATGAAAAACGCCTTGCGAAAGAACGTAAAAATATGAAAAAACGAGGCGCTGTAGAATTGGCCCGACCGAAAGGCTCCAATGTTGACCTTTCCGTCATGAGAACGACAACAGGCCGCCAACTTGTCAGTGTTCAAAGTGCGCCGAAAGGTTCGGTCAGTGAAGCGGAAATTGAAACCGAAGCAGGAACGAAAGTCAAGGTTGAACTTGGTGGCGGCGTCGTTTCAGAAGGTGGCCGAGTCATCAAGGCTGGCGGCGCTCTTGACAACCTCATTGAGGAATTGGAGTGGGTGTTGCTTGAATCAGACATTTCCAGCGACGCTGTAACAGCTGTTACTCAAGCGCTTCGCGACAACCTTGTTGGTGCTCGCTTAAGAAAAGGGGCCGACCTTGCTAAAGTTCTCGAGGCCGCCCTCAAAAGAGCACTGCGCAACATTCTCTCGGCGGGGTATTGGGACTTTGATGCCAGTGTCAAATCGTTCATTGAGGCAGGAGATACGCCTGTTGTGGTTATGCTGGTTGGTGTGAACGGCACTGGAAAAACAACGACAGCGGCTAAAATTGCTCAACGGCTTCTCGATCAAAACATCTCAGTCGTAGCCGCTGCAGGCGATACGTTCAGAGCCGGCGCAATCCAACAATTGGAAAGCCATTGTGAGAACCTTGGTATTCGCTGTATTTCGAGTCAAAGAGGCGGGGATACAGCCGCAATTGCCCGCGACGCAATCGAATCAGCACGAGCCAAGAACATCGATGTTGTCCTCGTAGATACTGCAGGACGCATGCAAAATAAAGTCAATTTGATGAACGAACTCAATAAAGTCCGCCGCGTGGCAAATCCACATTTGACGCTTTTCGTTGGCGACTCACTTGCTGGTAACGATGCTGTTGAACAAGCAAGAATGTTCCAAGAAATCATGAAGTTCGATGGTGCTGTTCTGACCAAGGTAGATACGGATGCTAAGGGTGGAGCAGGGCTCTCAATTGCCTTTTCAACCGGCCGCCCGATTGTATTTGCGGGGGTTGGCCAAGGCTACCACGATTTGAAACAGTTCGACCCTGATTGGCTGCTTGAACAAATGTTCGATTGAATCGAAGCGATGAGGACTTAGACCCCGACCTGCTGCCAAAGACATGGCGGGCACTTTCAAAGATGAAGAAACGGAGCAGTTTTTTCAATTGATTCACATGTTTCAGCGTTCATCTCTTTTACACATGGGACTTTTACCAGACCAAGAAGGAAACATGATGTTCAACCTTGGCGAAGCCAAAGCAGGTATCGATTTGCTTCGAATGCTCCAAGGCAAGACCAAAGGAAACCTCACCGACCATGAAGAGCGGATGTTGAAGGGAATTGTGAGTGAACTGCAACTTCAATTTCTCAAAGCACCAACTCGACGCAGACAGGCGGAGAGTGACGCCGCCCAATCAGAGATTATACGCGAAGCCTTCACAAATCCTCAATCAGGGCCAGTTGAAGACCTAACTTCCCCGGAAGATAGCGAAGAATGACCTCATCCGTGCGGTTATTTGATGTGCAATGGCTCCTTCAGCGAACTGATTCACATGGCTTATGTCACGGAGACTGCGGAAGAAACGGCCCCAACCGTTCTTCTTGTAGACAACAACCCGATGTCGCTTATGCGTCTTCGTGAAGTGTTCAAAATTCGAGATTTCAATATCGAGGAATGCCAGGACGGCGACCAAGCCGTTGATGAATACATTCGCCTTGACCCGGAACTTGTTGTGATCGCCCTGGATATTCCCTCACTCGACGGCCACCTCGCTGCATTGGAAATGCGTGAACACGGCGGAGAAAGTCGAATTGTGTTTATTGCCTCAAGGCGAAACGCTCAGTTGGCTGAAGACGCAAGTCATTCAGCAGGCGCAGTTGCTTGGCTGGAGAAGCCAGTCTCTTCAACGGCAGTTGGCGAACTTTGGGACCAAATTCTCGGCCCGATTCCGGATGCGCCAGGTCTTGAAGATCTCGACCAATTGTACCCTGAAGACCGGATCAAACCGGAACCAGATGTAGGGCTTATGCCTCTCCCTGCACTACCGGGTATGCCTGAATTACCTCTTTTGAGTGCAGGTATTGAACCCCTTCCCGAACTTATTGTAGCCCAAATAGAACCGGAAAAAAAACCGAAACGGCGAGTATTCAAACTCCTTCTCCTCCTCTCCTTGGCTGGTGCAGCAGGGTACGGCGCTTACGCAATGGGCTATCTTAGTGACTACATTTGAGGGCCATTTTCCGGCGCCATGACGACCTGTGCGTTATGCGTGATTCGAGTTCCCGCAGGTACAGCATTCATCTGTGTCACAATAAAACCGTCTTCATCAAGGAGCGAACTGTCGTTTTGAGCAAGGCGTAAATCCAACATTTTTGCTTTTTTACCAGCGCGCCAAAGTATCCAAATCGGAACTGCGGATGAGCCGAGGGCGAGAAACCACAAGACGACATCCATCATGAAACCTCAGTTGTTTCGTTCGATTAAGGCGTTCCATGAGGCTTCAGCATATGCTTCAGCTTGCTGCGCCGGATTCTCCGCTTTGTGAATCCCAGAGCCAACGATGATGCAATCAGAACCGGCCAATACCGCTTCTCTGGGGTCGCCGTATCGCTGACCCATCTCGCCGTCACCGACGGCCAAATTCACACCAGGTGTCCAAATTAATTTCCCTTCACCGACCGCATTGCGGAGCAGTGCAAGTTCTTCCGGTCGAGAACCGTTGCCAATGAATCCAAACACACCATCATGGGCTTTTCCTTTGGCCACAACTTGGGACGTGTATTCTGGATTCAGGAGATTCCCTCTACTGGACATTTGCGCGAGCAGTAAAACCCCCCCGCTCCGACCAACATCCGACCAACCGGCTTGCAACCCATCGACGATATCTGGGCCTGAGATTAAGTGCGCAGTAACCAGATCAGACCATGCTCTGATGTTGTAGACCCCCGCCATTTGCTTTTGACTGATGCCTCCAATATCGGCAAATTTCCGGTCTTCGAAAATCAACAAATCAGCAGCCTGTGCGGCTTCACAAAAGCGCCCCCAACTCTCTGCGGTCCAATCGTCGACCAAGTCAACATGTGTTTTCAATGCAGCAATATACGGCCCAACGGTTTCAATCAAATCAAACAGTCCAGCCATTGTATTCCGGTCTGCTGCGAGGCAAACAAGCGTCTGTTTGCGGCAAGCCACTTCCATGTATTTTCGCGCCATAAGTAATGAGTTTTCACTCCAACGACGGCCCCATGCCAGTTCAGCCTGCATGAACATTCCAACGCGTCGCGCCCCTCATACCTTACGGCTTAATTCTTCGAAAGATTCCATCGAATCAGTGAGTGTTGAATCTATACTGCGTAGATTGATTCCGAGCATCTGTTCTGTATCTTGGATGTCGTAGTTAACGTGTCTACCGGTGGATGAACGAACCTGTTTCACTGTTAGTTTCGGGTGAAATCCGGCCATGACAAGAGCAAGTAGGGTTGGCAATCGAGCAACTGGCCACTTCCGTTCAGGAAGTATTCGTCTCAAGGCAACACCCAATTCCTTCATCCATAGGCCCGTTTTATGGACAATATAGCGCCCCCCATCTTGTCCATTTTCAATGGCGTTGACGTGCGCTTGTGCGACATCACGAACATCAACAAAGTTGAGGTGTGCGTTGAGGACAAACGGCATTTTCCCTCTGTAATGTTTGAGGTAAGCCATCGAACCTCGAGCGTGTCGCTCGTGAAAAATTGGTCCAAACACAATCGACGGGTGGATGGTTACCAGCCGTATTTTTCTTGTAGACGCGTTGCATTGGTCAATAAACGCTCTCATTTTTCGTTCGGCTTCAGCCTTTGCAAGCCCGTAAGGGTTTGACTGTAACGATGCATCATCGCACCAATCGTTTGAGGTGAAGGTTTCCCCGTCCTCATACCGAGTGCGCCGTATGGCTGCGACCGAGGAAGTGTGAATGACGGTATGAACTGCGTCGTTTCCTCGTATTGCTTCACACAAGTTCTGTGTCCCTGCTACGGACGGGTCAACCACATCGCGTTGAGGGTCTTTGACATCAACCATGAGGCTCGCCGCACAATGAACAACCGTATCGCAACCGGAAACGGCAGTGTGAACCGAATCAACTTCGAGTAAATCCATTTGGACGATTTCAAGAGATGAATCGGCATGCTGTGGAAACGACTTGAGAAATTGAGCATTTTGAACATCGCGAACCGTTGCCCTCACATGCCTTCCTTCAGACAACAAGAGATGAACGACATGTGAACCGATAAATCCAGCAGCGCCGGTAACCAAGACGACCATGTTCAGCGATACACATCCACCACTTCATTCATGCCATCAATCAAACATCACATTGATGCCAAACCCCCACCTCGGACTTAACATGCGAATCGCAGTATTCCTGTCATTGCTGGTCCTCCTCGGTCCACTTTCAGGATGTATTGGTAGCGATTCATCCTCTACAGTCTCGTCTGAATCACCAGATTATCCGTCTGAGTGGAATCGCCATACGCTGGACTGGAATTGGACGGACAGCTACTCCTATGTTCTCGAACCGGGGCCTTACACGGCTCTTGAAGTGCAGGAGGCAACATTTGAGGTCGATACCTCGGATGTTTGGGAGACTGGCCCGGCTACCTCGAACGTCCATCTTTCTTACTGGCTACCATCAAACACAGAATTGGGCGAAAAAGTCCCAGTCATCGCCGTCGTTAGCCCGTACTTCTCGTTTGGACAGCCTGGCGATGAATCGGGTGCAACGTATGTTGTTGGTGCTGGGCGAGGCGAATTCATTTACGATAATTACATCCCCCATGGCTACGCATTTGCTCAAGTGTCCGTTTTTGGTACTGAGGAATCATCAGGTTGTTTTGATTATCGAGGAGAAGGTGAGGGGTGGGGCATTCACAAGGCAGTTGAATGGCTCGGTACCCAAAATTGGTCGAACGGAAAAGTTGGTCTTTACGGCAAATCCTACGAAGGTGCAACACAGTGGGAGGCTGCTGCACTTGGCAGCGAACATCTCGCCACAATCGTGCCCATATCCGGTACGACAGGGCTTCATCCTCTTCTCTACAAAAACGGTAGCGCAGAAGCAAGAAGTCAAGTTATGCACATGAATTATTTCAGCAGCACCGTTGATTACAACGAGGACGACTTCGATAATATCTGTCCGGACATCATCGAAGGATTCTTCGCTGGGCCAGTAACTTACGGTGCTGGTGAACTTGACCCCTATATGTCAAACTATTACGACGAGCGAGAACATTTGTCCAAGGCTTTCCAAAATTACAACGGTAGCGTTTACTGGGTTCAGGGGATGCAAGACTGGAACGTCGATCCGCACCAAGTTTTCCCCGGATACCAAATGTTCGTTGATGGAGGTTTTGAGGTTCGTGGAATGCTAGGGCAATGGGAGCACAATTACCCAGACCAGTGGTCAAAACACAATGCTCAGGACAGTGGGTACGGCGGAGAAGCGATTCATAACATGACGCGCTGGGATTGGGCTCAGGACCTCTTTGAATGGTTTGAGTATTATCTCAAAGGCATTGGTGAAAAGCCAGAACTTCATGCTCAAATCCAGCGGAATGACGGCGAATGGAGGATCGAATCTACATGGCCACCACTCGATGCAGCACCCCTTCCAGTCTCCTTAGCTGATTGCTCTCAAACGGGTCAGCGCGTTGCTGGTGCCAGCGTCGGTGGCGGCGGCCTTTCGGGAGTAACTTTTGATTGCCCAGCACTGTTCGAGGAACAAGACGCTCACCTTTCTGGTTTGTTTACTCTGCACTTAGATGTGACCGCTGCAATGGACGGCGGGCAAATCTTTGCTGAAATGCAAGACGCCGAAACCGGACTACGGCTCGGCCATGCCACCATGGATATTCGATATTACCAAGGCGGCAGCGACCCAACGACCGTACTCCCTGGACAAAGTCTGACTATGCTGATGGAGTTCCAAGCCATTGACGCCATTCTCCCCGCAGGGCACGGCATCCGACTTGTTCTTACCGAGACAGGAGAGGATTATTTGGCACCAGCGTGCGGTATTCTTTGCCCTGTAACTGTGAATGGTGGGACGTTGACCGTTCACCAAATCATCAGAGACGGCAGTATGACGCTCATCACACCTCAAGGTGATGAAGCAGCCAACAATTAGTCCGGCGTATTGTTGCTTCTGAGTGCACGAATCATATCGATTCGACTGACAAGCCCAACAAGTTCTCCCCGCCGACTCACCAAGAGAAGTTCAGAACTACCCAATAAACGCCGAGCTTCACCAATAGACACATCTGCATCAATCAAGGTAAAGTCCACCCTCATCACTTCCTCGACCAGAGCGTTTCTCGAAACGTTCTCTTTCAACAGACTTGATTCAGATACCAGGCCAATGACTGAACCATCGGCGTTCAATACAGGGAGGTGACTTATCCCTCCAATCACCATCTTGTCGATGGAGGATTGCACAGTATCTGTTTGAGCCAGCGTCGTAATTTCACTTACCATGATGTCCCCTACTGTGTGGGCTTCTTCCGGGTTTTCTTCTCGCTTGAGTGCTCGAACCATTTTTCTCAAGGTAGACACTCTTGGGTCGACAACTTCATTTTCGACTTTGGCAATCACCGACTGCGTTAGGCCGGAGCGCTCAGCCAGCATGGCTTGAGTGAGTCCCAATGACTTACGCCATTGACGTAAATAGCCGCCCGTGGGGATTTCCATTGTACGGTCCTGGTTGGCGAAGGACATGAGTTCACCGGTCGGCGCCCAGTTTCAACGAGAAACTCGGAGGAAAAATCTCCTTGTTCAAATGGTTACGGAACAACATTGTACGCGAACATACGAATAAATTACGACGCGTATGCGCTCCGAATAATAAGCAAATGACTTACAATAATTTATTATAACAATCATTTGATAAAATAAAACTAAAATTAGTTGAGCGTATGTTTGATATACCGTCTCGACAGGCAACGGGGTGATACCCATGATGGATAAAGCAAAACTAGAGTACATTTGGCTCGACGGATATTTCCCAACTCAGAACATGCGAAGCAAGACACTCGTGAAGAAAGATTTCACCGGAACACTCGAAGAATGCCCAATGTGGAACTTCGACGGATCATCAACCAAACAAGCTGAAGGAAACTCCTCGGACTGCCTTCTCAAACCAGTTGCCATCTACCCAGACCCTCAGCGATTCAACGGTTATTTGGTCATGTGTGAAGTTATGAATGCCGATGGAACACCTCACGCAAGCAACGGACGAGCTACGATTGAAGACGACGATGAAGATTTCTGGTTCGGTTTTGAACAAGAATATTTCATCATGGACACAGAAACCCAACTCCCTCTTGGATTCCCAGTAGGTGGATTCCCCGGACCTCAAGGGATGTACTACTGTTCAGTTGGTGGCAGGAACACGCACGGGCGTTCTTTAGTCGAAGAACACGCTGACCTTTGCCTTGATGCTGGAATAAACTTTGAAGGAATCAACCAAGAAGTTGCGTGTGGGCAATGGGAATTCCAAATTTTTGCGAAGGGTGCTAAGAAAGCCGGCGACGAACTTTGGGTCGCTCGATACCTTCTCGACCGTTTGACTGAAAGTTACGGTTGTTACATTGAATACCATCCAAAACCAGTCAAGGGAGACTGGAACGGGTCAGGAATGCACGCTAATTTCTCCGATGGACGAATGCGGGATGAGGGTGGAGAGGAACTGTTCACCAAAATCTGTGAAGAATTTGGTAAGAACATCAAGAAGCACATGGACGTCTATGGCGAATATAACGACCAACGTCTTACAGGGCTTCACGAGACCCAATCCATTGACCAATTCTCATACGGCGTTTCTGACCGCGGGGCATCCATCCGAATCCCGGTAACCGTTCCTGAAGACGGCTGGGTTGGGCGCCTCGAAGATCGCCGGCCGGCATCGAATGGAGACCCATACAAGATTGGCGCTGTGATCATTTCGACCACCAAAGCTTCTTACAATTGAGATTCAACTTCGTTCTTTCGAACGCGATAGACGCCGAGAATGACGGCACCGATGACCGTTAGGGTCATGATGTTCGCAGCAATCATGGCAAATGAATCCACGAGGACACCATAGAGTAACCACAGCCCCAGTGCAAACGATACCACGCCAAATGTTGCCAGCGAAATACCGTCATGGCGCTTGTGAACCCAGACTTGGATGATTTGCGGAATCCAAGCAATGATTCCGATGACGCCTGCGAGCAAGCCAATCGCCTCAATCCATGCCTCTGCCATATCCATTGCCGTCGAAGCAACCTTCATCAAACCTCGTGACAATGTTAGACATTCTTTGCCCACGGAGCGGGTGGCTTTGAGATGTTGATGTGAGTGATGTTCGCCCAATCGACTTTGCGTGGAGACTTTTCGCCGACGACGTGCATTTCGAGTTTCAAATCATAGGGGATTTTGGCCACGATGTTCTTGCCGCCTGTTTTGAGCGTCACCTCACTTGGGTTGTTTGAAAACAGTGACAAGAGAGAGCGATGGTGGACGGTTGTTGCTTCAACCCCTTCACTTCGAGTGGCGAACCAAGAACGCAATTGGTCCCCTAATCCCAGCGCATAAACATCACCTTTGAGCATCAATCCCCCGTGCAAATGAACTTCGTCCCAAGTATTGAACCCCTCCAAAGTTTCGACTAAGTCCGGGTTTATCTCACCTGGAGCCGTTGTTTCCAGTATCTTGATGAAACCGGCTTCATCCACCATTTTCGCAGCTAAATCCTCTGGTATTTCAGGCCAGTCAAGCCGTTGATGCGTCATGGCTACAATGACGTCAACCTCCAACGGGTCTTGTTGGTGTGGAGTCGCAGGAGGTTCCAACCGTTTGTTATGCAGCGCGGTGAGGATCTTTGCTTTGCGTGCGATTCTATCAGCAACGCCATCGTGATTGTGCTGCGTACCGTTGTTTCTGTTTTGGACGAAGTGATGTTCCTTGGTAATGATGAATGAGCCAGCCCAGTGCTTCTGTTCAACCACCAGCATTGTGTTTCCACCAATGACAACCATGTCAATTTCACGTCGTCCACCGTCAGGGTCGGGTATTCGTACAGATTCGTAAATGCTCCATCCGTTTTCTCGTCCAGCAGCTCTGGAAAGTTTACACAAGCGCATTTCAGCCAAATCGCCCGCGCGGTGTATGTCGTCAGGTGGGTGTTTCAAACGTCGTGAACGCCACCAATTCCACCGAACCTTGAACGACATAAGCCACATCACCGTAACAATTCGTCCACGCTCTTGACGATGACGGTTGGCTGCTGTTCTGCACCGTCTGGGAGTTCGTTGACATCGTCCATGGTCGCTTCACCTGAGAGGACCAGTACGCCAACACAACCCGCACGGCTCGCCATGGCGAGGTCGGTGTACAAACGGTCGCCAACCATGGCGCAACGGGCAGGGTCGAGGCCTAAGGCTTCGATTTTGTGAAGAATCATTCCAGCGTTGGGCTTTCCAGAAATGTGAACAGGGTCAACTCCAGTTGTTGCTTTGAGCATGGCTAAGTACGCTCCAACATCCGGCAATCCTCCATCAGGAGATGGGCAGACCATATCCGGGTGACTTGCCACTAAGGGTACGCCAGAGTGCATGAATATGCTGGCTTGAGATATTTTTTCATACGAAATTTCAGTATCGTATCCAAGTACAACGTATTGGGGCTCTTGACTTTGGGTTTCTATGCCCTTTTCTTCAAGCATTTCTCTCATGCCTTCAGTTCCGATTAACCATGTTTTTGTGATGCCGTTTGAGTCGAGCCAAGAGAGCAAGTCATGCGTCGATAGCAAAACATCGTCGGCTTCTGCAGGTATTCCAAACGCTTGCAACTTCTTCACATATTGCTTGACTGAACGGCTTGAATTGTTTGAAAGAAAGTATCGTTTCACGCCCTTTTCATCGCAGCGGGCGAGGAAGTCAAGCGCGCCCTCAATGAGGTTTCCACCCAAATAAATCGTTCCGTCTAAATCAAGAAATACAGCGTCAATTTCATTGAGTTGAGCATCCATACTATCGCCTCAGAAAAGCAGTGTTTTCATCATAAACCAAGGGGAATGAAGGTTTTCTTGCGCCTCTTTACTGGCAATCATTTCCGTCATCATTTCTTGCAGTGCAGGCTTCTTCTCAGCCTTGCCGACAAACCAGTTGAGTAGCCATGAACGCCGACTTAACTTCTGCATCCGGAATGAGTTTTTCAATTCTGGGCCAAGGACTTTCCAAACTTCATCTTGATAGTCTAAAAAGGGTAATTTTTCTTGGATATGCCGTGCTGCCATTTCGCCAGTGACCAGTGCGTTCCCGACACCTTCTCCTGAAAACGGGTCGACCAGTGAGGCAGCGTCTCCAACCAATCGAATTCCGTTCATGCTCGAACGACGAGGCTGGCGGTCTGCTTTTTTGCGTGGAGAGCCGAACGGCAATTGCCACCCTTTGGCCGAGCCAGGTACCATTTCCGCATCAGCAAATCGTTCTTTGAACATCGGATGATTGGCAATAACATCTGCTTGGAGTGCTTTGAGTTTTTTCTTCTGCTTATCCATCAACCCCATCACCATGCCGATGCCGACGTTGACCACGTTTTCTGAAACGGGGAACAACCAGAAATAACCAGGAATCACGGTGTCAACAAAGTGAATTTCAATATCTCCAGAACTTTCTTCGCAGCCCTTAACATTACTCCAATATTCGCGGTATCCACCGCAGTAGTGATCTCTGTCCACCATTGCTTCACCGTACGATGATTCGACGACGGAACGAGCAACGGGACACCTGTATCCTCCAGCGCCAACCAGTTCGCGAGAGTGGAACGTGCGTTCCTCTCCACCTCTTCCACCGATTCGAAGAACAAGTCCAGAGGCATGGCGAGCATCACCACTGCCTTCGCCAGGGTCTTCACCTCCCTTACCATCATCGAACAAAACGGTACGAACTTCGCCACCCTGAATTACAGAACCCCCCGCATCTCGAACCAGCTTCTGGCAACGGTTGAACAGGAGGGAATCGAATTGAGCCCGGGGCAATGCATAGCCCGCCTCAAGTCGCTGAACATCTTCCTCAGGCAACGGCACCCGCACTGAATTCCCCTTTGGGGAGGAGAACATTATTCCAGTAACCCGAAAATGGGGCGTTGATTCTAAGTCGGCCTTAACTCCAAGTTCTTGGACGTGTGAAAGGGATTTTCCTCCAACTGCATCTCCACAGATTTTATCGCGAGGCCAAACCTCTTTTTCGATGAGCAATACCTTGGCGCCCGCTTTAGCGAGATATCCGGCAGCAGATGAGCCACCAGGGCCCCCACCGACGACGATAGCGTCGAATTCAGCACCACTTTCTGGCATTTCCCCAGTCTCAATTGGCTGCTCCCACGAGCGCACACCTTGTGCTCCTTTCGTCGTCATGGTGTTCACACAACGCATTCACCCCTTGAGTCTTAGCGTTCAAGCGGTTGTAAATCATCCATCTCTACCGTCATACTCATTGGGCGACGCTTCTGCCAAGAAACATGGGGGAGCAAGTTACGACAGCATCGTCGTCGTTCGACGCAATGGCTTTACCTCCTTCCGAACGAAGGAAGGCATTGTTCGCCCTTCTTGTTGTAACATCGGTATGGGGTGCCACTTTCATTTGGATGAAGCAGGCCCTCAACACGCTCGAACCAGAAATACAATCTCAAGGGCGTTTCCAAATCGTTGCTCTTTTGGTTGCCGCACGTTTTATCGTCGCCGCTGTTGTTATGTTCGCTGCTTTTTCGAAAGCAAGAACAGCTCTTCGCCAATCAGAACAATGGAAAGGTGGGCTGATTCTTGGAAGCATCATGTTGGTCGGCTTTGTGACGCAGATGATTGGTCTTGACGACATCACACCTTCAGTGTCTGCATTCTTAACGTCTCTGTACGTCGTATTCACTGCCTTAATCACCATTGTTTTTAGCAAATCAAAACCAACCAGAACCCTTCTTTTTGGCGTTCTTTTGGCAACCTTTGGCGCAGGTTTCATCCAAGGCCCACCGCATCTCACGTGGGGGCTTGGTGAAGTTTTGACCGTTGTATGCGCGGTGTTTTTCGCACTTCACATCATCTATACTCAAAAAATAACTCAGGAAGTCGATCCAATTGGAGTTACACTTACATCGTTCCTCGTCATTGCTTTGGGTTCAATCCTCTTGCTGTTTGCTTTTGGAGGGGGTCGGACTTTGGACCAGTGGGGCTTGATTTTCCAAGACGGCGTATTTTTACAAGTTCTTTGCCTTGGCATTGGTGGTTCTTTCTTTTGTCTGCTTTTACTCAATCTCTACCAGCGATATTTGAATCCGATTCAAGCAGCCATCATTTACGCCCTAGAACCCGTATGGGCGACGATTTATGGCCTAAGTTTAGGCTTAGACCAGTGGACTGGATGGATACTTTTGGGCGGCGGAGCCTTGTTCATGGGGAACATCGTCGTTGAATTATTTTCATCCGGCCATGAGGAAGAGTAAATGGCGGGCGGCGACTCGCATACATTGAGGGATACTATGGCGGCTGACAAGAAAGACAATCTCAATGGTTTTGGGAGCAAGGCAGTTCACAGCGGAACCAACCATATTGGCGATGCCGTTAACACTCCAATCTTCCAATCTTCAACCTACAAACTAACCGATGAACGGTATGCTGGGTGGGCTGCTGGAGCACAACACACCCTCCTTTATGCACGCCTCTCTACGGTAAATTCCGACGCTGTCGCCCAAAAGTTAACGGCCCTGGAAAACGGCGAAGATGCTGAGGTTTTCGCCTCGGGAATGGCAGCTATTTCAACCACGCTCTTGACGTTCCTTTCTGCTGGCGACCACATCGTGGCATCTCCTGACGTGTACGGTGGAACCTACGGTTTATTGACCGAAGAACTGCCTCGTTTTGGCATCGAAGTTACGATGGCAGATATGCGAGACCCAGCATCCTACGAGGCGGCCATTCAACCGAACACCAAGATTCTCTACATTGAAACGCTCACAAATCCTGTTCTCAAGGTGTGCGACATTCCCGCAATGGTTGAAATCGCTCAGCGCCACAACCTCTTGTGCATTATCGACAACACCTTCGCCTCGCCTTGGTCGTGCCAACCGCTTTCGATGGGAGTGGATTTGGTCATACATTCGACCACAAAATACCTCGGTGGCCACTCCGATATTATCGGCGGTGCAGTGGTTGGAAACAGAGAACACATTTCACAAATTTTTGCTCGTAAAATTCATTTCGGCGGTAGCCCCGATCCACACAATTGCTATCTTCTTGAACGAGGTATGCGAACCCTCCACGTTCGAATGCCACTGTTGAGTGCGAACGCTATGGAAATCTCAAAACGACTTGAATCCCATCCACTGATTGAGAAGGTAAACTATCCGGGTCTTGAATCCCATGACGATTATGAAGTCGCTCAAAGAGTCATGCCCCGTGGTTCTGGAATGGTTGCTTTTGTCGTTAAAGGCGGTGATGCTGCAGCACTCAAGTTCATGCGTGGTCTCGAAATCATCTACGAAGCAACCAGCCTCGGCGGCGTTGAATCACTCATCGAATGCCCATTCAACTCCAGTCACATGATGATTCCAGAGGAGGTTCGTCATGCTGCAGGCCTCGTACCAGGCTTCGTTCGAATGAGCATCGGTATCGAAGACCTTGAGGACCTTTGGAACGATATCAGCGCGGCCTTATCGACTCTTTGAACCGATTGACGGGGGCTTTGCGATGGACCAGACTGCTTTCATAGCCTTGCTCGTTTTCATTGTACCAATGTGCTTTACCCCCGGGCCAAACAACATGTTGTGCGCTGCACACGGTTCACAGCATGGCTTCCGAGCAACGGTGCCGCTTACCCTTGGAATGTTGGTGGGTTGGTCGGTGCTTGGACTTGCAGTAGGGTCTGCAACCCTGGCTATCGAGTCGAATATTGCTGTTTTTGAAGCGTTGACGTATGTGGGCGCAACATACATCGCATATCTTGGGGTTTCACTTGCTCGTAGCCCGGTTAAACCGGCTGGAGAAGCGTCGGAGACAGAACGCCTCGGGTTTTTCACCGGAGCAATGCTCCAACTTGTCAACGGCAAAGCATGGGTTCACTTTCTTGTCCTCATGGCTACATGGGGGACATTGTTTGGAACCGGCTTCATCAGCAAGGCACTCCTTGTTGCCGTTAACGCAGCAGCAGGGTATCCAGCCGTCCTCACATGGTCCTTATTTGGCTCGATTCTTAGTAAGATACTGACTTCTCCAGAAAACGGTAAGCGCCTCAATATTGCACTGGGTATATCGCTTGTTGGGGTTGCCATTTGGGTTGCCATGCCGCACTGATCAATTTGATTCACCGGTGACGGTTTTCAGTGCGGAGAACGCTTCCATCCATTCTGATTGTGACTTTTCAACTTCATCTGAATCGCAATCAAACAACCTCTGTCCGGCATCCAAGAGTTGTTTTGTAGCGGCGAGCCAAGCACCACCTCGGTCTCGAGCATTGATTTCAAAGTGCCATTCTTGACCTGTTGCGCGATTTGCTGCAAGCAACCATGCCCACGCAGCAGCAGCTGAATCAATTGAATCGTGGCGTTGTGTAGCGGTACGCTCGGCTTTACCAGCTCCTTCGAGCAATCCTTGCAGGATAAGGCCGTGAACAGCGCCTGTTGCTCCGGTAACTCCGCTGTCACGGGTAGGGAAACGCGCTACTTTTTGTGCGGTTTCACGAGCAGAATCTAGACCTTTGAGAAACGTCCCGAACGGTTTTGGTTTTTTGTGTTGTTTTTTCCAAATTTCTTCCGCCTCGATGCCGGCAATCCCTAATCCGGCCAAACCATCCATTCCCCATTTTTCCCAAAGAGCG
This sequence comes from Euryarchaeota archaeon UBA258, assembly GCA_002502605.1. Classification (GTDB taxonomy): domain Archaea; phylum Thermoplasmatota; class Poseidoniia; order Poseidoniales; family Poseidoniaceae; genus MGIIa-L1. Next base: position 24,545 of record DAPR01000048.1, read on the forward strand.
GCAAGAATATTACCACAACTCGTACCGGTCATGACTTCAAGAGCAGCAGCCTTTCTATCGGAAACATCTCCCTTCGCGGTAATCCGAAGGCCTTCGCCATCGGTCGACCCTTCTTTCATTGAAGCAAACAACATGAGAGCAGCCAAGTGCCTTTCGTCCTTTGAACCGGGGTGTGCTTGGAGCGCGTTTTCGATGTCGGCCAGATTGTCGCCAGCAACCCATGAATCTCCGACGACTAAACCAGAGTTAATGGAGTCGAGAACGGCCCTTTGAATGGCTAAAGAAATCACTCCTTCGTTCATGGTTAGTCCTTGCCAAGCGTCGATTATTTTATTCATGCCTTCGCTTGCAGTATCTGGTAGTGGTGTATCTTCATCCCACCCATTCGGAGCCCAATTGGCATCGATGGTAAGGATAGAGGGTAAGAATGGAGGTAACATAGAGAGCGCCATGTGGTGAATAAAAGACGATTCTTTCTTCGTCGTTTTTGACAACACATCAAAACCAATGGCAAGAACAGGGCCGTGTTTGAGTGTGAATCGCAAATAGCCTTCACCGCTTGGTTTGAAATCAAGAACCGATTGCGCATCAATGCCTTCAGTGACCCATATAGTCTGCGACAAATCTTCCACTTTGGAAAAATCAAATCTAGAGCGGCCTAAAACATCATCAAGCCATTCATCGGGCGGTGCTGGTTTCGGCCCCGTGCATACAAATCCGCCCTTCCAGGTGAAGAAATACATGCCTCTCTTGGCATGGTCTTCCCACGGCAGCATGCGCAATGTGAGGTTGGAATAGTTTTGCAAACCGGCGAGGTAGCCTTGTTTTCCATCGCCTCGTCGAATGAACGATGCTGAGCCGAATGAACCGGATGTGAAATTGCCAACCAGTGTGATGTCTTGGTCATGTGCAGCGTGAAGTGAACCGGCGAATGCTTTGGCCACTTGGTCACCTCTTTTCGACATCATGCGCTTGCCGAGCCAAGCCACGTTGTCTTTCTTGCGAATGATGGTTTCCAACTCTTTCATGGTTTTCGTGACAGGATCGGTCCTTCCCCAGCTGATTTTTCCTTTCCACGTCATCACAGGTAGGTGCGCTCGTGGATTTTCGAGGAGACTTGCTAATTCTCTCTTGAGTTTATTTGCAGTCGCTTCGTTGGCATGTTTGGTGCCGCGCATCCTTACACGCTGCTTTTTTTGACCGGGGAATTCAACTTTCGACGGACCAGCCATATATTCCCCTCAGTACACCCCACGAACCCCTCTCGTTTGACTCCTTCGCGCCTTCATATACTCTTGACTTGTTAGCATTGTGCGACGGAAGACGCCTCATTGAGCACACAATAAGGCATTCCGTTTGACTGAGGAATAACTATGGCTGACGACTTTCAATACGATGAAGAATATACAATGGAACAACATTACGAGCAAGAAACTGGACAGGGTAGCCCAGAGGTTGACCCCGCCAGCATGGTCGTCGACATTCAAACTCCAATGGGCCCTATTACAGTGGATATGAAACAACTTGAAGATGCAAAAAAAGCCGTTGCTGCAACTCGCGTAAAGGAACCATCACTCCCTCTCGGAGACCGAATGATGAACGATTTTATCGGTGCAAAGCACAAGCGCGATTCTCGATACTGGAGGGGAAAACTTGGTGTTTTGATGAAAATGCATTTCGATAAGTACCTCGCCGAAGAGTTTGATGTCGTTGAAGAATTCATGATTGACCAAGGAAAAATAAGAGCAGCCATCCATGAAAGCATCGAATTACAAGATGGGCAGCGCCAACGATTCCTTGCCGCAGGGACCCGCTTTTACCAATCCAAAACATTGATTGGCCACCACCTTATTACCGTCTCAAGCGTTGACCACGATGGCGACCAACGACTCTCTGTTTACACCAGTACTTTGCCACTTGTCAAGGTCCATGGCAAGAGCGCAGAAGACCTCATCAGCGATGTAGAAGCCGATTTTTACCAGAAAGGTGTTTTGAAGGGGGCTTTCTTTGATTTACAGTACAACTTCATTACTCGAGACAAGCAGATTGATGATTTAATCGCCTGGGATGAGGATGTCAAAGAAGCCCTTTGGCGAGACATCATCAGTTTCCAAAAAGCTATGCCAAAGTTGAGGGCATCAGGCGTTCCCAATTCACGAGGCGTCATTCTTGCAGGCCCACCAGGCACTGGAAAGACCATGATTGCAAAGTGGCTTGCTGCCCATTCAGACATCACATGTGTACTGATTTCTGCTGAAATGATTACAGGACGAAGCGACATCAAGTCCTGTTTTGAAATGGCTCGAAAACTCTCTCCAACGCTCCTCATTATCGAGGACATTGATACTGCAGGCGCTCTTGACCGTCGTGCTTCTGACCACCCTTTGCTGGGCGAGTTCCTACAATCCATGGACGGCATTGTCCCTAACCACGGGGTCATTACTCTTGCAACCACCAACCACTCCAACAAAATTGACCCAGCCATTGCCGACCGTCCCGGTCGCTTTGACCGCATCATTGAGGTTGGTTTGCCAGGTAAAGACCAGCGCTTCCATATCTTCCACCACCTGCTCAAGAAGCTTGACCTGTCCCGCAACGTTACTCTGGAGGTCAAAGAGAAATTGGCTAAGATGACAGAAGGCTTGACCGGCGCTTGGATTCGTGCCGTGGTCCAAGACAGTTTGATTCTGGCTTTGAGCAAGGACAAGAACAAGATTGCCAAGGAACACCTGTTTGCTGCTCTCAAGGACGTCATGGAACGTCGAGGTATGGCTTACCGAGTTGCACCTTACGCTCCTCCACAAGTCAAAGCCAAGGCAGATGTCTATGTCCAATGAATGAACTGATGGATTGATGATACCCGCCGCATTGGGGCATTCATGGTCGAAGTGACGGTGCTCGGAGTCGCCCAAGACGG
>DAPR01000048.1:27521-28320 GCA_002502605.1 Euryarchaeota archaeon UBA258
GATGAGGGCACCAATATCCTCATCGAAGCGACCCGTCACTTAGGCGATCAATTCACCTTGTGGGGTCAAACCGAAGTTCACCATTTGTTGTTGACCCACGCACATTTTGGCCACATCGATGGTCTTGGATTGTTCGGCCGTGAAACGCTTGCCTCACGCGGCATCAATTTACATGTCTCTGATGCGATGCATCAACTTGTCAATCAAACACCGCAGTGGAACCTCATGGTTCAGCAAGGCGTTTTCGATGTCTCCACCTTCGTACATGGTGGGCAACTGTTCAACGCTGAAAACCTCGTGATTGAAGCCGTCCAAATTCCACACCGAGATGAATTGTCAGACATGCATGCTTTCATTGTTCGTGGCCCAAACAAGTCCCTGTTGTTCCTACCTGACCACGATACGTGGGAGGAAACGCTCGCAGTTCACTCCGTCTCATCGATACGCGAGTGGCTTTCAAGTTTACAAATTGATATTGCCTTACTCGATGGAACATTTTGGTCCGAGGATGAACTCGGTGGGCGAGACCAGTCGAAAGTGCCTCACCCTCCTGTCCTTCAAACGCTGAACATGCTTGGAAACCGTGAAGATGGCGACCCTGATGTGTATTTCACCCATCTCAATCATACCAATCCGTTGTACGATGCAGAAGGTGAACAGATGAAGCAAGTGCTTTCACTTGGCTGGAAGGTCGCTCAACAAGGCCAGCGCTTCACTCTTTAATTTCGACGACTGTGTATTCAAGAGCAATGAGTTCGATGACATAGTCGACGTTTTCGCCGTTGTCTTCGTGGACGCA
>DAPR01000013.1:0-2197 GCA_002502605.1 Euryarchaeota archaeon UBA258
TATTGTAGCATCGGTTGTTTGCCTATCTTTAAGAAGACAAATCTTTGACTTTTTCAACCAAATCCATTCGACGAAGACGCCATACGCCAAAAGGCGTCATAGCCACTGCGATGAGAATGACGCCAGACATCAGCTGCCATGCTACGCTAGGAACAATTGTCACCGGTACGAAGAATTGCCAGGATGAGAACGATGCTGCAAGTCCAACCGCCCCTCCATAGGCGAACAGAACGCCAACGATGCCGCCAATAATGCCAATCAGCAAACTCTCAAACAAAAGCATGGCTCCAAGGCTGCGTGTCGAGGCCCCAAGAACCCGAAGTGTTGCCAATTCAAAGTCCCGCTCTGCTACGTTCATGATCATGGTATTGAACATGACAACAACCGTGAACAGCAATCCAAGGTACATCATCGTCTGGAAAATCTGGGTCTGCTGGTCGAGCAAACTGTTGATGCCATTGAGGAGTGTCTGGCGCTCAACAATGCCCATGGATGCCTCTCCCAAAGCAGAATCAACCTCGACACCTTGTGGAAGTTCAAGGTAGATTGAAGTCGCATTGACGCCTAAAATCCCGCTCAGATCTTCCCGAAGGAAATACATCGTTCTCGCCAATTCTGCAGACGATGTGGCAACAATCTCGACCTCGGTTTGAGCGCCATTAAGACTGACTGTTTGCCGCTCTCCAATGCTCCATCCAAGGAACACCATGCTTCCTTCATCCATCATGACTTGAGGGATTGTTGTGTTTGCTGTAGGTGTATTGCCCTCCAGAAGAGAAACGGCGCGCATACCTGTTTCAAATGAGTCAAGGCCAACGAGCGTGAAGGTTCGTTCGATTTCATCAGCATCAGCAACTGAGCCGAGTGGCATTTCAATGAGCATTTCATAATTGACAGCGTTGTTTTCTGCCCAATCCACAACGGGTTGTTCGCCATCTGGCATGATGTAGACTTGCGCATCCCAAGTTTGGTCGTCTTCAAGAGCGCCGATCATTGTTTCTTGCAAACCAGCTGACATCATTTGAATTGAACCAAACAGCATAAGAGAAATACCAACGGCAACAAAAGTCATGGTGAGGCGAACGGGTTTTCGAACGCTCGAACGAATGGAGAGACCGAGCGTTGTTGGCATCCAAGAGGTGAGTTTTCGCAGCAGGTTCGACCCCACTCGCATCTCGTTTTGACCGCTTAATACGGCTAGAGGATCAAGTCGGCTTGCCTTCCACGCAGGGAAAGCACCCGAGAAAAACACGACGAGCATGGTCGAACCGATGACAGATGCAACAACTGAAGTTGGAACCGAGCGTTCCACAATTGGAACACCAACTAATTCTTGGTAAAAGTCCAACATTCCATTCATGCCACTTGGCCCTGCTAATGCCCCAAGTGCACACCCGAGCCCACCAATCGCCAATGGAGCCATGAGGTAACCAGTCATGAGCGATGAGCGCTTGACCCCGAGTGTTCGCAGCACTGCGATTTCCTTGGCTTGACTTTGAACCAAGCGTTGAAGACTGAGGACAATGGTGATGGCGGCAATTGAAGCGATCATGACGGTGAACGGGACCGTCGTTCGCTTGGTACCTTCCAAATCCTGTCGCATGACTTCGACGGGTTCGTTTTGCCCGCGGTCACGAACACGGGCGTCCAACGCTGCTTCGCCAAGAGCCGCATCGACAAGGTCCTTCACCTCATCAATTACATCGCCTTCATTTTCGCTGGTGTCGGGTAGATCAAACGATGGAGTACCTTCGATGTCCAGCAGAATCATGTTGCTGGTGCCAAGGACTTCACCGGTAAGACGAGCCATACCCGCATCAGAAAGGTAGCCCACGACGTATTGACCCGGTTCGGAGGGGAACAATTCACCTTCTGGCGCAAAGAGGACGTGAAGTGGGTGGTACCCCGTGCCCACAATCGTGAATTCAGCCGATGCATTTCCCGCTCCGATGGTGACCGTATCGCCGAGATGAAGCTCAAGCGCTTCCGTCACGTGAGCATCAATGACAATCTCATCAGCAGCAACGGCTGTTCTGCCTTCAGAATGACCCTCTGGCATCCAGACACGGTCGGCGTTGGCACCGTCAGGAATGCCGTGCCATAGTGAGTTGATGATGTGCTGACCGGTATCGTTGGTGTGAAACATCGCACCTTGTGTCACGGTTCGACCCTCACAGGAGTCAAGCGATTGAGAAAC
>DAPR01000013.1:2310-17311 GCA_002502605.1 Euryarchaeota archaeon UBA258
AGCACTGCGGTTGTCGATCCACAAGTCTGCGAGGTTCGCCCCGTTTTCATCGTCGGCTTGCATGGTATCGTACATGCCGCCGAGGTTGTGAGCATAGCCTCCGAAGGTAATACCAGCAAAGACACCGACAAACACCATCAACACGACGGCCAAAAGCCGTAATTTGGTCCGCCATAGGCTTCGAGCCAAGCGCTTGTTCAAGAGAGCAGACATGGTAAATCCTCACTCTGAAGGGTCGTTGTCCGTCGGTTCGTCTGAGATAATTTTCCCACTGTCAATCCGGATGACTCGGGTCGCATACCTAACCAAGCCCTCGTCGTGTGTAACGAACACAGAGGTGATGTTTTCTTGCTTGCATGCACTCACCAAGGCTTCCATCACTTTGTTCGAAGTTTCGGTATCGAGGTTGCCGGTGAGTTCATCGCCGAGCAAGAGGGTTGGTCGCTTTGCGATGCTTCGAGCAATGGCTACTCGCTGCTGCTGGCCTCCACTGATTTCACCAGGAAACCGGTCGACTTCGGCTTCTAGTCCGACAAGTTTCAACAATTCCTTCGCTCGAGCTGGGTCTTTTTTACCAGCCAATTCTTGGATCAAGAGGATGTTCTCAAGAACGGTGAGGTCTTGCAAGAGATTGAAGAATTGGAACACATAGCCAATATTTTCTCTTCGGAAAGAAGTCATTTTCTCGGAACTATTCCGAGGGACTGCATCCAAACCTCCCGTTTGTTTGGACATGAAGGTGTAGGCTCCGCCTGTTGGACTGTCAAGGGCTGAAAGACAATTCAAAAGCGTGGTTTTTCCAGAGCCCGACGGGCCGAGGAGAATCACACGTTCGCCTTCGTGAATTTCGAAACTTACACCATCAAGCGCTTTGACAACGCCAGCAGGCGTGTCATAATGTCGTTCTAGGTTTTCCATTTGTAATAATTTATTCATTTTCTTCACCTTCTTGCTTCAAAGAGTCGCTTAAACATCTCGAAAAATTTGCCAATCGCTTGTTGTTCATTCATACGCCCCTCTTGCGTTTCTTGCATCAGCCACACTTCATATTCGGTGTTCATGCGAATGAGTACATGGAGTGGGACATCATCACGGATTGCCCCAATCTCGACTCCGTGTTCGAGAATGGCCATAATGTCACCATACTCACTCAAGCCCTCGCATTCTGCGTTCAACTTATGGAAAATGGGGTGATCTGACCCTAGTGAAACCAATTGGCGCATGAGGGACATCAGGACCGGGTGCTGGAAAACGTCATTCCACTGCTTTGATGACACCGCTTTGAGTGAATTCCAATATGTGGGTTTGTCCTCCGTCAACGGGAAGGAAGCCTTGGCAAAATCAAAACCTCCTGTTGCATGTGCAAAGGCATCGATAACGCAGGTGATGAACAGGTCTTCTTTGTTTTCGAAGTAGTAGTACATCGAACCTTTTGAGATGCCTATTTTTTGAATGATCTTGTTGTACGAAGCGCCTTCGAAGCCGTGGGCGGAAAATTCATCCTTAGAAACATCAAGAATCCTCGTTTTGAGGGATTCATCAATGGATTCATATCGTGCGAGAGGCATTCGACCGGTTAGTCCGACCGGTCGGTCGAATATTAAATTACCCTTGCAAGAACGATGGAGTTCAAAACCATAAATCGATTGACGCACATCGAAAAAACATAAGGCAAGCCCATATACCATACCCTCCTAAAGCAACATGATGCGGGAAATTCATCTTCGCTGGACGGCCCAGACGGTCGCATCTTCAGAATACGCGCCAATCGCTTCAATTGCTCACAATTTGGAGGTTGTGGGGCACCTTGATATTGGGGAAGATGGCATTCGTCAACTCATTTCACCGTCGTTCTGTGAGGGGAAGGGCCCTGAGGATCTTAATGAGGTTCCATTCTTGAAAGTCGAATCGGTCCTAGGCGTGGGCAATGGAGGCCATCTCGTGGTTTGGAATTCACACCCACTGTCCATTGCCGCCATCAAGTTCCCCGACATTCATATTTTGCCACCATACACTTACGGTGGCGAAGGGATTTCCATCAAGGTTCGGGGCGTGCCAAGTGGCATTTCTGACTTTTTGAAAATCGCTCGAAAAATCCTTCCACCGGACATGGTCAAGGTCGTTGAAATCGAAAGCAACACCAGCACAGTCGAGAGTTTACTCACCGAACGGCAGATAGAATGCATGAAAATGGCTGTCCGCTCGGGGTATTATGAGCATCCAAAGCGAATCAATTTGAGAGAGCTTGCAGAATTGATGGAAACGCCACGTTCGACCCTTCAAGAGCATCTGAGCCGGGCAGAGATTTCGTTAATGCACTGGGGTGCAGACCAAATCCAGTAAGTCGGTCAAAGTGCGAAACCTTGAGAATGGAGAGGGGTTGGACCAAGCATGGACAAAGCGCAACGGCTCCAAAAGTTGTTGCCTCAGGGCAGAGGTGTATGGATACCAATCGACCACGGTGCCTCTGATTTTCCAATTCCTGGACTCAACGACACTGAGGCAGTCATCCGCTCACTCGTCAACGCAGGCGTTGATGGAATTGTGGCGCAGAAAGGAGTTGTGAGCCGATACCACCATCTTTGTCAAGGAAGTCAAACTTCAATGGTCGTTCACCTCTCAGTATCCACTCGCCATGCTGGCCCAGATGCGACCAACAAAGTGCTTGTTGGTCACGCAGATGAGGTCCTCCCTCGGGGCGGCATCGGAGTTTCATGCCAAGTCAACATGGGCAGCCCAAATGAAGCAACTATGATTGAACGCATGGGGCAAATTAGTCGCGAAGCCCTCCACCATCAACTTCCAATGTTTGGCATGGTTTATGCTCGTGGAGAGCACCTCAACCCCGTACCTGGCGATCCTACAAACGGCAATGCACACGCCGTTCGTCTTGCTTTCGAACTTGGGTGCGATGCAGCAAAAACCGTATGGACTGGTGATGCCGAATCATTTGGTGTGATTGCTGCAGCAGCACCAATCCCAATCTTGGTTGCAGGTGGACCTTCAACCGGTGATAGCCATCAAATTCTGACGATGGTGCGCACAGCATTGGATGCTGGCGCCTCAGGAGTGTGCATGGGTCGGCAAGTGTTCGCTCACGACAACGTCGAAGGAATCGCCCGTGCTCTCGTGATGTTGGTTCATCAAGGTTCAACCGTCGAAGAGGCCATCGTGGCCTGTGGATTGTGAGGAAGCACAATGGAAATCTGGATTGATTGCCGTTCGGGAGAAGAGAAATCTCTTCCCGAAGGATTCGATCGAATGTTGTCGGAAGGGCACCTCACCATCAATGGAAACAAGATCATGCAGGGTGGCTCCATTTTTGGAGCATACTGCCGCATCAAGGACAACAGCGGACAGGACGAAGCAAAGGCGTTGATTGGAAGCGTGTCATGGCTGCTGGTTTCATTCAATGATTGGTCCATGATTCCGATTGAGAACCTGATCGCTGCTGCTGAAGGCACACCGACCAGAATCGCTGCACTGCTCACTGAGCCACATCAGGTCCAGGGGGCTGCTTTCGCACTCGAACAAGGGGTCGATGCTGTCGTGGTCGATTCACAGCCTGCTATGGTTGATGCCGCCTTGATTGCAAAGGCACTCCGCTTAGAGCGACAAGAACACTTCGAACCCGATAGGAAAAGCACGCAGGAGCTTTCCCTTTCCCTGTTAGAAATTACTGGAGTCGAGGAAGGCGGCGTTGGAGACCGGTATTGCATCGATTTCACCTCGCTTCTTGGCAAGGGGGAAGGGATGCTTATTGGGTCAAATGCGACCAGTTTCATGCTGGTGCATGGTGAAACAATATCTTCTGATTTTGTTCCAGTCCGCCCGTTCCGCGTCAATGCTGGCACCCCACAATCCTACACCTTCATGGCGGATGGAACAACCAAGTACATTTCCGAATTGTCTTCTGGCGACACGATTAGCGTCATCAATGACGCAGGAACAACCCGAACCTTGACCATTGGAAGAATAAAAATCGAGCGCCGCCCTATGTTATTATTCCGCTGGATGGATGAAAACCATAAAGAGGGGCACATGTTCTTACAACAAGCAGAGACGGTACGAGCAGTCGGCGCAAATGGGAATCCCGTATCAGTCACAAGGCTGAAGATTGGGGACCAAATTCTTGGTTGCGTTGACAATGGTGCGCGACACATTGGAGCCGCCATCTCAAGCACTGTCAATGAGAGGTGAAGATTTGGCGGTACTTGGAAACGGCAATGCACACGGTGCTTGCAGTCTCCTTCATGCAGCAGGTCTAGGGTATGGGGCCAGCATCGCATTGGACCTACCTGTTGCCGTTCGATTGCTTGATTCACCCAGCAAAAGAGACCTTGATGACCCCGATGAATTGTTGGATCAAGTGCTCGCCGCTTGGACCGCTGCAGGTCATGAACTTCCCAATGGACAACCTGCCGAAGCATTCCATTGGGCAGTGGCCTCGAAAATCCCTCCTCGCCAAGGTCTCAAGTCAAGCGCTGCCGTCGCAGTTGCGGCATTGCGCGCTCTTGGTGATGCAACATCAACCAGTCTTGAAACCGCCGAAATTGTCGCCATGGCTGCCCAAGCGCAAATTGATGCTGGCGTTTCATTAACCGGTTCAATTGATGACGCATGGGCTTGTGCTGCACCTGGCTGGAAACTGATTGACCCCCAAGCTCAATCAATCCAAGAAGGCGTGCTTCTCGAAAGCCCTGGGCCTCAGCCTGATGATTGGTATGTCTTGCTTGTTTGCCGTGGCGACAGAGAACGCAAACCTGAATTGGAAGATTTCGTCCCTCACGCTGGTGCTTTTCAACAAGCCTTGAGCGCTTTACAAGAAGGCAGAGAACTGGTGGCTTTGACATGGAATGGGAGAGCAATGCTCAGCGTTCTTGGCGACATTCTTGGACGTAAATTGACCAATGATGCCCTGCTCAACGGCGCAAGGGCCGCAGGCATCACTGGATCTGGCTCTGCCCTTGTGGTTGTCACTCCAAAGGTGAGCAAACCAACCTGTGAGCGATTAAAGCGGTTTTTCGAATCACGCAACGATGGAACGACCGTGGTCGTGACATCGTTTCTCAGCGGTCTTGAGGAAGAATGAACCACCTATGGGCTCGCACGCACCTTCTTGAGGGGTGCACGGCTGGAAAGCATGAATCTCATGAACATGCGCCTCGGTGAGCATCTTCGCTTGACCCTCTTTGGGACAAGCCATGGGCCAAAGGTCGGAATCACCCTCGAGGGTGTTCCAAAGGGACTTATGGTCGATGTCGAGGGCATAAGGAAAGCCATGAACACTCGACGTCCCGGTGGGCGTTACGCAAGCAAGAGAAAGGAAGAGGACGCTGTTCTTGTGCTAAGTGGAGTCGAACAAGGTCGTACAACCGGCGAGGTTGTGGAATTATCGATTCTGAATCAAGATGCGAAATCCAAAGACTACAGTTTCCTGCCTGACCACCCTCGCCCAGGCCACCAAGACATGGTGATGCATAAGCGCACCAACGGCCAAGCAGATTTGCGCGGTGGCGGGATGTCATCGGCAAGATTGACCGCACCCCTCGTCGCAGCGGCTGCTTTTGTCGCACCGCTCCTCACCAGCCGTGGCATCGAGGTTGAAGCCCATGTAGGAGCCATTGCTTCTGTTGAATCCAAACCAATGAACACACAACCGGAGCGGTGGGCAAATGAAGCATGCAAAGAAATGCGATGTCGGGATCCTGAGGCTGCAAAACGGATGGTCGAAGTGGTCGAACACCATCGGATGAACCTCAACTCCGTAGGGAGTCGGGTTGATCTGACGGTTCAGGGCCTCCCTCTCGGTTTAGGAGAACCATGGTTCGATGGCATTGAACCTGCAATGGCCAGAGCAATGATGTCGATTCCTGCAGCACGTGGAGTCACCTTTGGACGTGGATTCGATGTGGTTGGGATGACCGGCAAAGAGCACAACGATTCATGGGGGGGTACACCAAATGCACCAGTCCTCCTAGGCGACAAACCCGATGGCGTGCTTGCTGGCTTGGCCACTGGGGCTCCAATCCATTGCTCTGTCGCCTTCAAACCACCATCCAGCATAGCGGCAGAGCAGGTCACACTCAACATCAACACCGGCTCGATGGAGCCTCTTGTGGTCAAAGGAAGACACGACCCCGTCCTTGGTCCACGAGCGGTCGCTGTTGTGGAAGCAATGGCGATGCTCGTCTTGACTGACCTGGCACTTCGTGGAGGGTTCATCGATGAATGACCCCATCACCATCCACAAATTTGGTGGATCTTGCCTCAGAGATTCATCCGACCTGGATCGAATCGCAGAAGTTGTTGGCCACTGGGATGGTCAATCAATAGTGGTTGTTTCAGCCTTATGGGGCACCACTGACCGTTTGATGCGGGCGAGCAAGGAACCACGCTACGCAAGCCGTTTGGTCAACGATCTGTCAAGCCAGCATCTCCGTTTTGCACCAGGGCTGTTGGAGAGTGAACTTGGGCCTAAGTTCACGAAGGTCCTCAAAGGCATCGAACAATCACTGGTCGAATTAGCTCGACGCCCCGCACATGGAGTCGCAATCAACCGATTGCTTGCTGCCGGCGAACGGCTTTCTGCACTTGTCGTGGCTCACCGATTGAAGCAGTATGGCATTGCCGCACACCCAGTTGGAGCCGAAGACATCGGTTTGCGGCTTGATGGTGTCAACAGGGCTCCAACCGTGGATCTTGCTGCCTCAATGGGATTGCTGGACAGAAAAGCATTGCATGACACTCCCGTCATTACCGGCTGGTTCGGAGAAGGAAAGGACGGGCAGTTGGCCTTACTGAGTCGAGGTGGTTCGGATCACACCGCAACATCGATAGCTCGTTTAGTCGATGCAAACCGTGTCATCTTGTGGAAAGACGTGCGAGGTGTCCTTCCTCTCAACCCCCGTTGGGGCATTGAAACAGAGCCTATCGCTTACCTCGGGTACGGAGAAGCAATGGAATTGTCAAGGCTCGACACACCAATTCTTCATCCAGCGACCGTTGAACCACTTATGGACACTGGAATTCCATTGGAAATCCGTCATCTCCACGGGTCCATGGACAAATCCGCAGCGACTGTGGTTGGTCCGAATGTGTATGAAAAGAACGTCATCAAAGCCATTGGGTGCCTTCCAAGCGTCGTCTCAATCCACTGCCAAACAAAATCACTCGAACAGCAAAGCGGTCAATTGGGTGAAGTGCTTGTTCGCTTTGCTGAGGCTGAAATTTCATGTTGGCACCTTGACGCACAACCTGGTGAACTGCGTTGGATTGTCTCTCAGCATGATTCGATTCATGCCCAACGGCTGATTGAGGAACACTTCGGCTCAACGACCATCGAACCGTATACTGCAATTGTTTCCCTTGTTGGAAACCGCGATGGAAATGATTTGGATGGTCTTCGAAATCAGGACCTAGAGGAATTAGAAATCGAAGTCTTGTCAGAAGCAGAACATGCCATTCGGCTCTTAACAAAAAGTCCAAACATCGTTGAAGTGTTGCATCATCTAAGCCAAAAGTACGGGCTCAGGCAAAGCCTAGAGCATCAAGAGTGAGCCTCATTCGGCTTGCTTCTCTCGGAAATTCTGCAGGTGTGTTGGTAGGTTCAAAGCGAACAACCCTCCAACCACACAGAAGACGAAGAATGTTCCAAGGGCCACACCGTAGACCGAGATGAGTTCAACCGATTCTTCCATTCGGAGCGCTGTGTCTTTGGAGAAGATTCCAACGAAGAAGGGCAGAATCGTGTTTGCAGAAAGCACAAGGGTTGCTAGAACCACTGCAATGATTGGATTGATGATGAGGGAGCGGTGGTACTTTCCTACAATCTTCTGAGGGTTCATCACATACACTTCATTGGTCCGAATGCTGGTGTCGAGCATGGAGTATCGCAACACACCGTTGCTTAGTTCGAAGTACATGATCAACAAAACCGCGTAAATCACAACAAGTGCAGAGAGCAAGAACTCCCTGTCTTGCAATCCAAACAAGTCGTTAGAAAGGGTGACTTTCGAAGACGCAAAGCGAAGGATGGCCAGAATGAACAGCATGTTGCTGAGCAGGGTAAAGCGTCCATCTCGTTGGAATGTGCCCCAAAAACCGGTCCCGGTGGCAGCGACGATGAGCGTCAATTGGAGGATGGTTGCAACTCCCAAACTTCCAGAGATCATGTACCAAATTGTACCCTCTGGAGGTGAAATAATGTAGGTGAGCATAGCCAGTGCAACAAGCACGACATAAACGCACAGTTGGAGGGTTTGAACCCACTTAGCAGGCGGCAAAAACTTTGTTTTTGGAACCAATGGTCCGCCAAGAAGACTTTCGATAAAGGTTGGAATTTCCACGGTTGGAATAGCATCCTTTGGGATGTCACTTCCTGCACCAATTTGCCCTGCGGCCTTCTTTCGCGAAGGTGCAGACGATCGGACGGTTTTTCCATCGTAAAGATGGGCTGTATCGCTGGATGGTTTGCTCACAGTCATCGTATCACCTCAGAATCCTCGTGCCCCAGCTAGAGCGGTTGAAAGGAGCATATCTGGCTCCCAATCCATGATGTTCACACCAAGTCCACGAAGTTCGCTGATGAGCACGTCACGTTCAGTCTTCATGACTTCATATCCAGTGCGGTCAATTCGACGTGCATCGAATTCAAACTCCAAAGAAGAAGGTGTGAGAACCGTCACGTCAAAGTCTCGAGCCCTGAAGTCACGCAATGCGTTGACAATCGTTGGGTCGTCTTCGAGGTTTGAGAGGAAGATGATTGGGCTTCCTTTGTTGATGTGAGGCAAAATTCGGTTGACAACAACCTGCAAAGGAATGTTTCCTCTTGCGACTGCGCCAGCGAGTTTGGTCAAAATGACATAGAGTTGCTTCTTGCCAGTGTCTCGATCCACGCTGACAACCTCGTCACCGTACACAATAACACCAACGCTGTCACGACGACCAAGGAAATACTTGGCAAGTGATGCGGCGGCTCGTGTCGAGTAAACGAGGGCGTTTCGTGAAACGGGTCCCGTTTCAGCAACAGATCGAGAATCGACGATGATGATGATGTCGGAAACAGCATCACGCTCGCGCTCGTTGACCATCAGTTTTCCAGATCGTGCGTATGCAGACCAGTTAATGGCGCGGAACGAATCACCTTCGAAGTACTCACGAAGGGAGTAAAACTCCGAACCAGGACCAGGTTGTCGAATGTTGACAGCACCGGTGAAAATCTTTGGAACACGAGACTTAACGAAGGTCTCTTTCAGGTCTTCCATCTTCGGGAACACAAGGAAATCATTGTAGACATGCAATTCCTTTTCCTTGTGGAACAGACCAAACGGGTCTTGGATCCTGACAGCCACAGGACCCACGCTGTAGAAGCCTCTTAGAGGGCATTCAACTGTGTATTCGATGAGGGTTTCACGGCGAGGTCCGAGTTCCATCAAGATGTAATTCGCACCGTCTTTGATGCGCATGACCTCAGGAACACGGTCGCGAACTTCCAAAATTTTTGCAAGGGATGAGTGGTTTTGCATCTTCAAGGTGATGTTGAGTTCACCATCTTCGAAGATTCGTGCGCTTGAGAGCTTGCGCAGGGCAGTAACACTGCCAAGAGCAACGCCTTCTTCGCCGGTCCATTCATCTGCGCGTCGACCGCTTGAAGCGACGTCTGCATGGCCGCCAAACAAGGAAGCCCAAGTGAGGAACACGAAGATGACAACCGCAATGGTCACAAGTTGGGAGTTTCGCAAGGTTAACCCAAGCAAATACATGGCAACAGCCAAACTTCCCAGCATAGCAGATTTACGGCTCCACATCAATCATCACCTCAATTCAAGTAACGTTGGTCAACTCAAACGGTTGGCACAGGAACTTCTCGTAGAATGGCTTGGATCACTTCACCAGCTTCTAGGCCCTTGATTTGATGCTCAGGCTTGAGAATAATTCGGTGTGCGATGGCCAGTTCAGAAACGGCCTTGATGTCGTCAGGTGTGACGAAGTCACGACCACGAAGGGCTGCTGCTGCACGGGAAGTCTTGAGCAATGCTTGGGAACCACGAGGCGAAGCGCCGACGAGGACACGAGGGTCTTCACGGGTTCGGGACACGATTTCGACCATGTACATGCGGAGAGCTGGGTCGACGTAAACGTCTTCACAGGCTTGCTGCATGGCAATGACTCGTTGTGGATCGGTGATCACGTCAACATCGACTGCGTCCTTACCACGTGAAATACGGCGGCGGAGGATTTCGTCTTCGTCAGCACGGTCTGGGTAACCCACGGACATCTTGAACATGAAACGGTCAAGTTGCGCTTCAGGAAGCGGGTAGGTACCTTCTTGCTCGACCGGGTTTTGTGTGGCCATAACAATGAATGGAGCTGGGAGTTTGTGGGTCACCGTACCGATGGTCACCTGCTTCTCTTGCATAGCCTCAAGCAAAGCAGCTTGGGTCTTCGGAGGAGCACGGTTAATCTCGTCAGCAAGGAGAAGGTTACAGAACAATGGTCCTGGCTTGAACGTGAATTCGCCCTTCTTTGCGTCGTAGATGTTGGTACCTGTGATGTCAGCAGGGAGCAAGTCAGGCGTGAATTGTACACGCTTGAAATCGCAACCCAGCGCATCAGCGAAGGTGTTGGTCATCAAAGTCTTCGCCAAACCAGGGTAATCTTCGAACAGAAGGTTACCGTTCGACAGGATGTTGATCAACACGTTGTCGATGACGTGAGGCTTACCGATAATCACTTTCTGCACTTCGGCTGCAATCGCTTGAGAGATTGCGCCGACGTGGGTCAAGCGGGCTTTGACCTCGGGGGTGGCTTGGTGCTTCGGCTGGGCCGGAGCGGCCGGTGCTGCTGGTGCTGGGGCTGGTGCCGCTGGTGCTGCAGGTGCTGCCGGCATAGGTGCTGGCGCAACGGGTGCTGCGGGGGCGGCTGGGGCCACAGGCATTGGCGGCGCTGGCGCGGGCGGGGCTGCGGGTGGGGCAGGGGGTTGCATGTCTATTGTCCTCCAGGTTTCAATTTCCCCAACGTCGTATCTGCGGGATTACCTCTCGCAATTCTTCGTTGGAGTAGATGCGGTTGGAACTGATGAGTTCCACCAATCGCGGATCACGCACCATCTGCATGATTTCCGCTGGGCTTTTGCGCATGAATTCATCACGCGTCAAATCGTTGAATTGGCGCACCTTGGACAACAAAGCCTCACGGGTGCGCATTTGGTATTGAGCTGCGTCCAATTTCTTCGGACGCTCTCTGAATCGAGTAAGATCGAACACATGCCGCCAGTTTTCTTTTTCTGGAACGACCATGATGGCAATGGCAAGCAAAGCGAAGAGGTTGAGGACGATGAGCCACTTGAGCACGACGTCGCTCGTCAAGAGCACAACCGCACCCATTGCTTCTGTGAACGGGGAAGACAAAGCACTCGCCACGTGGCGGCTTTCATCGAAGACGATGTAGAAGTTGTCATTGAACCGGGTAACAGAGGTTGAGATTTCCTCATTGTCCGTTTCCATCATGTCAATCATGAGGGCGGTAAAGTATTGCGAGTTGCCGTTCCATGTGGTATCGCCTTGGGCATCGGAAAGACCATCGGAATCAGAGTTCCAGCAGTTGTGGCCCTCTTGGACATAGTAGGGAGAGTCGCATTGTTGGTAGCCAAGTTCCTCGGCTCTGGTCTCGTCCCACAGGTGGTTGGCGAGCACTGAATGGTCAGCAACGAAGACGATCGAGCCAGTGACGCTAACATCACCCTGATCGTTGTCGATGGTGACATCAAGAACATCGATGCCGGGGTAGTCGATTCGAACGATGAGGCCCGTCTTTCCTTCACCAAGCGTTGGGTTCTTGTCGCTGTTGATGTCGAGGTTGCTTGAATCGGTCACAATCACCGCAGAGGTCGAAGCAGCGGCGAGCACGTTGACATCCCTGTTTGTGTCCGTTTGGTCGTCGAGGACTTGAATTGCGGTCGGGCGGTGGAACAAAACTGGAAGCCGGCAGTTGCTAACGATGCCTTGGTCGAGGCTTCCTTGACTGCAAGGGATCAAGCGCTCATCGCCCATTTCAGTGACATTGGCTTGGATGCTAGCGGCCGCCCAAATTCGACGGTAATCACCAGGGACTTGCTCGTCGAGCTTGTCGGTCATCTCGTAGTAGCGTTGGTCATCAAGGACCATATCGCCAAAGTACTTCACTCCGAATTGGTCAGCGACGAGTTGTGCATTGGTGGAATTGGCTGCCAAAACCACTTTGCCGCCCTTCTTGGTAACAAAATCGTAGATTGCGGATGCCTCTGCAGCATCGAATGGCTTTTCTGGCCCTGCGATAACGAGCATGGTTCGGTGAGGATCTTGCCAATCGTTCACAAGCATTGGTGTTGACATTGTGTTGGCGATTGAGAAGTCGCTTTCAGAAAAGTCGGTGCGCATTGAGGTCAGTTGTTGATCCGTGTATGCATCGTCTGAATTGGCGTAGGGCGAGAGCACTGTTTGCTTGTCGAGGCTGACAAGGCTAATGAGGGCAACAGAGAGAACAAGAGAGGCCATCAATCCGATTTTGAGCCATGACTCAACGGAGAGTTTTTGCCGCTCTGTTTCTGCCAAAATCTACCCTCCTTTTTCTCTTCCCGCGTATGATTTACTCGTAAAGACAACTGTCGGAACTTCGCTCCACTCATAATGGTTCTCCATGAGTGCTCCGTTGAAAATCGAACCGTGCAGGGGTTGATATACCTCCTGTGCACAAAAAATCGAGGATTTAGGCGCTTGGAATGTAAGAAAAGAAGACTTTTCATTACATCTCGGTCTTTTTCCGGCGCAGGAGTCCTCCTGCTGCAATCATAGCGATCGCTTCAACTGCAAAGAAGCCGGGCAGTGTATTGGATTCAACGCTCAGACCGCTGTCGGGACCCTCGTCCTCATCCGAAGGATCACCAGAATTGGACTGTTGTTCTTCTTCGTAGGCAAAGACCTCGACATCGAATGTCACACTGCGTGCTGCATTATCGCCCTCTGAGACGAGGGAGATGGTCACTTCGCATGTGCGCCGTGGTTGGCTCTCCGATGCGACAAGCGTGAGTGTGGCAAAGGAATCCTTGCCGTTTCGGGCCCCGGTAGGCTCCACAACTGTATTCTCGAGTGCATCAAGCCCGTCCACCGTAAGATGAGGGCAACTGCGGACTTGGGCCGTTGCTTCTTTGACTGCGTCATTGGCATTGCCAAGGTTCACCATTTGCATCGAAATCATAACCGATGAACCAGCGTGCAGTTCATCGTTTGATGGCGTGATTTCTGGACGCAGGTTGAACACTTTAGGAAGTTTTACTGTCCCATCAATTTCTTGATTTCCAGCGGAAGTCTCACCGACTTTTTCGTCCGCCATGATGCTTATCGTCGACGTGTTGTCCGGATTGTATTCACGAACAGCGTCATCGTCAACACCCGTCGAAAGCGTCAGCGTGATGCTTTTGTTTTCACCAGCTGCTACAGTGATTGATTCAGGGCCATCGATGGACCATGGAACCCACGAATTGACGTCATAGGTCAAATCCAACTGAACTTGACTCATCCTCGTGTTTTCAACATAAGCAACAACTTCGCCTTCGATGTCCCAATCGTCATCAAGCGTCACGGTGTACCCGTTGTCCATGTCGGTGGACCAGCCAAGCGTCCAACTTGGGGCCTCAAACTGATCTTGAGCCACCACAGTGGGCGGAAGGCCGAGACCGACAAGAAGAAGGGCAGTGGTCAACAACAACATCGAACGGCGTAGCATCATCTTCATCACTCCAGCAAACCTTGGATGGCTCTCTTGGTCAACACCCGCACCATTGAACGGCGGTAACGAGGCGGTAAAGCAGTGTTGTTGACTGGTTTGACGCTCTTTTGAACCGCTGTTGAAAGGGCCTTGACTGAATCAACGCCTTCCCAACCAGGCTTTAGGACCTCTTCGACTTGTTCAGGATGGGTGCGAGGAATCGATTCAAGCGCTGTGGTTGCAATTCGCAACGACGAAGGGTCACCTTGGACCCAAGACGCTGCTACGCCTGCTTCTGGGAAATCCCACGAATCACGAACCCTGAGTTTTTGATAGGAACCAGTGCGCAGGGCTGCATCTTCGGGGAGGGTGACTTTGAGAAGGAACTCGCCTTCTTCAAGCACGTTCTTTTTCATACCATCGAGTTGGTAAAAGGATTCGATTGGCAGTGTTCTCGCACCGTTAGGGCCGATGAGATGAACGCTGGCTCCAAGCACCATCAGCGTTGGCGCAATGTCGCCTTGATAGGTTGCGACACAGAGGGTGTTTTGATTTGGGATAACGCGGCAATCTGCACCTGTGCCACAATCTGCTTTGTGGCACCAATCGATCGAGCGCCGCCAATCTTCGCCTTGGTTGTACCAGAAACATCGAGTGTCGAGGCACAAGTTCCCGCCAAGTGTGGCGTTGGTTCGAATCAATGAGGAAGCGACTTTGGAAGCGGCTTGGACCACAACAGGGTGGGCTCCATTTTCTTCAGTGATGTCCGCAAGTCGGACCATACAGCCCATTTCCGAACCTGAGATGGTGGATGTCCCGCCAATCTTCGCTAACGAGATGACGTGAGGCTTTGGATTGATGTGCCACTTGTAATTGGGCAGCAAATCTGTTCCACCAGCAACCCAATCAAAGGCATCTCCTGAAGCCATTAATTGCGCTGCTAATTCACATGCAGCATCAACGGAGGTTGGATGGTGAAGGGTAAAAGGAGGCATCAACATCATTCATCACCGCCCATGTGTCGCTGCTCTTTTTTGAGCCATGCCGTTCCGGCCAAACCAAGCGCTGCAAGTTGTTCTGGATCGGGTTCTGTTGCCATTCGCCAGCCCTCGACTTGGTCTTCAAGCGGCAAGTTTGGATCAAAGCCAAACAACACGCCGTTCACATACGGACTTGTGTCTTCACTGCGCTGCCGAGACCGATCACGTGTCTTGTGTTCAGCGGCTCGCTTGACAAGAATTGGTTGCAAATCACC
>DAPR01000013.1:17365-49654 GCA_002502605.1 Euryarchaeota archaeon UBA258
TCTCGATGCCTTTGAAAACGACATCAGGCGTCAACGGAAGGTCTCGCAATCGAATGCCAATTGCATCGTAGACGGCGTTTACCACTGCTGGAAGAATAGGCAAGAGGGGCCCCTCGCCTGCTTCTTTGGCTCCGAATGGCCCTTCAGGATCGCATGACTCAATGATGATTGGCTCGACATGAGGCATCTCGTGAACTGACGGAATCTTGTATTCCAAGAGGTTCGGGTTCTGCAAATGACCAGTGCGCCCGTACACCATTTTCTCTGACAGCACCTGTCCAAGACCCATGTGGCACGAACCGATGATTTGCCCTTTGACCGCAAGCGGATTCAGCGCCTTGCCACAATCGTGAGCAGCCCAAACATTGGTGCACTTGATCAGACCAGTTTCAACATCAACATCAACTTCTGCAACGTAAGCAGAGAAAGAATACGCCGGTGCAAGACCTGCTGCTGCACCTTTGTGGACTCCACCCATTGGAGGGGAGCGGTAGGCGCCGCTGGCGATGAGCGCACCTTTGTCCTCTTGCGCTTTGTGCAATGCTTTGAGGTAGGAAATACCAATCGCAGGGTCGTGCTTGTAGTAAATACGGCGGTCGTTAAGGACCAAATTATTCGGGTGGTAGCCAAGCACCTCCCATGCTGCTTTGAGCAGTTGCTCTCGAATCTCAAGGGCGGCGCGAATGGCAGCGTTCGCATTCATGAATGTGACACGGCTTGAATAAGAACCAAGGTCCACTGGTGAGGTGTCGCTCTCATGGCTTCGAACATGAATCATTTCTAAGGGCAGAGCAAGCACTTCAGCCACCACTTGGGCCACAGCGGTGGTCGAGCCTTGACCAATGTCCGCAGCACCAGTGTGAACGGTTACGCCTCCATCCATGTCCACTTGGATGTGAACGGTTGCGTGTGGGAATCGGTTTGGATCCCAATGAATCGGAAGACCGGAGCCCGAGATGAAGAAACCACATCCAATCCCGATGCCTTTTCCGAGCGGCATTTGGCGGAACTTGTTGTCCCAATCGGATCCTTCACGGACCTTTTCTAAGGCTTCACGCATGCCGTTTGATGTGATTCTGAACCCACTGATGGTTCGGCTGTGAGGTGGCAGAAGATTCGCCAAACGCAGGTCGATTGGATCGACCTTCAACTGCTCTGACATTTCGTCCAATCCGACTTCAACGGCGCATCGCGTGTTGACAGCCCCATGCCCACGCATGGCGCCTGAGGCTGGTTTATTGGTCCACACACGTGCACCCGTGTAGTGGAAGGAGCCAAGTTCGTATGGAGCAGTTGCGAGAACTCCGTTGTAATACGAGGTTACGTGACCAAAGGAAGCAAAGCCTCCTCCATCGATGAGGGCATCAATATCGAAGCCGGAAATACGGGCTTCTTCATCCGCAGTCATCTTGACTTCGATGTGGCTAGGGTGGCGTCCTCGATTGATCCAATAGACTTCCTCTCGGTCGAAGGTGATGCGGACGGGTCGCCCGGATTTACGCGATAGAATTGCAGCGCACATCTCGTGAGGGAATGGGTCTGATTTGCCACCAAATCCTCCGCCAACGAAGGTTCGAATGACATTGATTTGGTGCATTGGCACGTCCAGAACGGTCGCTAGAGCACGGTGAGTGTAGTGAGGCACCTGTTGTGGGGTGTAGAGTTGAAGTCTGCCGTTAGGATCCCAATGAGCGACCACTGCGTGAGGTTCAGTGAAGCCGTGATGGACGCCTGCCATGTTCCATTTCCCATGGGATGATGCGAGGGGTTTCTCAACCAACGATCGATCTCCAAACTCTTGAAACACACGCTTTTGGACATTGGTACGGGCCAAATGGTACTTGCCTCGCCAGTGAATTGGCTCATCGGTGTCTTCCAGTCCCTTTTTTGGATCAAAGACCGGTTCCAGAACTTCGTATTCCACCTCAAAGAGGTTGAGAGCAGCCATTGCTGTTGCTTCATCAACAGCTGCCACACAAGCAACAAGGTCGCCGACGTGACGGACCTTCTCTACAGCCATGGCGTGTTCGTCCTTGGTGACGGGCAATACCCCGAACTGGTGGGGTGAATCTGCACCTGTTGCCACGGCAAGAACGCCCGGAAGAGCCTCGACTTTTGAGGTATCAATCGATTTTATTTTCGCATAGTGGTGAGGTGAGCGCAAGATCTTTCCAATCACTTCATTCGAAAGTCGTACGTCATCACCGTACCAAGCCTGACCGGTCACCTTGGCATTTGAGTCAACCAAAGCTGTTGGTTTTCCAACTGTGGTTCCAGTGCGAGCGCGGTCATGGATGTGAGCGCCAGCTGGTTGTGCTTCTTTCCCACCGACCATTTCTGGAATGTAGTCCAAATCCCGTGGAGCCATTTCTGGCTTTGAGCCGCCTGAACCCGGTGGTGGGAACGCTTGTTTGCCTGCGACACGCTTGCCGTCTTTGCGAGTGGTTTTTCCAGCCCCTCCGGGTTGTTGACGATAGCCTCCAGACATGACGATCACCTTGCGTGGCCCGGAGGCATTTGTGGTTCTTCAGGACCGCTCGGATGCGGGTCGGGGTGTGGATTGCTCGCCGGTGGTGCTGGTTCGGCTTCACCTCGGTGGATAGCGGCTGCCGCTTGAATAGAATCGATGATTTGTTGGTAACCCGTGCACCTGCACAAGTTTCCTTCGATCGCTAGGGCCACCTCATCGTTGGTGGGTGCACTGTTTTCATTCAACAGCGCTTGAGCCGTCACAAGGAAGCCAGGTGTGCAGAAACCACATTGCGAACCGCCATGTTCTGCGAAACAAGATTGGATAGGGGCGAGGTGCGCTCCATCGGCCAAACCTTCGACCGTGATGATGGAAGAGCCTTCAACTTGGCCGGCTAAACAAAGGCAGGAGAGCCGGGGTGTCCCATCAATCATGACGGTGCAGCATCCGCAGGTTCCCAAATCACACCCTCGTTTGACACCAAGCGTTCCGACTTGATCGCGCAACACATCGAGCAAAACTGCGTTCGATGGAGCCAGGACTTCAACGGCCCTTCCATTGACCTCTGCAGACCAAATTTCCTTCTTCGCGACAGGGATCATTTCAACGTGTTCGGTGCCTACCATGTCTGTCGCCTACGGCGACGTGGGGAACACCGCATATCAACCTAGGGTAGGATATTTTTCACTCATGCGGCAGTGCTTGCTCTCAGGCGAACCGACACGACATCGTCTTGACCCGCCGGGGGCTCCATCCAATCCTCGTCTCCCGGAAGAATGAGGCCCTCACCGATGCTGACAAGACGGCTCGCTAACTTACGCTGGCGGGTGACAAGTTCGTCCCAATTCATTTCCTCATCGCGCCAAGATTGCCATCGCTTGAGCGAGCGATAATTGACAACAACCTTGGCAAATAAACGCATGTGAGCCTTGGCTGAAAGCGGCCAATACATGAAGAAAACACAGAACACAAGGTAGGTGGGGAGGTTGGCCAACGGTTCGAGCAGCCAATGCAACTGAAGCAGTTCGTTGACAGGACTGGATGGATTGAGCAGCAACCATGTCGCACCCGATGAAGCAAGAATCCACCACAGGGGGAAAAACACGAGGGCTGAGAGGATCTTGATTGTGCTAATGATGGAACCATCTGCACCCTTTGCCTTCATGCGATTGACGAGCAAAGCATTCGCCTTGTAGGGGACGATGTTGCCCAACATGGCGCCCCACGAGATCAAACCAAACATCCAAGCACCAGCCCATGCCCATGAGAGGAATGCTTTCGAAAAACCTGCTTTCGTAAGACGTTCCGGTTTCGAATCGATATCGAAGGGCGTAATCCCTCTCTCATCGAGTTCTTTGAAATGAGATTCTGCCTCCTCCACAATTTCAGCCGCCAATTCTGGATCATTGGCTGACATGAAGTCCCATCCCGCACGGACCCTGCGCGCACCGAGGACTGCGTGGGCATAACTTGGTTTCTTGAGCTCACCATCCGTTTTCCGGACGCGCTCAGCGTAGGCGAGACTTCGCCCTTTCCAAATTAAAGTGCGTTCGCGCCAAGTTGTTTTTGAGAGGCTTGCCCGTTGTAATTCCACACCGATGCTTTTGGTTGCAGCACCCACCCATTCACGATCGACGAGGTCCTGAACCTCTTCGTCGTCCGCCATGTCGGGGATGGGGGGGAACGCCATTGCTCGCTCGATGATGACCGCTGCTCGCTCCCTGAACCTCTGCGAATCGGAGTAATGCAAACCGATTGGAACGATTTGTGGCTCAGGATGACCTTCTAGAGCTGCTTGGCGCCGTGCAGAAAGAAGGATTCGAGCAGCACCAGAACGAACTTGTTTGACGTTGGATTCTGTATGTGTTGTGCCCTCTGGGAAAATCATCATTCGCCCACCTTTTGCGACGAGGGATGAGACTCCAGCGAGCATTTGTGCATTGCGAGCGCTTGCTCCAGATTTGTCACTGCTGTCCTGAGCACGTTCGACGGGAACTCCGCCTGCAGAGCGCAGGATTCTTCCAATCAGCGGCAGTTTGAACAGGGTATGCTTAGCAATAATGGAAATTTTACCTGGCAGTGCAGCGTTCATCAGCATCGGATCGATCAACCCGCTTGGATGCCATGAAATGAAGATAATACCGCCCTCTGGGGGCAAGTTTTCATCGTCAACGATGTTGACTTCACGGAACCAAACTGTGACGAGGGAACGGAAAAACCGTCTGAAAAAACGGTAGCCTCTGTTGACGCGTGGGTGATGAGTTCCCACAGGGTCCTTCAGCCATCGCATGGATGGATGAAACCGTTTCTCCTTTTGTCACTATCTCCGGCAACGGGTGATGAAGAGTTTGCCTAAGGTGATTCTTCGGTTGAACCTTCATCGAGCAAAGTCGCAGCCATTTCAGTTCCGTCCCCATCTTGTAAGGTTTTGAAATCAACACCTGCGAAGGTGCCTTCTTCTTTGTCGCTGATTGCACCGACCACGAGGAGGGCTACGATGAAGATGACAATGAAGCACATCACGCCAATCGCAATGGATGTGGTCGAGAGTCCAGTTGACGACTCGCTCTGAGTCTCAAAGGCACTTGCTGTGTCCATGAGCATGATGTTTGCAGAGATGAGAGGTGAAGAAGAATGCCCCCCACTGTCATTTGCTTTGATTCCACGGAAAGAGATCGTGTGGTTGCCCTCCACGTCGATTCCTGGCAGATGCTCAAGTTGATGAATAATATCGATGGCCTGCAGCGTACCCGTTGTGTCGCCGGGAGAGAAACTGTGGATGTTCGACCAGTCGTCACGCAGGTGGTTGCTTCGCCATTGAATGGTGTCTACATCACCCATTGCGGAATAGGAGAGAGCATCATTTGGAACCATGTGGAAGCGGCTATCCATTCCGATTTCAGAGGTAATTGATACGTCAAGCGATGTGTCGAATTCGTAATCACGTTCTGCTGCCTCATACACCGCGTCGAGGGCACGTACTTCGCCGTGACCATAGACGTTGTTTTGACGGTTTTTGGGTAGGAGATCTTCTGCACAAGGCTCGTTTGCGGCCATGTACACGCACAATCGGTAAGTTGCTGTTTCTTGCATGATGTTCTTAATGTCAAACGGTGACAGATCTGGGTTTGCTTGGTACATCAAAGCAGCGACACCTGCTGCGCCTGGAGTTGCCATTGAGGTCCCTGACATGCCCGTGTATTGATCGCCGGTGTTGAAGGCCACCGACATGACATTGCTGCCGACATAAGCGATGTTCGGCTTCACACGGAGTTCTTCAGTTGGACCTTGGCTTGAGTACACAGCAATGGCTGAGTTTTTGTCAAGCGCACCAACGGTAATAGCGTCCTCAGCGGAGCCTGGAGTTCCGATTTGAGCGGACACGAAGTTGTTTCCTGCTGCGATGAAGATGGCAACGCCTGCAGACATCATTTCATTGGCGTAGCGGTTGACGCTGTCATCTTCAGATGATGCCCATTCTGCAAGGCCAGGGCCTCCAAGACTCATCGAGGCACCACGAATGTTGTATTTGTAGCGGTTTTCAACGGTCCATTCCATTCCTGCCATCACGGTCGCAAACGACCCTGAGCCGCCAGCATCCAGCACTTTCACGCCGACAAGGAATGCTTGCGGGGCCATTCCAATGTGCTCATAATTTGGCGCTCCTGTTCCAGCAGTGGTGCCAGCGCAGTGCGAACCGTGACCCTGATCGTCGTATGGGAAGACTTCGGTACCATTGGTAAGCGTCGGGTTGTTGACCGGATCGTAGAAAGCGATCACCTTTGGATCGTCTGTTGAATTGTCATCATCGAGATCATCAAGGCTAGCGTGTGCACCGTCAATTCCGGTATCGATAATCGCAACTGAAGATCCTGCACCGTCATATCCTGTGTCAGCCCAGACCGTATCAACGCCGTGAAGGACTGCTGCGTCTCCATTGGCAACGCTCAAGATGCCGTCTAACTCGATCATCACAACGCCGGGGAGCCTCGTTGTGTCGAGAATTTGGTCAACTGGTACACGACCTGCTAGAGCATCAATCCCTTCCAATGTCCATTGGTGTTGGAAGTCGATTTCACGCTCGAGCAAAGCAACATCAGCATCTCCTGGGGTGTGGTCGAAGTCAATGATCAGTGGCAACGTTCCATCTTCATCCAAAAAGAGAGGGTTGTCCTTGTGCCGTTCAACCATATCGCCGATTCCGTTACCATCGCGGTCAACGGTGGTGTTCATCCACCATCCGTCCTCAACTGGTTCACCTGTGGGGTCCGCCTCAACAGGGACTGCCAAAGCGACAGCAGGGAAAAGGAATAAGCTCAAGCAGAGAAGTGTAAGTGTAGTTTGAACCTTCGACATAGCAACGCCTCGTGGTCGTGCTAACCACTGCCACTTTTTGAATCCATTGAAGAAATGACTGGGGGCGGGCACCGCGCTTCTCCATGGCTGCCAGAGTGCGTTTTCGTTCACTGGAAACGGGTGAAGGCTTTTATCATGAAAAGAACATCTTCTCGCATGGCAGCACCGAAGAAAACGGCAACAGTGGCCCCGATTCAAGACATACCAATGCCGAATCCGGGATTGATTGGTCAGGCTCAATCATCATGACCTTTGCAACGGCCAACACCCTCTCGTTTGTGAGTGAGACCATTGTCAATATCGGGTACATGTTTGGTGCCATTGTCACCATTGGTTGGATTTTCATGAGCAGCAGTCGGCTAGGGGACTCGAATGATCTCTACACGCCTGAAGTCGGAGTTTCAACCGAACCCATTGTTGTGGTCGAATCTGAACTCCAACCCGAGCCAACTCCAGTTGAATCGATTGAAGAAGGCGTTGAAGAGAATGTGGAAGAGGACATTGAAGAAATCAATGAAGAGGAAGAGGATGAGATTGAACCGGAAGATGAACAAGCCGTCGAAACAACACAAGAGCCGGTTGAAGCAGAACTTGAGATTCCTCCACCGGTCCTCATGAAGGAACGGGTTCAAACTCAACATGGTTTCGAGATTGAACTGCCCGACGACATGTTCAACACGATTCTTGCCTCTATTGGCTCAACTCCACATGAAGGATTCAAACCCGTGGTTGCCTTTGGACCTCGTGGAGAAGTGATTCTAAACTTTGAACCTCAATGATCAATCCTTGACCCTCGTTCCTTCGCCACCAGTGATGTAAACTTCACCCGGTGCTGAAGGGTAGGCTGCCCAATAGGCTTCCCTTGCTTGTTGGTTAAGATCCATGCATGCGACCACATCAGCAGGTCGATCAGGAAGAGGCTCTGAGCCGTTCAAATGCTTGATGATTGGTTCAATGTTTGAGAGGTTGACAAGACCCCAACCTGTTTGTGTGCATGGAGCCACTGGGGAAATCGGCATCGTGCCGCTGGTTGGATCCCAGCCAAGGTTTGGATACCAAGCCGAGAGGTTGAGGGCTTCACGCACCTGTGCGTTGGAGATTGAGAAACTCATTCCTTCGTCATCTGTCCCGTTCACAAGAAGCCCGGAACGCACATCGGGAGAAGCACCGGAAGATGGGTCATTGTATTCCTCTCGTAACGATTCGAGGACAAACGAAAGTATGCCTGCTGTACGAGGGGTTGCAAACGATGTCCCTGATGTTTCATGGTAGCCATCAATATCGTCATGATTGGGCAGCACTTGGGTCCAATCGGCAGAGATATCGGGATAAGACCCTGACATGATTTCTTTTTGGTCGTCACCTTCCTCAGCATACCCAGCGATGCCAATCGACCAGGGGGGGCCTGCTGTCGCGTCTTGCACGGCGGGCGAAGGGCTGTTGTCTGCTGCGCCGGTGTGAATCTTGTTGAATTCGACCACGGCTGATTCTGTCGCCCTTTCGATTCCGGGAACTGGAACTGAGCCTGGTGCACCGAAGGAGGTTGTCAAGATGTCAACAAGCGGTTGGTCGGCAGCCGCCTGAACCGCTTCAGAAGAAAAGCCCTCGACAAAGAAAATCACTGCCATCGGATTGGCGTCCAAGACCGCTCCGGTGACGGCAGAACCGTGTCCATCGGAGGGATCGTCAAGAATGAGGATGTCGCTGTCTCCATCCGGCGAGGTGCCGATGATTTTTGTGCCGGGGAAGTACACAATGTCACTGGCTGTGAGGGTGTCCCAACACGCTTCTTTGTCCGCATCATAGCGCTCTTGCCATGTGCCTTCAAACGTCAGGTCGCAGACTCGGTTGACCCCAAGGCCATCCTGAAGCCATTGCGGGTAGGTGTCATTGGTACGGAAGTGATCGTGGTAGACATTGATTCCAGTGTCGATTGGAGCGACAACCGAAAATGGTCTCCAACCGTTTTCTTCAGCTGCTCCGGCAACGGCACTTTTTTGCTCCGGTGCGTCATTGAAAATCGCCAATGCAGCGACAATGGAGACCACCAATAGAGTGGCGAGGGTCACAGCAATCAACTGACGTGACTTCATCCCAGTGACTGCGTGTTCACCCACGAAAAGGACTGCATCCTCAACACCGGCCATAGATGGGGGTCCCCTGCAGTGCCTCAAGAACCCTGCGCCCCATTGAAGAACCTCCATCAATTGGCCAAACCATGAGCGAAGAAACCGAACGTTTGGTTTGGATTGACCTTGAGATGACCGGATTGGATGTTTCAAGGGAGTCGATCATTGAAATTGCGACGGTTGTTACGGACGGTGAACTCAACATCCTCGCCCAGGGTCCGAATCTCGCGGTAAAGGTGGATGATGCGCTCTTGGATGGGATGGATGAGTGGAACACCTCTCATCATACCGCTAGTGGGCTCGTTGAGCGAGTAAAAACGGTTGGCGTGTCCATAGAAGAGGCTGAACAACAAACATTGGAATTTTTGCAACATTGGGTTGAGAAAGGGACTGCACCACTGTGTGGAAACAGCGTATGGAACGACAAGAAGTTCATGGAAAAAGAGATGCCTGCTCTCGTGGAACATCTTCATTACCGCATGATTGATGTCTCTACGGTCAAAGAACTAGCAAGACGTTGGTATCCCGATGTTGGAAGGTATGAGAAAAAAGGAGCGCACCTCGCCCTTGATGACATCCTCGAATCAATTGAAGAACTTCGTTACTTCCGAACGCGAGTCTTCAAACAGTGAACCATCAATCCCGCCAGGTTGGCTCGGATGGATTGACGCCCTTGTAGGATGCCAAGATTTGGGCGACGACAGCAACGGCGATTTCCTGTGGGGATTCTGCACCAATGTGAACACCAATCGGGCAGATCACTTGCTCAAGGGTGCCTTCTGTCACGCCAATCTCTTTGGCTGCTTTCTCGAAGGCTTGCCACTTAGAACGGCTACCAATCACTCCGATGCGAGGAGCATCTTGACCGTTCATTAGAGCACCTTGAGCCTGTAAGCAGGTGAGCATAGCGAGCAATCTTGTTTGATCTTCTGACCAATCATGGCCGAGGAAAAGCACATCAGAATACTGCGATAACACCTCTGCAGAGTGGTGGCCAACGAAGGAATCGATGTCCATGTGAAGGTGGTGGTTTGCGTTTGGAAACATCTCCGGGTTGCAGAAATCCTCTCGAGTGTCATGAATGGAGTGGGACCATCCTAATGCATCCAAAGCCGGAGCAATGGCTTGAGCGCAATGACCTCCGCCGATGAGCAACACGTGTGGCATTGGGACAAGAACCTCCAAACTGAGGGTCACACGACCCCCACAAAGCGAATCTAAGGGCGTCACTTCATAGCCCTTCGCCCCTTTATTTAATCCGAAAGTAAGGACCTGACCTGCTGGAAGATGATGTTCATTCAGCATCGATCGGCTGCGCTTCAAAACCGTCATTTCAAGCCCTGCACCGCCGACTGTTCCGACCCATGTTTCATCTGAAGAACGCATAGCAAGACGAGCCCCGACCTTTCCCGGAACGCTGCCTGAGGTTTCAACCACGCTCGCCATGACCACTTTGTGACCGCATTCGATTTGGGCCAAAGCCCAAGCCAGAACTGCTGCAGTCATGCCCCTCCCTCGAGGCGCTCACTCATACCATTTCCGTCAGGGCAAGATGCTCAAAAATTGATTTCAAAATCAATGGATGCGAGGAGCGTAAGATCTTCTTGGGTGTCGATGTTAAGGCTCAAATGAGGGGCGTTAACCTCAACATAGTCCGGTGCAATAAGGTCACGCAGTGGGGTTTCAGGGGGTGCTGCGAGCACCGCTTCAACATCGGGAGAATGAACAATCAAGGGGTGACCGGGTTTCCCATTGCATGCTAAAGTCGAAGTTGTGTTCTGGCTCAGCAATTGCTTGACATGCGTCACACCCCACCCTGGACGATCCACAGGAGCGATAATCACTCGGCGAGGGAGGCGTCCGGTGTCACCCATCGCAGCAAGGAGGCCCTGTTGCAAGGTGCCGGTTCGCCCTTGTTCAGGTTCTTTGTTGACCACAACAGTGGCTCCTTCGCATTGAAGCATCACTTCAAATTGCAACGACTGCCTTGTAACGACGTACACAGGAGCACATCCTGCTGCAATCAAGCGACGAACTGCAAGACCCACAAGGGTCGTATCAGCAACAGGAACCAAGGCCTTAGGCTGACCCAAACGAACGCTTGCCCCCGCTGCGAGAACAAGTGCAGGGCATCCTTTGACCATGGGCCATCCTCAACGCTCGGTCTCAAGGGCTTTTTGCTCTTGGTTCAAATAGACTCAGCCCTTTACCACCCTATGAACGAGGACGACTATCCTTTAACACTCCCTGAAAAGAGGTCGATGGATTTGCTCACAAGCATTGTAGAGGCGAATGAGTGGCTGGAATATAAACATCGATCGAATCTGATTGTCACCATGTTCGTCCAAGGTCAATCGGGTCGCTGGTATGCAATTGAAGCCAAGAGGAATGACGCCATCATCGGATTTAATGCTCAACCATGGAGTTTGAATGTCAGGGGTGGGGCACGGAAACGCGATGTGATTTACAACAACAAATACTGCCCAAACTTGTGCCTCAATCCGCATCGAACAGCAGAGATGCCAGTCGGCGACAAGATTGCAGCCTTGTGCCTCTCGTTGCATAACGACCGCATCACTGCGATGAGCATCCCCTTGCTGGCGCAATTTATTGTTGCTCCAAGAGAACACCTTGCCAAGGTCATGGTGTTCCAAGATGAAATGGTGGTTTTGCATTCGATGATGCACGATGACGAACACTTTGGAATGGTTGATTTGACAGAAGAGGAAGAGGCTGCGTTTAATCAACAAGAACCCGAAGACATGTACCAAGACTGGGAAATGCACTTCATGGGCATCGAGGACGACATCGTGGCCCCTCCTGAACCAGCGGAACCTAGAGGTTCTGAGGCATTGAGTTTGATTGACTTGCCAGCACCAACGGCCGAGGAAATTGCTGAACAGCGCATGTGGGAGGAGTACGAGCAACACATGCATTCCTTGGCGATGGAAGCCTTTTGGAATCAGCAGGACCCTGGGAACGAGGATTGATCACAGATCTTTTGTGATTTCTCGCCCGATGATCATGCGCTGAACTTGGGACGAACCCTCGTAAATCTGCATCACTTTTGCCGCCCTCATCAGTTGCGCAACAGGGTATTCTTCAGAATACCCATACCCGCCGAAGACCTGCACAGCATCGGTTGAAACTTCCATTGCGGTGTCCGCAGCAAATCGCTTGGCATGGGCAGCAGATTCGGTGTTTCGAAGACCAGCGTCTGATTCAGCGGCTGATTTCCAAGTCAACATTCGAGAGGCTTCGATTTTAGTTTTCATATCAGCGAGCATGAATTGAATGGCTTGGTGCCTGTGAAGAGGCTTACCGAAACTCATTCGCTCACCAGAGTAGCGCAAAGCGTGTTCATAGGCCGCACGTGCCAATCCAGTTGCGTGAGCAGCGATGTTTGGCCTCGACATGTCGAAGGCTTTCATGGCGTTCATCCAGCCGCCTGATTCCGAACCGCCAATGAGGTTTGCTGCTGGCACTCGAACGTCGTCAAAGGTCATCGATCTGGTATCGGAACATCGTTGCCCCATGTTGGTTTCTTTCTTGCCAAGGCTAAACCCTTCCGAATCGCTTTCAACAATGAAACCGGACATGCCACGGTAACCTGCATCGATATCCGTTTTGGCGAGGACGAAGAAAAAATCAGCATGGCCTGCACCGGTGATCCACATTTTCGCCCCGTTAATGACGTAGTCATCGCCGTCGCGCACTGCATGAGTTTTGCATGCAGCAAGGTCAGATCCAGCTCCGGGTTCGGTCACTGCATACGAGGCAAGAGCACCTTCTTCTGCGACTTTTCGCAGCCAGATGTCCTTCTGTTCATCCGTAGCACCGGTGATGATGGGGGCGCAAGCCAATGCCGTTGCATAGGCTGCGGTGGCAAAACCAGGGTCGCCCCAGGCCAATTCTTCGTTCACGATCACATCTTCCATCGACCCAAGACCAGGTCCGCCGTATGCCTCAGGAATGTGGAGGTTCAACAAACCTATTTCATGAGCCGCTTGGATGGTTTCTTTGGGATAGGTCGAGGTTGCATCCCAATGCTCGGCCTTTGGTCGAATTTCATCGACCGCGAACTCATGGGCGAGTTCCCTGAGCATCTCCTGCATTTCATCAAGTTGGAAGTTGACCATGTGCATGGGAGGGGGCCTCCCTTTATGTCTCCTTGTCTCACGAAAAGACCAAGATACCGCGACGGTGTAATTCGAGCACAATGAGGAAAGCGCCATAGATGCTAATCATGACCCAACCTTCCCACTTTCTGAATTCATAAGCAGTCCGCATCATCAAGAGAGCGCTCAAACAACCGATGATTGTGAACGGCATAATGATGTAAATGAGTAAATCATGACCTTCAGCAGTAATGGCAAGCGGAGCGATCAGACCGGCAATTCCAATCGAAAGCAATGGATCTGTGATGTTTGAGCCAATCAGGGTGCCAATCGCAACACCTTGGCTGCGCTTGGCAGCCATAAGAGCGATGGTAAGTTCCGGCAATGAGGTGCCGATTCCAGAAACTGTGGTCCCTACAATTGCGTCTGGGACGTCCAATTCCGTGGCGATTAACTGTGCATACTTGACAAGTTGTTCAGCTGAAAATACTGCGAACGCAAGACCCAAAACGACCATGACAAGGTATGCTGCTGTGCTCCATGAAGACCCTTGCAAATCGGGTGCATCGATGTATTCGAGTTCCTCTGCCTGGAGTTCCTTTCTGTTGGTTAGCAGCCATGTGATGTAGATGACATACGAGGTCACGAGGATGCCTGCTTCCCACCGTTGCAGAGTGCCTTCTGTGATCAAAAAGAAACTGAGCACAAGCACGGAGAGAAGCATGATTTGGCCGTCCCGCTTCAACCAAGATTCTCGAATTTTAAGACCTCTATTCACCACAACAATACCCATAATCAACGTGATTTGAACAAACACTGAACCCAAAATCCCACCGATGGCGAAATCTGCGAGTTGTGGGTCGGTTCCAATGTTGCTGGCGGCGGAGCCAGAGACTAAAATTTCGGGAAGGGATGTGCCAATTGAAACGATGGTGAGGCCAATAACCACCTCTGGTAAGCCCACGCGGCGAGCCAGACCTTTCGCCCCTTCGATGAAGAAATCAGCAGAGAAGATCAGCAGAAAGAGTGCAAGAATGGCAATGCTAACGGTCACGGCGATGTTGTTCGTGCTTGCTTCACTTGAAATCAGTTTGACGGCCATCAAGCCGAGGAACAGGGCACCAGTGGTGATGAGGGTTTGGAAATGGACCAGTTGAGGAATCCCCATCAACTTCTGGTCGGACTCCATGGTGGTTGCACTAGGCCATCCTTCTTCACCGTTCTGTTCCCGAATCGATTGAACATAAGGATTCAAAAGACCCATAATCCATCTCCGACACCCAATCAACATGAGGCCCCAAATGCTTGCCGAATTTTTTGGCACGTGGTTCATGGTGGGCATCGGGTGTGGTAGCGTCGCCCTTGGCGCACCTGTGTGGTTGATCTCGCTGGCTTTTGGTGGAGCTGTGACGTTGGCAATCCTTGTGCTGCAACCGGTGAGTGGTGCTCACATCAATCCTGCAGTCAGCATCGCCTTTGCTCGAACAGGGCATCTTGAGAAGCATCTCCTCATCCCCTATATCGTGGCCCAACTCGCTGGCGGGCTCGCTGCGGGCATCATGCTTGGAGGTGTTGGTTCGACCGCATTAGCCCCAGGTGTCAGCACTGCAGAAGGGATTGCAATTGAAGTGTTCATCACCTTCGCGCTCATGGCGTCAATTTACTGGAGTGTCGTAAAATCTGAAACCCATATCTCGATTGCCTTTTTTGTCGGAGGCGCTGTTGCCGTCTTAGCATACTTCTTTGGTCCTTTGACAGGGGCTTCGATGAACCCAGCACGAACCTTTGGGCCGAATATCGTTTCTGGAATGTACTTCAGCCTAATATTCTATAGCATTACAACCATCATTGGAGCCTTGATTGCAGCCGAGGCGTACCTCCGCTTTTATCCCACAGAGAACAATCAAGATTGAGCAACGAAGCGAACCACTTCGATCACGTGCTCGCTGGATGGAACTGTGAAGTCTTCAAGCGGTGGCGAGAAAGGAACTGGGGTATCAAGTGCGCCAATCACAACTGGGGCTGCTTCCAATAAATAGAAGCACGATTCCAAAATCCTGCTTTGCACGGTGTGGCCAAGTCCACCGTTCCATTGGCCTTCTTGCAGCACAACGAGACGTCCTGTTCGAGCAACAGATTCGATGCAAGTTTGTGCATCGAAAGGCAGGAGCGTACGAAGGTCGATGATTTCAACCTCAACCCCTTCGCTAGCAAGCGTTTCTGCTGCTATTTTGGCAACGTGGATCATAGATCCCCAAGTGACCAGCGTCAAGTCTCGTCCACCGCGAATCACAGCAGCCTTACCAATTTTGTAGCGTTCTTGAGCCTTGATTGCAGATTTTACAGGTTTCACATCGACTTTTTGGTTGATGTTTTGGCCCCATCCTGTGAGTCCACCGCCAAGACCGTACAAGCCAATGTGTTCCAGCATGATGACTGGATCATTCAATTCTGCAGCTTCCATTAACAAATCATAGGCGTCTTGAGGCGAGCCTGGAGCGATGACAACCATGCCTGGGTCATTGGCAAACCATGATTCAATCATGTTCGCATGGAATGGCCCGGAACGGGTTTTTGCACCGAGAGGCACGCGAATGGTCATTGGGCAATCTGCACCCCAGCGCCAACGGAGCATAGCAGCGTTATTGATGAGAGCGTTATAGCCGAGTGCTGCGAAACCACCGAATTGGATCTCGACCATCGGCCGCATTCCAGAAAGAGCTGCTCCCGTCCCTGTGTGAACGATGACGGCTTCGCACAAAGGCATGTCAACCAGTTTGTCGGTATGGCCAGCGTTTTTGAGCGCCATGTTCATTCCAAAGGCGCCTGCAACTTCCATATCTTCACCAATGAACACGCACTTGTCTCCGTGCCTGTCTGCGATATCAGCCATCGCTTGTTGTATAGCACGGGCATAGGTCCAGCCACCAGATTCAGCATAGGTAAGGCTTGTTTCCCCAACTTCAAGTGGTGCCGGTTCAAGCGATCCTTCATACGGCTTTTGAAGGCGATTAAATCGATCTAGGTGGGTTTCTGCATCGTTCAGGGTCGTCACGCCCTTAGTGACAGTCAGCGGGTCGGGCCACTCCATTTCGGTCACATCGTTGAAGGCTTGGTCCACAAGGGCCTGCTCTTCTTCCTCCATGTTGGAGAGGGCAATCTCATCCACTCCAAGGTCGAGCAGAAGTTGGCGATGAGTTGGAATCGGATCTTTTGCTTCCCAATAGGCGAGGAGTTCTCGGTCCACATAGCCCGGTGGAGTTCCTGATTCATTGCCAAGATAGAGGTCGTCGTGGTGATGGGCGTGGCCACACCCTCGCATGGTCTCAACGTGAATCAAAGTTGGCCCTCCACCTTCCATGGCGAACTCCCTGGCCACTGCAGCACTTGCATGCCAAGCAGCAGGGTCTGAACCATCGATGGTCCAAGCTGGGAAGCCCATAGCAACCGCTTTGTCGGCCCAGACTTCAACGCCGGACTGTTTTGCCGGTGGGGTATCAAGGGCGATTTGGTTGTTCTGTAATATGTAGCAAATTGGTAGGCCGCGGGCCCCAGCGAGGTTCATCGCCTCCCAGAATTCACCAGAAGATGAAGCACCTTCACCGATGCAGGCCACATGAAATCGGTCGAGGTTTTGCCGCCATGCTGCAAAAGCCAGCCCTGTCATGGTCACGCTTGCAATCGGCAACGGTGCAGTCGGTGGTAGAACCCCAACATGCCATGCTCCAACGTGCAGGTCTCGCCCTCCGGCGCCTTCCCATCCACCGTTTTGGTTTGACCCTGCTTTGCCGAGGTTGGCCGCCATGACGTCCAATGGTGTATCCCCCATAGCCAATCCAAGTCCGATGTCTCGGATCATTGGTGCAATCAAATCCCCGTCGTAGCCTTGGCCCGGCAAGGCATCTCGAGGCGCGTCCAATTGACGATTGAGTGCGGTTGCAACTGCAACAACACCCTCTTGCCAAGTTGAACGGAACCCTTTGCCGCCAAAAGTGCCCCCGTCGGGAGTTGGCATTCCATCTGTGTAAATGGTCTTCAAATGGGCATCGAGTTTTCGAGTGCGCGTCATCAGCCGTTGCCATTCAAGCCTCTGGCCGATGCCGATGGCCATGTAATGGGCAAGCCGTCGAAAGGTGAGGCGGAGGTCGACCAAAAAGTGTTTTGAGCGGCGATCGAGAAATTCACTCATGGTTCGACGTGGGATGACTTCCACTCCTTCATCGCGTTCCATTTTTGCTTTTACTTGAGCTTGGAGACCTCGGTGAACGGCCTCCACAAATCGGGTCGTGAAGGTGTGCCAAGACTCTCCTTCAAACTGAGAAGGCTCGTTTTCGATGAGAACATCCCAAACATTGGCCACAAGGAAGAGATGTCCATCATGCCGTTGTGCGACAAAGCGGAGAACCTCGGTGCGGGCAGCGTCTGCGAGCAACGGCTGATTGAATTTCAGGGGCCCGCTTGCCCTCCAGTTTGAACCGTGAATCACCGGTAACTCGCCTTGGCTCATGGTTCACCCAACCGTCACCCAAATACAAAACCAACGGGCGGCCAGCCACGGTCAAACGGCCTCGATTAATCCTCTTCTGCACCCAGTGCGCCACTGAGCGCTTGCATTGAAGCGCGGGTGACATAGACGGTTGCAAGGATGGAGGCGACAATGCCTAAAACGAGCATCGCACTGCCTGTTCCAGAGGTATGAACGCTGTCTAAGGCACTTCGGTTGAGAGCGAAACTGCCCAAGGCGTGCCCATAGTAGGCATAGGCAAGCGAATAGATGATGCTTGTTGCATTCGAAGTCATGAACACTCGGAAGGAAACCGGTCCAGCAGACATCATGTAATTCAGCCATTCATCCGGGATGAGCGGTGAAAGACGAACTAAGATCGAAATCCGCATGGCGTCTTCACCGAGCGCAGTTTCGATGCGTTGCATTTTCTCATCGGTTGAAATCGATGCCTTAATCGCATCTCGAAACAACCATCTGCCGAGTAAAAAGGCAACCATGCCCCCAATCATTGAAGCCGCATAATTGACCAATGTCGCAATCCAAAAGGGGAAAATAGCTCCTGCTGCAACCTTGAGCAGGGGTGAAGGAATCAAAAACACAATGCCCAGAGCAACTGCAAGGGCGTAGAAGATAGGCCCTGTTGGCCCCATACCTTCGAACCAAGAAATGATTTGGTTGGCATCTCGGAACAAAAAATACCCAGCGGCAGCACATGCAAGAAGCATTGCTGCGCCAAATAAGGCTCGCCAACGATACAGTTTTGGCTGATTTTCCTTCATTTGTCGCAGGTTTTCCCTGCCATCGATCAGTTGCATTTCAACAGGCTTTGGAAGAGAGCCTAATCGCTTCATTCCTCTTCCTCCGCCGCAGGTAAAGCATCCAGTACATCCTTTAGCATCTGTGCAGCATCCTCAACCTGAGTCATCAGCGTGATATCAGAAACAGCCCCTGGACGACCAAGGCTCCACATGAGATCCGAAACAAATTCATTGGTCAAGCGAGTCAGTTTGAGCACCTCCGGGTCGATTGGAACCATGGTGCTGAGGTCATGAATGGCAACAAGGTCAGGGGATTCATCCAAAATTCCATCCATGGCCTCTTCAACTTCTTGTGCAAGACCTTGTGCTTGGGCCTCAAGGATGTCTTCCATTGATGATTTGAAGCCCTGGTTCATCGCTTTAAGGCCAGGTTTACCTTTGCCGAGGGACGCACTGCGTTGGAGATCTGAAAACGATGGGGCTTGGTTGTTTCCGGGACCTTGATTCGGCTTTGCATGCGATCCATCCCCACCCCCATCCTGTGCTTGAAGAGCAGAACCATCCGCCTCTCCAACAAGCTTGTTCAAAGCCAAACGAAGCATGGCAGACATCATTGAAGGATCGAGTTCATCGTTGACTTCAAGTCCTTCCTCCCCCATCTGACCAAGGATTTCATCAATAAATCCGCTATCGATTTTCTCCGGCCCAACCAAGCCTTTGAGCATCGGGAGTGCCCACGTGCTATCGCCCATGGTCATCGAAACGTCAAATGTGCCACCGGTTCCTCCTCCGGTGTTGACTTCTGCCGGTGGTGGGACGAATTGCTTCTTTGTGTGGCGGTGAAGTTGTTCGATGAGGGCTGACATGTCAATCGGTTTCCCCATCACTTCTGCAACACCTGCTTGGGCAGCGCTGACCAGATATTCTTGGCTGGTGTTGCGTGAGAGGATGACGATTCTGCATTTGAAAGCAAACTCTGGGTCACCCATTAATCGCTGTGAAGCATCAATAGCGTCACCGTTTTTCCACTCACTGTCGATGAGCACAACCTCTGGCATGATCGCAAGAGCGGTGCCTTCTGCTTGGCGAAGCGTACCTGCTCGTGTGATTTCAAAGCCTTCTCGTTCGAGGGTGTTGGCAAGAAGACTCCGTCGACCTTCGTTTTCGTCTGCAACGATGACTTTGGCGATAGAACTCCCTCCCTTTTCTGTGAGGGGGTGCCGTGGAGTCTTGAACCTCACCCTTCTTTCAATGGTCGCTGTGCCAATTGGAGAAGACAATTGAATGGCCAATCGATGCTTAGTTTACAATTTCCCCAGGAAGGGCGGCTTTCCATGCAAGGATTCCACCATCGAGGTTGTACAACTTTGCTGAATCCATTCCTGCTTGAGCAAGCATCATAGCAGCCATTTGTGATCGCATCCCGCTTTTGCAGTGAATCAAAATGTCAGCGTCTTTGGGCAGAGCATCAAGAACAGACAACACCGACTCATGGGCCACTTGGTGGTCGCAAGAGGCAACCCGTGCTTGTCGGTATTCCATTATCGAGCGCACATCGAGGATAAATGGAGCCCAACCTTCTTCGCGGCGAGCAATAAAATCAGTCATCGAAATGTGGTGGAACATTGGTCCCTCATGGGAGGCATCCCCCTCTTGAAATGAACCCTTTGGATCAGCCACTGTGCACCACTCAGGTGAAGAAAACATAGACGCTGCGTGGTCAAGATTGTGGACTTTTTCTCTGTCTTTTACATGGCTAAAAGTCAACGTATTGAACGTCATTTGTTCCGCATCGTAGACAAGCAAACGCCCGGTGAGCACCTCCCCAAGTCCGAGGATCATCTTCAATGCCTCATTGGCTTGAAGAGAACCAATAACACCAGGCAACACCCCAAGTACGCCCCCTTCTGCACACGATGGAACACTTCCTGGCGGAGGCGGGGTGGTGAACAAGTCCCGGTAACATGGACCTCCTTGATGATTGAAGACGCTCACTTGACCCTCAAAACGATATATAGAACCATACACCCAAGGGATGCCTGAGAGAAAACATGCGTCGTCGACGAGGTACCGAGTGGGTATGTTGTCCGTGCCATCCACAATGACATCCCACCCGTCACTGAAGATGCCCATCGCATTTTCCGGGGTGAAGCGAGCATCATAGGTCACAATTTCAACCTCATCGTTGAGTCCATTCAAGCGTTTTTGAGCGGAATCAACTTTTTTGTAGCCGATCGTTTCAGTGGAATGAAGCACTTGGCGTTGCAGATTAGAAAGGGCAACTTCGTCGTCATCAATGATCCCTAGACGCCCGACACCCGCAGCTGCAAGATAGAGAAGCACAGGACTGCCGAGGCCTCCCGCGCCGATGACTAAAACGCTGGCTTCTGCGAGTTTCTTTTGGCCACTTTCACCCACACCGGGCAGAGAATAATGTCGGGAATACCGCCCCTCATCACCCATGTTTAAGCCTCAAAATCCACCAATCATTAACCCAACAATGATCAAGGCCACGAACGCCAAACCGAGGCATAGAAGGACTGTCATGATCGCTGAAATAACCTGAGCAGCGCGGGCTTTCCCGTGGTCTGGATGGTAGCTTGGATTCAAGTTTGTGATTTTCAAAGCATTGTTGGCCATGATGAGCGAAACGGGAGCGATGAGCATAGTCAAAGGGAAGATGAAAAAGCCGATGAGCGCAACAAGTGAAAGCACAAAGGCTGTTGTTGCTTTGGTTTCAGCCATAGGCGCCACCATTCCGTTGCCCATCATGCCGTTGCCCATCATGCCTTGGCCCATCATCTGCTGCGCAGGCTGGACATTTTGCTGATAGGGTTGGAACGGTTGAGCGTTGGGTTGAACCGGCACTTCTCCACGCAACACTTGGGAGGGAATCCCGTATGATTTAGACGCCTCATCCCATTTGAACCCCTTTTCCGGAGTTTGCTCTGGTTGCATGGCTCACGCAGTCGCCATCGTGAAATAAAGCAAGCGGTGGCTTCAAAGATGGTTGTCTTCAAGCCACTTCTCGACATCCATGGCCGCCTGGCAACCCATTCCTGCTGCTGTAATTGCTTGTTTGTAACGCGTGTCAACAACGTCACCAGCTGCAAACACGCCTTCGACTGAGGTCATGGTGTGGCGTTTGTGGACAATGTAGCCTTCTGAGTCCGTTTCGACTTGACCAGCAAGGAACCCTGTGATTGGCTTGTGACCGATGGCGATGAACGCCCCTGTGACATTCAGCGTTTCCGTGCTGCCATCTCGAGGATCTTCAAGCACAGCGCCTGTGAGTCCTTTTTCATCGGAAAGCCATGATTTGACTTGGCGGAATGTTTTGATCTCAATCTTGTCGTGATTTGCTGCTCGTTCGTACATGATGGTTGACGCTTTGAACACGTCTCTTCGATGGACTAAGGTGACCTTTGATGCAAACCGGGTCAAGAACGTGGCCTCTTCACAAGCAGAATCACCGCCGCCGACGACCATGACTTCTTCATCTTTGAAGAACGCACCATCACAGGTGGCGCACGTCGAAATACCGCGACCCTTTTGCTCTTCTTCACCTGGCATGTTGAGCCAAATTGACTCTGCACCAGTGCAGACAATAATCGAGTTGGTGAGGTAGGTTTCGCCCTCGACCACCACCTTGTACGGGCGCTCGGAAACATCGACGGATTCGACATTTTTGTCTTGAACTTGGAGACCAAAGCGTTCTGCTTGCTCCCTCAACTCCATCATCATCTCCGGACCGCCGATCCCCTTTGGATAACCTGGGAAGTTTTCAATGTCGGAAGTAAGCATCAACTGACCACCAGACATGTAGCCCGCAAACATGAGCGGGTTGAGCATTGCGCGCGCTGCGTACAAGCCTGCAGTGTAGCCAGCTGGCCCTGAACCGATGATGATGACATTGTGTGTTTCGGACATGAAGTGGCCTCCAGCAAATCTCAATGGGTGGGGTTCACCACTTGAACATTCACCTCGAATCGCTTCAAGCATAGAACCGTTTTTACAAAAAACAGATCGAGGATTTGGCATTGCTTTTTGCTTAAAGCATGCTTGCTATGGCCGCAATTGCGGCACGAGCGTGGGGTTCGAGCCGAGGTTCGATGTGCTGTGGTTCCGCTCCCGGACCGATGATGCCAAGGCCAACTGGTTTTTCATGAACCAATTGCAATTCAATCACAGATTTGATGACGGCTTGGCCCATTGCCAAGCCATGCTGGGTTTGGCCCTTTTCGATGACACCGAGGCAAGCAGCGCCTGCAATGCCTTCGATGCTGAGCAACCGGTCAAGCGCCAAAGGCACTTCCATTGCACCTGGCACCCAGATGACTTCCGCAACCTCAAGCCCGTGTTTTGTGGCTTCGTCCTGTGCCCAAGCGAGCATTCGTTCAATCTCATTTTTGTGGAATGAGCCACACACAAGAGCAATTGATGTTGTCATACGTTTCTTCTCCTTAGTTTTGTGACAGGTACCGTTCAACTGTAGCAACGATTGTTTGAGTGGTTGAATCGATTTCTAGGTTGACTGCGTCGCCAATTTCATGGGCGCCGAGGGTGGTTAGTCTGAGCGTTTCTGGGATGATGTGAAGCGAGAAGCAACCTTGGTCAACTTCGCCCACGGTGAGTGAAATACCATCAACGCCAATGTAGCCCTTTTCGAGAATATACTTCCTCATGTC
Organism: Euryarchaeota archaeon UBA258; assembly: GCA_002502605.1. Taxonomy (GTDB): domain Archaea; phylum Thermoplasmatota; class Poseidoniia; order Poseidoniales; family Poseidoniaceae; genus MGIIa-L1. Next base: position 40,392 of record DAPR01000013.1, read on the forward strand.
ATTGGGCACAAGAACGGAAAGGTCCATGCCTTCCCCCACATCATTGATTGATTGAATGAGTCCAGTCCCCATAATGTGGCCAGAAAGAAGGTGGCCGCCTATTTCATCCCCAAAGGCGAGCGATCGTTCTACATTCACTTGATGACCCGTTTCAAGTTCTCCGAGCGTCGTTCTTGTGAGGGTTTCTTGAATCACATCGAAGTGAACCTCTTGTTGTTCTATTTTCGTTGCAGTTAGGCAAACGCCGTTGATGGCAACGCTGGCTCCAATCGCAAGGTTCTCGACGTTCGGCAGGGACAACACAAGGGTGCGGATGGCCGTGCCTTCGACGATGGAAGTGACTGTTCCTGTGCCTTGAACGATTCCGGTGAACATTACTCGCCCTCCTGTGTGGATTGGGCCAATTCGAGAATACGTGCAATGATTTTCCTTGTGCCGTCGAGATCTTCGGAAAGGCCTTCAACTCGAGTCACTTCAATGTCGGCATATCCAAGTTCAACCAAGCGGGCACGGATTCGGTCTTCTGCATGTTCTTGATCGTAACCAAGGGCAATGACATCGGGGTTGATGGACGGAAGAATATCGAAGATCGGCACATCAGGGGGGTTGCCAATCATGGCGGAATCAACTGGCTTCAGGCCTTGAACCATGCGCAAACGTAAATCCTGACCGGTGACGGGTTCATGCTTTCGCTTTCGAACGGTATCATCATGAGCGACAACAACCGTTAGATGGTCACCGAGCGCTTTTGCTTGCTCCATGTAATGCAAATGGCCTGCATGCAAGAGGTCAAACACTCCAACCGCCATCACGCGCTTCATTGCCTCACCCATTGTTGTCAAAATGCACTTGCACAAGGTTCTACCGGCTGTTTTCAAAGCCCAAGTGCGTCAATCAGTTGAGCACCTTCCAAAAACGGAATTCCGCGCTCTTTTGCCCAGTTGCGGGCATCATCGACCGATAGTGCATAGTCGCCTTCTGGCTGCAGCATTTCTGCACCGATGACGACGGGAGTCATGCCTGCAAGACGGGCAAGCCCAACAGCGAGTTCTGTGTGACCTTGCCTTCTTGCGAGACCACCTTCGGTTTCTCGGCACACTGGAATGTGGCCTGGTGTTCGGAATTCTTGTCCGAGGGCTTGTTGAGCCTCTTCGCCTTCAATGCCACCATCGATGAGTTCTGCAGTGAGTTCAGCAAACCTTCGGGTGGTCAAGGCACGGTCGTGGTCGGTGATCCCCGTGTACGTTTCACGGTGGTTAAGCGAAAGGGTAAACGCAGAGCGTGCATCGTACCTTAGGTCGTTTGTCACAAGGTGGTTGAGCACGTTAAATTCTGAAACCAGTGAAGGGTGAGTGTGGAGGTCTTGAAGGAAAGGCAAAGCGAAGCGCTCACCGACATCATGACCGATCGCGAGGAACAGAAGGCCTCCGCAATCCAGGCGCAATTGACGCATGGTTTCTGGTTTTGCACACTGTCCGGGGAACAACAAATCAGTTTCTCCCTCACGCTTTTCTGAATCAAAAAGGCAGACTGGTTTGCCGTCTTTGAAGGCGTTTACAGCCGCTTGAACTTGCTCGTCCATGTCCACCGGTCACCGGCTGGAGTTCATGAAGGGTCGTATGGTATCACCGTTGTGAAGGGCGCAGAAATCACAAGATTTTGCGGACAGCCAACGGAAAGGGATTATCATAGGATGTCCCTTGGCTCGTACCTGCGGGGATGCCAATTATGCCAGTAAAACTCGGACCCGCAGGTGTACCTTTGTCATGCAAAGGGCGAACCATCGTCGAAGGAATGGATGACATCATCTCCCTCGGCTTGGAAACAATGGAAGTTCAAACCGTACGAATGGTGGCCCCAAATCACTTTGAGCAGTACTGGCAAGCGGGAGTCTTAGCCAACAAGACCGAGTTCGAGATGAACATCCACGGCCCTTACTACTCTGAACTGCTTGGTAACCGTGTCGAGCGCGGCCGCTCATTGGCCAAAATCGAATCAACGCTCCAAGCAGCACGCACCATCAATGCCCGCCACATCACCCTTCACGCTGGCCACTATGGCGGCATGAGCCCCGGTTCCGCAGCAAATGAACAGGTCGCAAATGTCTTTGCAGGTGTCGTTGACCGGGTTGCAGAAATCTGGCATGACGACGAAGATGAATTCCCCGTGTTCCCGTGGATCAAGGATGGAACCCCTTCGAAGATTGGTATTGAAACCTCAGGCCGTCAGGAGTTATGGGGCAGCCTAGAAGAAGTGTTGGAAGTCGTCAACCACGTTGAAGGAACCATTCCGGTTCTCAACATCGCTCACATCCACGCTCGTGGCCATGGTAAAATGAGGACCTCCGAAGATTACGGCGAACTGTTTGACCAAGTGAGAGAGACCATAGGGACAAAGGAATTCTACTGTCACTTCTCTGGCGTCGAACACCGAACAGGGAACGCTATGCATTACACTCAGATCAAGAAATCAGATCTCAACTTTGAGCCCCTTGCTGAATTTATCGTTGAAGACGGTGGATGGTTGGACATCACCCTTATTTCCGATTCCCCGTTGTTGGAACACGATGCAATGTACATGCTCCAAAGCATCGAAAAATCACGCCACCGCCAACTTGAACGAAAGGCAAGGGAAAACCGCCGGCGCGCTCTTGCAGCCCAAACCGGTACAACACCTGCTGCGCTTGCAGCAAAGGAAGCTCAACAAGCAGCACTTCGTCCAGACGCTCAGCAAGCAGCACCCAAAGAAGCGCCAAAGGAAGATACAAAGCCAGAACCTGAAGCCTCTGCCGAAGCCGAAACTGCCCCAACGCCTGAAGAAAAGCCCGCCAAGAAAGAGCCTAAGAAGAAGGCGAGCAAGGCGAAAGCAGAAGAGAAGAACGATGATGTCTTTGACTTTGAAGAAGACGATGACGATCTCTTTTGAGCGTCTGGTTCAGCATCAGTCCCTCGTTAAACCACCGTTGTTTCGAGGGTAACCGAGGGAATCAACATAAATGAAGTGGACAGCGTTCACTTTGTTCGCCATGGCACACATTGCAATTTTAGGTCTTGGAAATTGGGGTACAGCGATTGCTAGGATGTGGCTTGCTGACGGACATCATGTCAAAGGTTGGACCATCGAACAAGAGGTCTACGAATCGATTACCATGGATGGCGTGAACCGAAAGTACCTCCCCGATCATCCTGTTGAAGGGATGGAGGCTACCATGCACATCGAGGAAGCCCTCGACGGTGTCGAAATTGTTGTTCTCGCGGTCCCGTCTTCAGTCATTCTTGATGTCGTTGACCAGGTAATCCCTCATCTTCGGCCCGGCCATGTCTTGCTGGATCTTGCGAAAGGCCTAGCGCCTGGCAGTCAACTCATTTCACAAGCCATTCACGAGAAACTCAACGCGGCTGAGAAGAACAATCCCCTTGCCGTGGTCACCGGACCCACCATTGCTCCAGAGGCTGCTGCCGGCGTGATGACAACCGCACTTGTTGCAAGCGAAGACGTATCTGTGGCCAAACATCTTGCATCTACCCTCACCACTCAAACCTTCATTCTCCACCCAGCAGCCGATCCTGCTGGTGCAGAATTGTGGGGTGCGTTCAAGAACGTAGTTGCCCTTGCTTGCGGACTTGTTGACGGATTAAAGCGCGTCGGAACACTCGGTGGAGACAACCTGAAAGCGGCTATTTTTATGGCTGGATTCAAAGAAGGATGCATTTTACTTCCACAACTTGGTGCTCGTGCAGAGGTTGCCTTCGGGCCTGCTGGTCTTGGCGATCTGTACGTCACTGCCACCTCACCACATGGACGGAATCGGTCCATGGGAGAAAAACTCGGAACCGGTTTGAACCTTGAACAGGCGCTTGATGAGATGCACATGGTCGCTGAGGGTGTACGAGCTGCCCGGATGTTTGGAGAGAGGGCCGAAGCACTTGGTATTCAAGTTCCATTCACAAAGGCGCTCAACACGCTCCTCGACGGCTACATCGATGCTGAAGAGTGCTGCCGTAGAATGGTAGCCCTTCATTGAAGCCTCTCGTTTGCCATCCATCGAGCATCGGTGTTATTTTCACCTAAGGCGGTATGGGATTCACATGGCGGAAGAATTGACGGAACTTGAAGCACGACTCTTCGAGTGGATTCGACAATCAGATTTCGAGACTGTAGCATGGTCCACTGCCAAAGCCGCACGCTCATTCAAGGTCAAGCAAGATGAAGTGTACGAAGCCGTTTCGGCATTGACTCGAAAGGTCCCAGACCGCATTCAAGTGTTTTACAAGAACGGAGCGGTTCACATCGCAGCCGAGTGAATCCTCTGGCGTGAAAAAAGAGCTATTGAAGCGCTCCTGAACAGGATTTATTGCTTTTTTGAGGCAAAGAATTGTTCGGCTTTGGCGTAGATTTTCTCCTCAGTTGATGAGATGCTCTTGATGAAAGAATTGTTTGTAGGGCCAGTGTCTTTCAGCACAGGAACCATGGACGCCCAAATTCCATCCCCCTTCAAGCGGGAAAAAAGGGCGGCTCCAACGTGAATAGCGATCAAGACATAACTGAGGTCTGCGGAGAATCCATGCACACCAAGAACAAAACCAAGCATCAATCCCTCTTCATTGGTGTGCCCTTGAGTGAACAATCCTGCGATCATTAACCCCGAGAGTGGGAGAAGAATCAAACACAGATACATTCCAGCATGGACAGTTTTGGCAAGATAGGTATGAACAATCGGGACCGGCTCACGAGCGCCCAGGAACGTCTCAAACCGCCGCATGTAGAGGTATCGCATGATCACTAGAGCGAGGAACACGCTCGCAAACATCACTTCAAACAACAACAAACCCGTATCTTCAAGTTGTGACAAATCCTCAATTTGTTTGACAATACCGTAACCATAGAGGAGAACGAAACTCCAGTGAATGATCTTCGATGACAAGGTATGGGATTCTGCCACATTATCTCGTAAATGATGAGGTATTTTGGTGTTTCATACGAAGGGTATGGCAGGATGTGAAATTCTAAGATTTTAGTAAAATTGGCTGTCTGAAATTAACGAGCAGTGCCTCGATTATCAGGGATATACATCCAATTGTTCTTTGGCAGATTGAAAAACACAGCGTCATATACCTCCCTTTCGTTTTCTTTCTCATGGACGGACTTCTGTCAAACGCAAAAAAACTGTTTTCAACAACGAACTTAATCGGGTATGTTCTGGGCATACTTGGGATCACCGTAGCTGCCTTTATTCAACTCCTGCCGGTGCTCTTACCTCTCCTGTTTGCACCGCTTGTGGGCGGTGTGTTGGGTTTGCTCGTGTACAACGCCCAACCAAAGAACACTCAGACTGGAATCGGAGTTCACCCAACGGCCTCTTCCACTCAAAACTGATTCGTACATCGTAAACCGATGGTTGGACGGTGACCGAATGGTCATTATGCTTGCTTTTTCTTCGCTGCAATGATTGTGTTCAACCATGTTGGCTTTCTCACATCACCCTCTTCATTGACGAATGAGCGAATCATAAGCGAGAGAAGGTCGATGACCACGACCACAACAAAAATGATGATCAGCAAAGCGAACACCTTGTCATATTGTAGGAATTTAAGATATGTGCTGATGTAATAGCCAATGCCACCCGCTCCCACAATTCCTATCACTGTTCCATGGCGAACGTTGTACTCAAACATAAACATCAACTGACTTAGCAGATGATTGCTGTTCTCTGGAATAACAATGTTCAACAAAATGCTGGGGCGAGAAAGACCCATGGCTCTGCCCGCTTCAAGCGGGTCATTCGCCATGCCTTCAAACACCTCATACTGCAACTTTCCGAGGTAACCGATGGTGTAAAACGTCATTGCGAGAACGCCTGACAGCGGCCCAAAACCGATGACGATGACAAACAAAATGGCCCAAATAAGACTTGGTAAACTTCGAACTGCGGAAAGAAAGATACGAACCGGAAGTGCGATGGACAAAGGCATCAAGTTTCGAGCAGCAAGTGAAGAGAGGGTGATCGCTCCTACAAAACCCAAAACCGTTGAGACAAATGCAATCTTTAGCGTTTCCATCATGCCAAGATAACCAACAGAACAGAAGAATTCGATGTCCTGTTCGCACACTGGATATGAACGGGCCTCAAGCACACTCCAGTTGGGAGGCCACATGCTTTCGGAGAAGAACACACCAAGGTTCGAAAGTCCACCTTCCAAACGGCCCCAATCCCCTTCAACCAAACCATCAAGCGTACGCCATGCCAAGAAAAAGAGAATGAAGAGGACACCAAATAATCGGTACTTCATTCCTCTTCCCCCGCCGATGTGTGCAGTTCCCACTCCTCAATTGACATGTCTGAGAAACGCTTGTTTTTGATTTCCCAAATTCGTGTTGCAAAGTCTTTCGCGTTGTCCTCATGATGCTCCACCATAATGACGGCGGTTCCCTTCCCAACCAATTCATGAACGGCCCCTAGAACAAGATCTACGTTGTGCTGGTCCAATTCTCCTAGGAACTCATCGGCAAGCATCAATTCGGGCCGCTGAGCCAGAGTTCTGGCTGTTGCAACACGGCGCTGCTGACCACCGGATAAACGACGGACGGGTTCACCAGCTTTCTCTTCAATACCGAGTGTTCGAATCGCTTCTTGTGTTCGTTCGTTTCGCTCTTGGAACATCGTTCTCGACCATGGGACATTCATCCTCGCTCCCAATGACACGTTGTGAGCAACTGTTGCATGGCGTACAAGTCCGAGTCGTTGGGGGATGTAGCCAAGGCCACCGCGCCGTTTGACATGGAGGTCAAAATCCCCTTCAAGAGGGCGGACGAGCCCTGCAATTGTACGAATGAGCGTCGTTTTACCGATCCCAGAAGGTCCAAGAATTGCAATAATTTCGCCTGGTTTTACTTCCAGTGAAATAGGCTCTGACAGAGGCTCATCATAACCAATGACCAAGTCATTTAGGGATAAGACGACACCCTCGCTCATAGCATCCCCTCAGTTAGCCCTGCAAGCAGGTCTTTTTCAAACGGTTGCCTTCACCAACAAGGGATGAGGCGAGGTTGTGCGTTAATGTTGGTGTCATGTAAACTCCTCTTAGGTGCCGACGGGTTTCAGTCAAGGAAGACTTTGTGAATTCACTCCGCAATTTCATACTTCGAATCGAAGTACGATGAGATACCAGGAATAGCGCTGATGAGGCTGCTGTAGCTGCCAAGGTGCTCTTGTGAGTTCACCTCAACCAAGCCACCGGTGTTCAACACATTGGACAAGATTTGATCGCCACATGCTTCTTGTGGAGAAGTCGAGTCAACTTGATGGGAAACCATCGAGTAGCATCCGGTGTAATTCTGACCTTGCATTGGATAGTCCTCGACGTACATCTCGCTGTTCAACGCCAAGAGAGCGTTGAGGATTGCAGTCCTCGTTTGAACATCAAGCGTGGCAGGGTTGTACATCACAGGGTGAGAGGGTGCTGATCCATAGGATGGCAAGAGGATGTACTCGGATTCTGGCAAACACCAATCCGCATTATCGCTTGCTTCTTCATTGCCACAGTAAGAGGCAACGGTGGAATCCTTCGCAAAAGCCACATCGCCAACGCCTTCAGTCAAACACTTGACTGCTCCTGAATAAGAGTAGTACGGTGTTCCAGATTCGGGAATGCTGGCGTTTTCGTTGAAGAACGAGGTAATCGTATCTCGCAGGGATTCGATGTCGTCTTGTGGTCCAACAACTGGAGCGTAGCCTTGGGAGATGAGGTGGCCCATTGGAAGCAACATACCCGCTGATTTAAGCCAGCCTGTGTGGCACGAAGTCTTGCCTTCCATCATAGCAAACGGATCGGTGGTCGAATCGTTATCGAGGTAAGCATTGGCAATGTCCGAGCCGTTGAGAACAACGGCATGTGCATCGTAATGAGTTCGTCCATCAGACTTCAGGTCAGCAGCCATTGCCGCAAGCCCGTATTCTTTCCAACCGACCCAAGCAGCACCGCCATCCATGAACGCGATGTCTGCATTACCGAAGCGGAGAGCTTCGATGATTGCTCCTTCAGAAGCGACTGGGTAGAGCGTTACGGTCACTCCGGTTTGTTTCGCAATGAAATCAGCCAGAACCTGTGGATTCTCGGCCGGGTTTTCATAATCGTCTTTCATTTCAAAGGCGATTCGAATGTTCGAAATGGTCGGCTCGATGGAATCGTTGATGGAGAATTTAGTGTCGTAGTATGCAGAAATTCCAGGGACGTCTTCAATCAGGTTGCCATACGAAGAGAGGTGTTCGACGGCAGTGGTTGCAGAAATAGCCGGGGTGTTCAATACATTTTCGAGGATCGATTGGCCGTCTTCGGTGTTGGCCATGTCAACCAGCACGTCTTGAACAAGTGCCATTGTGGTTGCATCGGAAGTATCCGGGTTGTACATCACCGGGTGTGATGGAGCATTTCCATACGATGGAAGCAAGATGTAATCCGATTCGGGCAAGCACCAAGCCTCGTTTGTGGATGCGTCTTCGTTTCCACAGTAAGAAGCAATCGTGGAATCCTTAGCAAAGGCCACATCGCCAACACCCTCAGAGAGGCATTTCACAGCACCACTGTACGAGTAATACGGCGTTCCGGAGTCCGGAATGCTTGCGTCTTCATTGAAGAAATTGGTAATCGTTGAGCGGAGGGATTCGACATCATTTGCATCGCCGATCACATTCGCATATCCGTTGCCAATAAGGAAGCCCATTGGAAGGAGCATGCCAGCCGATTTGAGCCAGCCTGTGTGGCATGAGGTTTTGCCTGCCATCAAGGAGAAGGGGTCTGTTGTTGGATCATCGTCAAGGTGGGCCTGAGCGATTTCAGAGTCCTTGAGAACGACCGCGTGTGCGCTGTAGTATGTCCTTCCATCCGACTTTTGGTCAGCTGCAAGAGCGTCAAGACCGTACTGTTGCCAGCCAACCCACGCTGCTCCGCCATCCATGAAAGCAATGTCAGCGTTACCGAAGCGAAGGGCTTGCATTGCAGCGCCCTCTGAGTCGATCGGATAAAGTGAAACATCCATGTTGAGGGCTTGACCGAGGTAGTCAGCAAAGCGTTGAGGATTCTCATCAACATTGGTGTAGTCGTCTTTGAGGCTGAAGGCAACAACGAGTGACTCAAGGTTAGAGTCATTGCTTGAAGCGTCTTCATTTTCTAAACAGCCTGCAAGTGCTGTGGTTCCAATTATCAAGGTCATGATCAGTGTTTTTATCATGTTTGTGTGCATAGAATTGTGCCCCGGTTTAGGTC
>DAPR01000013.1:49730-55633 GCA_002502605.1 Euryarchaeota archaeon UBA258
CCCAAAAAAACACCGCTGGCTTTTCCACCTCAAACGGCAAGCCATTCGATGACGAGCGACTCTGCAAAGCGATCTGAGGAAAGCCCCGGATGGAGGATTGGGCGGACAACCACGAGCATCTGGAGTTCACCTCCGAACGTCGGTGTTGCAACACACAACACCTCGCCGACGCGGGTTCCTTCTTTAGAACTGGACAAGAGACTTCGCAACTCATACACCCGAACCTCCACCGATTCATCCACATCTGCTGATGTGGAGAGGTAGCGATGCTTGGATTCTGAACTGATTGGGACCATTTCCATTTCATCTGGATCAAGGCTCGGCCCTGGAGTCTGCTGATCAAGCAACTCAATGGCTTGGCGCAAACGACCCTGCTCCATTCCGATGAGTTCAGAGAGATCAAATGCACTTGATGCCGCTCCGATTGGACCGTATTGATAGGGCAGACGCATGGTGATGGATTGAACAATTTCAACATCCAAGCCCGCATCCTCAGGAAGCATGAGCCAGGTGTATTGTTCACTTGCAGGATAAATCGGCGCATTTGCGTTCTCTTTAAGCAAAGGTTCACCCCATTCCTCGGGAGCTACAGGCTCAGACACTGGAACGAAACCTGCAATGAGCACCATGGCGGTCATGCACACCACCAAAGTGAGGCGTTGAATTCGATGCTCAGCCCAAGCGGCACGCCCGGCAGGGCTGAGGTAGGAAAGAATCAGAATTCCCGGCACCAGCAAAAAAAACCCCCAGGGAAGAATCCACATGAGCACTAAGCAACCAACAGCAGATTCGAGCCCCATCGGCCCTAATGCAGTGCGTACAGCAACCTTTGACTCACCCTGCTCAAAGGATCGCTGCAACCACCATACGGCAACAAAAAGCCCAATCAGAACCATCATTGTTGGAACAAGGTCCCAAAGTTGGCTCATGAAAGGGGGTGGGTTCTCGACGGTCATGAGGGTTGGGGTCCATGTGAGAATCCTACGGTATGTTGTCAAGTCATGACCTCGTGGCCGAACCATGGAGGGAGACTCACTTCGGTTAGAAGAAGTGACATTTCGTCATCGAATGAGCGACCCTTCACGCCTCAAGCCATGGAGAACACGGCCCGGCCCAGGCGTACACAGCATCACTTTGAGCCTCCGCCCAGGGGAGATCCTTGGATTGGTTGGGCCGAATGGAGCAGGCAAGACCACGCTTTTGCGAACCATTGCGGGCGTCTTACCGATTCAAAATGGGAAACTCATGCTGACGTCCAGCGCCAAAGAGACCCAGCTTGACAGCGATTCACTTCGCAACATTGTCGGCCACATGCCAGAACAGGTACGGTGGCAGGGGCGTCAGTCTGTGGAGGACGCACTGTTGGAACTGGCCGAAATGCGTGGGGCATCTGCGAAGCGAGTCAATGGATTGCTGCGTTTGGTCGGTTTAGGTCAGCGAGCCACTGCTCACCTTTCAGATCTCAGTCAAGGCATGCGTCAACGGCTGACATTGGCTGCAGCCTTACTTGGCTCGCCGAAATTCCTCCTGCTCGATGAACCCCTCAACGGTTTAGACCCAGTTGCAGCCACTGCTTTTGTTCAACTCCTGCATGAACTCAAGAGCAAAGGGGTTTCAATCATCATTTCTTCACACCAAGTCGAAGGCCTAGAGGCCATTACCGATCGGATTGCATTGATGCATAGAGGCCAACTTCTTGCCAATGGAACCCTAGCAGAGATTGCTGATTCGCTTGAACTTCAACCATCGATTGTGGTTGCTGGTCCAGGCAAGTTACCAGACCTTGCATGGTGCAAGCATCGTGTCGAATCAGAATCCGCACAAGACACTTGGACCATTCGCCTCGAGCACTCTGGTGTTGGCCTGTTACCGGAATTCATAGAACGTGGCATTGAGGTACACTCTTGGAATCCGAAAAGCCCAGGAATTGTGGAATTGCTTTGCGCAGCAACTGGAATGAACATCGAAGAGGTCGGATTGGAAATTGCTTCAACAGCAATGCTTCCTCACAAATCGATTGGAGGTGAAGAAGAATGAGCGATGTTCTGCGAATACAATCCCTTGCGAGAAGGGTGTTTTGGGACCGCATCGGATCAACTCGAATGCTCATCATGCTCCCTATTCTCGTTTTGTTTTTGCCGGGAATGGCTTGGGGTTTTTCAGACCCCAACATCGTCTTACCCGGTGGCCACCAACCAGACCAGCCAATGGAAGTCATGTTCTATGCAAGTCTGGGTGTGGTGTTTGGCGCTACGATGTGTGGCGTGCTGTTGGCCTTTGATGGCGTCAGCAGAGACCGTGCCAGTGGCGTCTTTGAATTACGACTCGCTCAACCAATGCCAAGGACGCACCAGGCAATTGCTTTGATGCTCGGCATGTGGCAAGCAATCTTCATTCCAGTCGCCGTCCTAAGTCTGGCCTCCGTAGCCATCATTCGTTGGCGCCTAGGTGAATGGGCTTCGGTTTGGGACGTGATGATTCATCTCACTGCGACCGCGTTGATCTTGTTTTGGTATGTGGTGTTCACATTGCTTGCCTCTTCACGGACAAAGGACCAAGGGACTGCGATTGCTTTTGGCATTGGAATGTGGTTTTTATTTACGTTTTTGTGGGCGCTGTTCACCACCATGGTGGCCTATGCCTCAGGTGTTGCGATAGGGGAGCAAAACAATGCGCAATGGATTGCTTTAGAAGGCTCACTTGACCTTTTGTCGCCCAATGGTGTCTATCATCACTTGCTTGAAACAAGATTGCCTGAAATTGAACGAGGTGTCCCTGCTTGGCAATCATGGGCCATGGCCGTGATTTGGACCTTGATTCCAAGTTCTTTGTTCGTTCGACGCATGAACACATTACAGCCCTGAGTGGCCATAAAAAAACGTTGTAAAGACCCTGCTTTGGGTTGCGATGGAGGCGAAGTGTCTTTGAGACAAGACATCACCGCAGAAAGCATGGCAAGACATCGTTTCGCCCAGACTTCAATCGCTTTGAGCATCATCGTCCTGTTTCTGATGATGATCGCCTCCACTGCCGTGACAAACCAAAAAGCAATTTCAGAACCAACTGAATTTCCCACCAGTGCCCGACAGGGTTCACTCGATGTGGACTGCACCGGTTACAAATTCGAGGACCTGTTCGACTATAATTTCGCTTCCTTTGACATCCTTCTTGGAGACGATTGGGCAACCGCTCAGATGAGCGCAGTTGCCTATGTGAACGGCAGCAATTCCGCTACTGTGCGTGAGAACCTTGATGAGTTATTTGACGGAACACCCGGAGGAAACAACTCTTGGATGAGCACCGATGAGCGAGAAGCGGTTCGAGCCATTGGCCCTGAATGCATCGCTGACATGGACACACGAATCGGGATCCGCGAAGGTCTACCACACCGCGGAGGGGTCGATTGGAACGACCTTGAATTCGTCAAGGATGGAATCGCACTGGACGAGGTAAACCTCGTGCCTGAAAACCATCCCGAGGAGCGAGATTGTCAAGACCTTCTCGCTTCAAGCGATTGTAAAGAGGTGCCTGTAAGCATCACAGACGACCTCCAAATCCTCATGTTCACCAAAGAGGGTGAAACCCACAACGTCCGTTTTGACCAACTGCCAAACAGCGGCGTTTCGAACTTCACACTCGCCCTCAACGTCACCAACATGAGTTCTGCTGCCTTGGTGCTGACCTTCCCACAACTGCAAGGTCTTCGCTTGGTCAATTCTTCAATTCAAGACGATAACGCTGAGAGCAACGCCATGCCCCTTCCAGAAACCGAATACCTACCTGACGGCCGACTTCGTGTCAGTCAAGAAGTGAGTTATGCTTCAAGCGAGTATCCAATCCTGCGAAACTTGTTCTTAGATTTCACGACCCAGGCCCCAGAAACAAACGAAATCCCAGAGTGGACGACAGACGCACCTGTTGATGGAACCGTCATTCCATACACCGTGGGCACACGAACTCTTGTTGCTGGCGAAGTGACCGAATTGTGGGCCACTGACGACAGCGGTTGGGCACTCGATTGTCAATTTGCAAACCAAGAATGGGTCGGGCAGTGGACCGCTGGACTCGACGAAGAAGGCACGTTGTTTTTGGACGGCCCCGATGATGTGGCTGCTGATGCAACGGCCAATGCGGAGTGCAGCGTTATTGATCCGTTTGGTGCATCTTCAATTGAGACGCGAAACTGGACTTTCGCTCAGCCGTTCACTTCACAAGCAACCATTTCCGAATCTGGTGATTCCGTTGAATTCACAGTGACGCCAACCGGCGTGGTGAGCGAACTTTCGCTCAGCGCCCATGCCCACCAACTGACCATGATGGGTGAAATGCGAATGGCAACGCTCGCCTCTGATGCCTCCACACTTGCACTCCCACTTGATGGACTCGCCCCTGGCGAAGTCATGGTGATGGGCCAGGCTCAGTCGAACGGCATGCTTGATTACAATTTCATGCTCGATTTCGGTTTGAATAAACCAAGTGCACCACCTGTGATTGATGTGGATGTCAACCTTGATGGATCAAACGCCACTTGGGATGCGAGTTACCTCAAATTCACAATTGCTGGAAAGGTTTTGGATCCAGATGGTGAAGACGTGGAGATGAGCCTCTCCCTCTGTGGATACTCAACCAACGACTTTGTCCGCTCTGGAATAAATTGGGAAATCGATGTCAACATTGTGTCGTGTTCCTCCCAAAACCCACCTGTGACCGTCTATGACATCACGCTGGTGGCCACCGATGAATCAGGGACAATGACGACCATGCAAGTCCAAGTTCCAGACCCATACGCAAGTTCAGACGAACCGATCATCGATGATGGCGGTACGACCGTCGAAGAAGGCTTACCTGCAGCATCAATGCTCGCCACCTTGACCGTAGCCCTGCTTGGCGCTGCAATGACCAACAGAGGAAGAGAAGAGTGAGGTGTTACCGGCACCCTCAAGAGGGGAAGGTCGGCCCACCAAACTGAGAGTGAGTGTATGTTTGCAGGCACCGTTGAGTCTTTGAGTCACGAAGGTGGCCTGTTGGTGTCCTTTACTGGCTCCTCCCCAGCTCTAGAATCAATCATCATCAACCAAGACACTGGCGATTACATTGGAAAGGTAGACGCAGTGTTAGGTAACACGAATGCTCCACTCGTTCATGTTGCACATCTCGATCGAAAACTCGACATTCCTGGCTTAGTTGGAATTCAGGTCAACATTCGTCCGAAAAAAGTTCGTGAAGAGCGAAGCTTTGGTGACCGGGGGCGCGACAACAATCGCGAGAACCGTCGACACAACGACCGCGGCGGTGACCGAAGAGGAAACGACCGTGGTGGCCGATTTGATCGCAACGACAGAGGTGGCAGGTTTGATCGAAACAATCGGTCAAACAATGGTGGCGATTGGGATTGTCCAAAATGCAACAACAACAATTTCGCTTTCCGTCATGAATGCAACCGATGCGGTGAACCAAGAGGAAACGGCGGAGGCAGATCGCACGACCGAGGGTTCCAAGGCCGTGAACAACGAGGCGGTCGCTTTGAGAGAAACGACCGCTCAAGCAATCGAAAAGACGGCGACTGGGATTGCCCTAAGTGCCACAATGACAACTTTGCTTGGCGAACGGAATGCAACAAGTGCGGTGCGCCAAAAGCCGGCGGCGGTGGGGGACGACCTCCACGCCGTGACGACCGACGTTCATTCCAAGACCGGGATCAACGCGGTGGTGACCGAAGAGGAAACGACCGACGTGGTGGTGAAACTTTCAACGACAATGACTGGGATTGCCCACAATGCAACAACTCAAACTTCGCATTCCGTCAAGAATGCAACCGATGTGGTGTCCCACGAAGTGGTGGCCAGAGCAGAGGGCCACGCCGAGATGATCGACGTGGCGGCGACCGAAGAGGTGGCGACAGG
>DAPR01000054.1:0-456 GCA_002502605.1 Euryarchaeota archaeon UBA258
GGGCCTACTCCTGTTTCCGCACTCATTCACGCAGCGACCATGGTCAATGCAGGTCTCTACCTCGTAGCCCGTATGTTCCCGTTCTTCGGCGCAGAAGCCTTGCACGGCGATCTTGCTGACCTCGCTTACATCATCGCCGTTGTTGGTGGTATTACCGCAGTCATGGCGGCCGCAATTGCCTTTGTTCAGATGGACCTCAAGAAGGTCTTGGCGTATTCAACCATGAGCCAATTAGCCTACATCTTCACCGGTTTGGGTTGTGCTATGTATCTGGCCAACACCCTTGATTGGCACCACAACGACAAGGACCATTACATCGTCATCGTCGCTTTTGGTGCTGCGTTGTTCCACTTGTTCAACCACGCCATGGCCAAAGGTATGCTGTTCATGGCCAGCGGTTCAGTGATTCATGAAGTCCACCACGCACACCATCACCTGCACCACCATGACGACCAT
>DAPR01000054.1:600-23799 GCA_002502605.1 Euryarchaeota archaeon UBA258
GGATTCTGGTCCAAGGAAGGCATCATCGCCAACGCATGGCGAGTTGCTCAAGACGATCCGAAATTCCTGTTGCCTGCTATGTGTGTTCTCATTGGTGCAGGAATGACCGGGTTCTACATGTCTCGAATGTGGCTCAAGACCTTTGCAGGAAAGCCAAACAACGAGGTTGCTGCCCACGTTGGACCAACCAACACCTGGATCAAGACCCCGCTGTTTATCCTCACCTTCGTGAGCCTTTCTTCGATCATCTTTGCAGGCATGGGCTTCACCCACTGGGCTCCTGACGAAGGATACGCCTTCATGTCAGAGAAATCTCTGATCGACGGAATCGTATACGAACTCGGGCACGCATTTGCAAATTCTGATGCTTACTTCTTCATCATCACCTACATTGCAATCGCAATGGGTGCGGTCTTAGGCCCCGGTTTGGCGATGGCACTTTATGGTGGAAAACTCGACGAAGGCGAAACAACACAACCGTGGATGAAACCTGTGATTGGCCTTAACGCATGGGTCAAAAACCGATTCAACTTTGACAACAGCGCCTTTGCAGAATCAACCCTTGCTGTGGCGCTGCAAAACCGCCTGTACATCGACCACTACTACGACATGGCCATGCTGAAAATCGTAGCAGGCTTCTCGACGAAGGCTGCAGAAGCCGATTCAGAAGTGATTGATGGGACCATTAAGACCATCGAAACTGGTTCTCAATCACTCTCAGCCGTTGTCCGATCGATGACCACCGGCTCAGCCCGTGACTACATCTTGATGGTCGCCGTTGGTATGTTGGCGATTTTCATGCTCGTATGGGGGGTGGCTTGATTGTTCGAAGCCGGTTCTGATTGGATTTCGATGCAACTTGTTGGTTTCCCTGTTGTGGCAGGTATTGTGCTGCTGGCCTTTGTGTCAAACACAAACCAAACCGCCCGCAACAAACTCAACAACCCGATTCGAATGGCAAGCTTTGCCTTCTCCATTGGTTTGTTTGCCTACACCACCTGGATGTTCTTTGAGGTCTTTGCTAACATCACAAGCGATGGTTTGGCGTTTAACGATTACAAATTGCACGATTCCTATGAGTGGTTCCCTGCCCTCGGTATCCATTGGACGGTTGGCCTTGATGCCTTGTCGTTCCCAATGGTTTGGTTGACCACCTTCTTGCTGCCTGTGACCATCATCGCAACCTGGCATGAGAAAAACGGTGCAACCTACTTCCCAACCATTCTGCTGATGGGCGGTGCACTGATCGGTGTCTTCGTATCCCTTGACTTGTTCATGTTCTATGTGTTCTGGGAATTGACGCTCATTCCAATGTTCTTCCTCATCCTCAATTGGGGTGGGAAAGACCGCAGGTACGCTTCTCAGAAGTTCTTCATCTACACCTTTACCGCATCGGTCGTGATGTTGCTCGGTCTTGTGACCCTTTACTTGATGCAACCAGACCAAATCGGTACGGGTGGAAGGTACGGAACCATGACTGGACGCACCTTTGACATCCCAACCCTTGTCGAACACGCCACAGCCGCCAACCAAGACGGTTGGTTCATGGGTGAAAGCATGCAGAAGGTTCTCTTCGTGATGTTGATGCTCGGTTTCCTCGTCAAGTTGCCAGCAGTTCCATTCCACACTTGGCTGCCGGATGCTCACGTTCAAGCGCCAACAGGTGGTTCCATGCTGCTTGCTGGTGTGATGTTGAAGATGGGTGCCTACGGAATGTTCCGTTTGCCGCTCAGCATGTTCCCGCATGCGCTGCAGCACTTCCAATTGGCTCTGATGATCTTCGGAATGGTTTCTCTTGTTTGGGGTGCCATTGTGTGCCTTGGCCAAACCAACCTCAAGAAGATGGTCGCCTATTCTTCGGTGTCTCACATGGGTGTCATTCTCATTGGAATTGCCACCATGCAGCCCATGGGTTGGGCAGCAGCGCTGTTCATGATGTTCGCACACGGCATCATCAGCCCAATGCTCTTCGCAGTCTGTGGCGCATTCAAGCACCACTATCACAGCATGGAGATTGGTGCAATGAGAGGCATGGCCAAGCATTCACCTTGGCTTGCAACTTCAATGATGTTCGCATGGATGGCTTCTCTTGGATTGCCATTGCTTGCAGGCTTCGTTGCTGAATTGATGATGCTCATTGCTCTTTGGTACTTCATCGACTTGGAAGGTTGGAGCGTTCTTTGGATGATTGGTCCGGCTCTTGTGCTGGCTCTCACAGCCGCATACTACCTCTGGTCGATGCAACGCACCATCTTCGAAGGTGGCGATGAAACACAACCTCCAGCAACCCTGCACGGTGATTTGATCCCAGACATCACCAACGAGGAGAAAATCGCTATGCTCATCCTTGCCGCTTTCACCATCCTGTTTGGTGTCATGCCTTGGATTGGGTTGGACATGATGGACGACTATTGCCGTACCTTCTTCGAACACATGATTTCGAATGGAATCTTCAAGGGAGGTGCCTGATATGCAGACCACACAGGCGTTCAGTTCCGAGTTCTACTCTGCTCTCTTGCCTGAACTGCTGCTCTTTGCCGGTTTGTTAGCCCTCATCTTGATCCCTAACCTTGGGAAGGGGACATTCAGGATTCCAGGCACGCAAATCCGTTTGCCTTGGCTGCTGGGTGGACAACGCTTCTCACTGACAAGCAACCCGCACCTTCCAGCTTGGATTGCAACCATCACCCTCACCGGTGCCTTTGTTGCTGTTGCCGACTCATTGAATGGAGGCGTAGAAGCCCTCAGCGTGGTCAGCAGTGATGCAGATACTGCGAAAGAACTCTTGATGGTCAACGGGTTTAGCCGTGTCTTTGAATTGATCTTCTTCGGTGCTCTTGCGCTTGCCTCCTTTGCCAGCATGAACCGACTCAAGGTCGAAGGTGTTGGTGGAAAACTCACCGAGGACCAATTGTACAACAACCGACGTCAGGCGGATTTCTACATCCTTATGCTGACCTGCGGTCTTGGTATGTCCGTAGTCGCCCTTTCACAGGATCTGTTTGTCCTGTTCATTGGATTGGAATTGGCTTCCTTCTCCACCTACGTTCTGGTTGCGTTCCTTAAGGAATCCAAGGCAGGTGCTGAGGCTGGAATGAAGTACTTCATCGTCGGTTCAGTCGCTTCCGGTGTTGGCCTTTACGGCCTATCCATGCTCTACCTTTGGGCTGGTTCGCTGCAATTCGAAGTCCTTGCTACCGCCTTTGCAACAAGCGGCACAGAACCGCTTCCATTGATTGGTATTGGTTTCGTTCTCGTTGGATTCGGTTTCAAGGTCAGTGCAGCACCGTTCCACTTTGCAGCACCTGATGCCTACGCCGGAGCCAGCAGCCCTGTTGCGGGGGTCTTGGCTACAGCAAGCAAGGCCATGGGCATGGTCGGATTGATTCGCATGTTGCTGATCGTAGCGGCCCCAGAAGCATCTGAAGGATCCGCTGTATGGTTGGTCTGTCTTGGTGCTCTTGCAGCCCTTACCATGACCTGGGGGAACCTCGCAGCTCTTGGCAGCACAAACCCCAAGCGAATGTTGGCTTACTCATCCGTTGCTCATGCTGGCTACATGCTTGCAGGACTTACTGCGGTGGGTGCATGGACATGGGACCCATCCTTTGCAGGTTCTGAGGGCGAAGCAGCCTTGCTTGTGATGACAGCGTTGCTGTTCCACTTGCTTGTGTTGGTTGCCTTCAAACTCGGTGCGTTCCTCGTGCTGTCCATTCTCGAATCAGATGGAGACGCATCTCGCCTCTCTTCCCTTGGTGGACTGGCAAGGAGAGAACCTCTGCTCGCCTTTGCCATGTTTATCTTCATGATTTCACTTGCTGGTGTGCCTCCAATGGCAGGATTCTTGTCCAAGTTGATGGTCATCATGGGAATCGTCAACGTTGGTGTCGGCAACAGCGCTTCATCACTCAGTGATTTCCACTGGGTATGGTGGCTCGCCTTCCTGATGGTGATCAACTCCGCAATCTCGGTGTTCTACTATCTGCGTGTTGCTGTTGTGATGTTCTTTGAGGAACCAGAAGAAGGCCGAGAAGGACCGCTTCCATCAGGGTGGCAAGTCCGTACCTCAATCCTGATTTGTGTTCTCGCCACTGTTTTGATTGGGATCTTCGGCGATTCCTTGCTCGAGATGTGCCGCACAGCCGCAGAGAGCCTGACCACCGATTGGTGATGGTTCGCAGGCGACCGATTGAACCATCCTGATGCACCCCTTGAGGTGCTGTATTCAAGAAGGGTGGACGGTAGGACATCATAGGTGCAACCACATGGGTCGTCGTCGTGAAGAGAAAGTGGACGAGGAAGAACTCGCCCGACTCGAATCTCCAGAGGGTTCCTCAGGAGGAAAAATCCGAGTCAAAATGCCAAACCTTCGTGTCAACGAAATGTTTGCACTTGCTGAACAAATCCTCGGTGGTCGCCGTGTCACCGTTCTTTGCGCTGATGGCGAGACGAGAATGGCCCGGATTCCCGGTAAGATGCGCCGACGTCAATGGGTTCGTGAAGGCGATTTGATCATCGTTTGGCCATGGGACTTCCAAGACGCAAAGGCCGATGTAAAGCATCGATACACCAAAACTCAAGCCATGTACCTCTCTCGAAAAGGAGTTCTCCCACCGGATGTCGACATCTTTGGAATGAACACTGCAGTTGACGATGATGACGAACACGACGATTTGTTCGGCACCATGGATGACGATGAGGACGATCTCTTTGGCGCAGCGGACGAACCAAGCGACGATGATGATGATCTCTTTGGCGATGACGACGACGATGACGACGACCTCTTCGGAGAAGCAGAAGCAGAAGGCGAAGAGCCAGCAGATGCTGAGAAGGAAGAAGCATCAGAGCCTGAAGAAGAGCCATTCGTCGCAGTCGAAGAATACCCTGCAGAAGACGATGGATCTGATGACGACGGTGACGAAGAGGATCTTGAAGACCTCTTTGGTTGAAGAAATTGAACGGGCCATGTCCATCCTAAGGTGATGTCATGGCTAAGGACAACTGGGATGAGTTGCACGACGGTAAGCACAACCGCTTCAATCGAAAGAGCAGGAAGAAGAAGCATCGTCAATCCTCAACATCAAGGGATTTGGACGAGGCTTATGCCTCATCAGAGGAGGACAAGTTCCTCAGTAATTTAGCTTCAAAACAAAGCACTTACGGGTGGATGAAAGAAGATCGCTACAAGCGAATGTTTCGTGATATCGAGAACAAAATACAGGGGGCAATGGGCACTGGAACCTTTGATTGGGTTGACCGGCGTGTGTTTGATCAGGTCTTTGACCGATTAACCCTAATGTCGCTTTACAAATTGATGAAAACGGGTGTCATCGATACACTGGACTACCCAATTGCGAGAGGCAAAGAAGCCCACGTTTTCCACGGCACCGACATCGATGGCAAGTCTGTGGCCGTGAAAATCTTCCACACCTCAAATGCGGTGTTCAAGAACCTCGTTCAATACATCGAGGGCGATCCAAGGTTTGGGGGGCTTCGCCGTCGTCATCGAGATTTAGTTGATATTTGGGTTCGCAAGGAACATCGAAACTTGTCTCGCCTGTCACGTTGGGGGCTCAATGTGCCCAAGCCTCTCGGTATTCACAAGAACGTCTTGGTGATGGAATACCTTGGTCATGAAACGGGTTCTTCACCTAAGTTAAGAGAAGTAAAAGTTGAGAATCCAGAAGAGGTTGTTGACGATTTACTGAATTTCCTCGCTGTAGCTTGGCAGAAGAGCAACCTTGTGCACGGTGACTTTTCACCGTTCAATATCCTTTGGCACAGACAAAGGGCTGTTGTGATCGATGTTGGGCAAGCGGTCGTTCAAGGCCACCCAAAGGCGGAAGAATTTCTTGTCAGAGATGTGACCCGACTTGTGGAATGGGCCAATAAAAATGGCATTGAAATCACGCTTGCTGAAGCGATGTATGAGGTTCTGAATATGAACCTCGACCACGTGAAGCAAGTCGAATTTGATGACGAAGAAGAGTAATCACTCTTCTTCCCAATCGACTTGTTCGTCTTCAGCCAATTCCATCATGGCAACGACGGCTTCCTCGTCCTCAGGGTCCACTTGGGCGGCTCGCATTCGCCGGCCTCTTCGATTGGAGACATCAGCAAGGCCTGGAACAAGGTTTTCGAATCCACCGGGAGCAGGGGTTGGGTCGTCTCTGATCTCAATGGTATCGAGGCTTCGGTTGACCATTCGAGAGCGTCGTCTGTCCCGTTCAAGGAAGTTCAGAACGGTGCCGTGTTCGGCACCGCCAGCCAGCATTTCAACGGCTTGCCTTGCTGCTGCTAACCCTTCTTCCTCACCGACGAGGACGACGGTTGAATTGTAAATCGTGATTTGTGTGTCCGTTAATCCTTCAATCAATTTGCGAATTTTTCCTTGACTGCCAATGATTCGTCCACGAATCCTTCGTTGTTGATTGGAACGTTTCCCGACATAAGACCGAATGTCAACCAGTTCGAAGAAATGGTCGTCATCCAACAATCGAATGGCTGCTTTTGGTGCCATGCCCCGGCCGATTGCTTTGATGACATCAGGGAATTTCATGGCTTTGACGGGGTCGTATGAACCGGGCTCTCCCCACTCCACTTCGACATCACCGGTGTTTGAATCGATGTCCAATGACTTGCATCCAGCAGCATGGCGCAGCGACTTTGCAGTCGCACCTTTTGCGCCAATGAGGACCGCAATTCGGTCCATTGGTACACGAGGCAGTGGTTGTCGCATGGTTGATGGTGCGGCCGACCTCTTTTCAAAGTCTTGTACGGCGTTGGAAGAAGCCGATGAGCGCTCCTATGAACAGAACGAGGATCAGTGAGGGTGCAAATGAGGGGACCAATCCCGGAGAGCCAATGGACGCTCCAGTGACCACCATGTGGTTGTTGTTGTTGCCTTCATCGTACTCATCAATCACGTTGAGATAATCAATAACCAGTCGTAAATCGTATTGTCCAGTTTGAGGAACTGTGTAATTCCAGATGAGGGTTTCAGTGCTGTCTGACAAGGTGCCAGATGGCAAGGTGCGCGCTTCCATGACCGTCCAACTCACCGAGGCAGTGCGGTCCGCAGGAGCAGACTCAAGTCGAACAACGATGCTGCCACCGTAGTCTTGATTGCTCTCAAGAACGCTGGTGATGGTGACGTTTCCTGAATTTTCTCCCGGGCGAACGATCAACCTGTCGAGGTTGGTCTGGGTTGCGTTCCATGACAAATCAAGGCCTGGAAGGATTTGGAAAGAACTTGGGTTCGAGGTGTATTGATTGCCGGCTTGATCGACCACTACAGCTCGGAACATCAAGTGCTGTCGGGACTTTGTCGCCCAGTTGGATAAGGCAACGGTGGCGTCCAAACCATTGGTGCCGAAATCCAACCATCGGCCAGAGAGGTCAGGTGTTTGACCCACACCGTTTGAATCAAAGCCGTATTGCATGTAAGAAACGGTCAAATCCAGCCCGGATCCATCATCCTCTGCATTGAAACTGACGTTTGCTGGACCCACTCGACTCGTGGTGAGTTCATCGACGATCCAGCCGCCAGGTTCAGGAGCGGTTTCATCGACACGGATGATGAGGTCACTGGTGGGACCAACATTGCCAACCCGGTCAACAGAACGGAATTGGACCGTATGGTTGCCCTCATCAAAGTCAAAGGTTGTTGAATCGCTTGTGACGGTGGACCATGTTGAACCGTCCGTGCTGAATTGACACGTTGCAACACCGCTGCCTTGACCGTCATCCGCTGAGGTGATGAGTCCAGAAACGGCCACCGTTCCTGTGTTCTGCCAAGCACTTCCGGACCCGACGGTAAGCGTCCCAAGGGTTGGGCCAGTGCGGTCAATACCGATGAACAATGTTTCACTGCTCGACAAACCTGAGTCGTCATGAATGGTGAGTTTTGGATTGTAGATTCCTTCGCCCATTGAACCACTCGTCCAATCCCAGCCGTAGTTAAGACTCGACGGCCCGTCGTTGGTTGGTGTGCCTGGGCCTGGAACGTTGGTGAGTGTGGCATAACTCAAATCATCATCACTGGCGCCCCATCTGAACGCAATAGCGTCATCAGTTGCGATGCTGAACCAGGCCCGATCGCTTGCGGAATCACCTGTGCCCACATCTGCGTTGAGCGCTGTAAAAATGGTGATGAGCGGCACTTGGTTGGCAATGGTGAACGCATCAGTGGTCACAACGACGCTCTCGTTGACATCGTCATCCCATGCCGTGGCGCGCAGGGTGTAGGTTCCGTTTGCGTGTGCGGTTGAGTCAAAATATGTCAGCCATGGCACACTTGTGAGGTTGGTAATGGTCGTCCAAGATGCGGAATCCGAGGACAGTTCAATCAAGATTGATGAGACATTTGCATCGCCACTCAAACCGAATGTCAGTTGGTATTGACCGGTGATTGAGTCACCAGACGAAGGTCCGTTTGAGAAGGTCATTTGGAGGTTCGAAGTCAACGAGGGGCTGTTTCTTTCTTCAAGGAACAGAGGGCTTTGATTCTGGGCGTTCCATAGTGGCGAGGCGCCCATGCCCAACAGGAGTACGACGAGGAACGCTGTAACGGCCGTCCTTCCCATGAAGCATTGACGGGTGAGGTTGTCCTTCAATGCTCCCCTTTCAAAGCGAGGTTATGCCGTGCATTGCCTGCTCCGCAACAACCCCCATCCTTCCAATGCTTGGTGCCATTGGCTTTTGCTTCTGAAGCCTAGGAAGAGCGATTTTTGGGGTCTCTTTGAGATGGGTTCAAGTGCTTTGCAGGGCCTCCAACTTTTGTATGGCGAACTCGTGGAAGGCACTTGCTGCAATTCTTTTGCTTGGTATGGCAACATTGCCAGTCAATGTGAGCGCCGAGCAAGTGGGGGATATTCAGGCTTCAGCGGCAACCGTTGCCTTTTCCCCATCCTCCCCACAAGCAGGGGATACCGTGACCATTTTGCTCACGATGTACAACAGCGGACAGAGTTTTGCGAGCGATGTTGAGTACACCTTCTATCGAGAGAATTTAGGCGGCCCCAACCTCATTGAACAGGGTCGAGTCGACATTGATGCTGAGTCATTTGCAGAAGTTTCCACGCAATGGATCAACGTCATCGAAGGCGAACACGAAGTCGTTATCGAGATCGAACATCCAAGAGGCTCGGGGATGACAACTGATTTTTACGTTCCATTCACGGTGACTGGTCTTCCAAATTTGAGGGTCACGACGGTCGAGATATCGCCAACATCTGGTGTGTTTGCTGGTGACCAAGTCACGCTTTCATCCTTGGTTCGAAACACTGGCAGCGAACCTGCAGGTGCGAGTGTCTTGCACATTGATTTACCAGGCGCTAACGATCAAGATTTGGCCACGCCAAGCATTGCTGCGGGTAATTCAACTTGGGTCAATACGACGTTCACCGCTCCCGAAAGTGGCACCCATACAGCGTATATTACACCGGATTATGAATCAGCAGTCGAAGAGTCCTCCGAAGTCAACAAGCAAGAGAGCATCGAATTTACCGTCGATACCCGCATGGATGTTTACCATCAAGGCACCATGACGGTTGAAATCGAAGAAGGCGCACTCGAAGGCCCATGGGTGGTCAGCGGGCGGCTTGCACGAACCAATGGCAGCGGTACGACCGAGGTGCCAATGTGGTTGGAACTTCCAGACGGGGGAGGTGGAACGGTCACCTCAGTGCCTTTCACGGTCATCCTTGCTGGTGAAGGCTATGCAGAGAAGGATTGGACCCACACCCTCACCGCCAGCGACCTCAGTTCATTGCCGGTTGGCCAACACCAAGTCACTGCCCAAATCGATCCGTTCAACAACGCAGCGTTCATTCAAGAATCAACGGCCAACGATCGCCTCAGTGCCTCGCTCTCAATCTATCCGATCCCCGATGTGTTCGTCGACCCGATTGCGATCGCCTCAAGCCCTTCAGTCAATTCCGGTGAGAAGGTCACATGGCGCGTCAGCATGAGCAACAACGGAGACATCGAGGTCTCGGGCAAGCTGCATTACACATGGGAAGGAGCAGAAGACACCTCGGGCCCAATTTACCTCGACCCCGGGCAAAGCCGGACTTGGGAAGTTGAACTCCCTACCTCGTTGGGGGCGCATGAAGCAACATTTGTTGCAGGATGGGTCCCTCTTGCAGGAAGTTGGGATTCAAATCCACTCAACAGTGAGGCAAATGGTGTCGTCGTTGTCGAAGCAGATTTGCGTCTTGAATGGTGGGCGTCCTCGCTCAGCATCACCAACGACCAAGCTGAACCAGCTTCAACACCGTTGGAGGCAGGCGAAACATACACCCTCTCAATCGAGTTGAAAAGCACCGAAACGGGAAGCCTGTGGTTTGATTGCATGGATGGCAACAACGAGATGCTGGCCAATCTAAGCGCTTCAGTCGATAACAGAGGCGACCGTGTCGCTCTATCGTGTGATTTTGTCGCTTATGCTCCAATCACGACGGTCCGACTTGTGCCGTCCGATTCAACCATCACATCCACCTTCACCCGCACCTTCACGACCAGAATGACCGCTGATGCCATTGATGATCTGAATGACAATGCGGAATTGGGAACCTTGACCCTGATCGGTTTGGGAGCCCTTGTGCTTGTTGCCGTGTTTGTGGCTGCGATTCTGATGACTCGCGATCGTGAGGAAGAAGTAGAGCGAGATATTTTCGATTATTGTCCTGCATGCGATGGAGAGTTGGAAGGCGATGAAGACCGTTGTCCACACTGCGCTTTCAACCTCAAGAAGGCGCGTAAACAATTCCACGACTGTGAAGAGTGTGGAGAGTCAATCCCAGATCTTCTCGACAATTGTGTCTACTGTGGTGCGGACCAGGATGTGTCTTCCTACTTTGAACAACGTCAGCGAAGAGAGCCTACGGTCAAAGAAACCGTCGATCTCCCAGAACCAGAGGAAGACGAGAATGAGATTGTCACCGGCACAGAAAACTTCGCACAAGCCGTCAAGGACTTCGGTTATGATGAAGAGAACCTCGAAGACGAGTGGGACAAAAACATCCTCAGTGCAGAGGCTGAGGTTGAAGCCGCTTACGACCGAAGGAACGCTGAAGAGATCGAGCGCGAGAACATGACTGAAGAAGAGTTGGAGGCGTACGACAACACCGTCACAACGACCCTCAAAGGCATGGACGAACTTGGCTCTGATGGCGTTGACCTCGACGCCTTGCTCAAGGCTAAGGGCGACATCATTTCACTCAAAGATGAGGGTGACGATGGATCCGAACTCAGCGCCAGCGATGCCGAGATTCGCGGTCGCCTTTACGAATTGACCGGTGAAGACGGCATCATGCCCGGCGACAAGGTCCATGTTGGTATGCAACTCACGGATTCCTCATTCGCTGGAAACGAAGTCTCAGACACAACCGCGGATTTCAATTGGGATGTTGCTGAAGAAGCCGAGAAGCCATTGACGGCAGACAATCCAGAGTCGTCCAAAGCAAAGCCAGCACGACGCCGAGCACCTCGTCGTAAGACGCCTGAAACGCCAGCGATGTCTGAATGTGGAGCATGCGGTGCTGACTTGCCCATGGATGCCAAAGAGTGCGGCACCTGTGGTGCTAAATTCGAATGAAGGCGGAGAAAAAGAGGCGCCCGTCGGCTTTCATAGGGTACGTCACAGCTTTCGCTCGGCAGGTCCAGACGTCATTCGGGCGACTTGGGTAGGGGGTTTGGAATTTCAAACCCTCGCAAGAACCTGCACTGAATTGATATGCGAGGCGCGGTTGGCCTAAACGATGAAGCGGTACCTCCTCCCGACGGTATTGATCCTCACCCTCATGCTTTCAAGCACGGCAGGGTGTATGGGTTTGATTCCAGCCAGAGAGGGCCTTGAGGCCATGCGTGGTGAAGCAGAATCGTCTGTAACGATTGACAGCATCACCTTGAGCCACGCCTTCAACACATTTGACATCGAGCCGTACATCAATTCTTCAACGATTGAAGTCACCTCTGAATCAACTCAAATCGTGATTTATCGAAAGGTCACCATCACTGGAACCGACAGCGTGGCTTGCTTTGATGGCGGAATCACCCGATATGTTCGTGCAAGCTTAGTCGACTCAAACGGCGAAGTTCAATGGGAATTGGATGAATGTGAAGACGTAGCTCCCATCACCATCAGCATCACTCCACCACCAGTTCTTGCCATTGGCGAATGGGAACTCTTAGTTGACGCTAGGGGCGCAGGGATTCCAGGTACAGCTGCCCAAGACACCTTCACCATCACCGTAAGCGTGCAGAACACCTGCACCATTTATCCGCCAAGCAAGACGTGCAGCTGATCAAACGAGTGAGTCGCCGCAGGCGTACCTTCTCGAGCAGTTCTGACATTTTCCAACACGCTCGTGGTTTCGCTTTGCACCGCCTTCAACCATGAGCCGCTGAACCTCAGAGATGGCACTGAACAAATCATCCTTCGCCGTTTGATCCCAATCAATTTGGTGGAGGTTTTCCTTACCATATCGAATCACTCCATAGGGTGAAGATTTCTTTGTGCTGACTTCAACCAGATGCAGATAGGCCAACACTTGCATGCGATGCGAGTCGTGAGGACGTTTCGGAATCTTGCCGGTCTTTTGTTCAACAGGAATAAATTCGCCATCGACGATGACAATTTGGTCAGGCCGACCGCGCAGTCCAGTTCTCTCATCGATCAGCAAGTCGGTGGATGTGTCATCATCAGAATAGGCCACATCGCTTCCTTGTTCCAAGTCAATATCGACCCTTGCCGTCTCGATTGCGTTTTCCGAGAGCAACACTCGCTGCAATTGGTAGGATGCAGCAAGGGTCCAGCCCATAGCGGTGAGGAACAGAATAAAGGTGGCTTGGGAGCGGTTCTCAGCACCCACGAGAGCAATGGCGTGCAACCCCATGACGATGGCAGCAAAGAGCAGAGAAACTTCGATCCGCCCCGCTTCAAACCACCCTCCAATGAAATTTCGTTGTTCAAACACCGGTGAAATTTCGTTATGTTCACGGAGAATTCTTGTTCTTGTCTGGGCGATGGTCTCGTTCCAACCAACCAAATTCCGCCAAGGAAGGTATGTCGCAATGAGGCCGAAAATGAGGAGAACAAGTGACCACAGTGCGAGGTACCGCGCCAGAACAACCGGCGTTCTTACGACGTCATCGATGTAATTGAAGGCCAAACCGTCAATGACGAACACCACGGTGATGGAAAACCACCATGTCCAAATGATGGTGGCTCTGCGGGATTTGAATTTCATTTGCTTGAACGCTTCCATTTGCTCGTGAATTTCTGCGTGTTTTCGGATTCCGGCTTCGATGGCTTCACCCTGGCCGGAATTTCCTTCTCGGGACAGCGCCCACGACAAAGGGCAATATTCGTGGCGTTCCAAATCGCTGGCACTCAACTTGAGCGCCGCCCCACCTTCGTCGCGCCAAATGTCATCATTGTGCAAACGGGCTTCATAGGGCCCGGTTTTGGAACCGTTTGAGACCAACGATTCCCCCGCCATGGCACACAGTCAAGCGCCTCAGCCTTGAGTTCTTCCACGGCATGTTCGCACAAAATGACCTCAATTCAGGGCGATGCCCGTTTGCATTCACTACGAAGCGGTTTAATATGGGGTTCAAGTCGGGCGATTGCTGAGGTCTTGCAATGTCCGAAGAAACTCCTTTACTCGTGCCCTTTGAATCCTATGAGGAAAATGCGGTGAACATCGGTACTCAACAAAAGAGTGCTGATATGGCTCGCTTTATTGACACCGTTCGTGAAGACGGACTTTACCTCTTGAACGTCAACATGACCGATTCCCGAATTCGCTCCATTGCAGAATTCCTTAACCGCTACGATTCCCCTCGGATCATGGTCGTTTCCGCACGACAGTACGGTCAACGCCCAGCACGAAAGTTTGCCGAGTCAATTGGAGCAAACGCAGCAGTTGGCCGATTCATCCCAGGATCCCTGACCAACCCAGTTCTTCGCTCCTACGTCGAACCTGACGTTCTTTTCGTCACCGACCCAGCAGCAGACCAGCAAGCATTGCGAGAAGCAGTGAACACCGGTTTGCCAATTGTTGGTATTGTTGACGCAAACAACAACCTCCGCAACGTGGATGTGGCGCTTCCTGCAAACAACAAGGGTCGCCGTTCACTCGCTTTGGTCTACTGGCTCTTGGCCCGTGAAGTGCTCAAGGCCCGTGGCGCAACCACCGATGAGGACTGGGCAGCAGCCCAAGACCTCGAAGAGTGGCAATCCACCTTCTGAGCACCGCATTCACTCGGCGTTCGTGCCGGCAAGGAATGAACTGATTCCATCTGCAAAGGCCTGTGGCGTCGGCGCACCGTGCATCACCGCTCGAATTTTCTTTGCGCCAGGCAATCCCTTCGTGAAGGCAACAGCGTGACGCTGCATCCAACGTGGTTGAAGCCCACTGGTTTGGTGTGAGAATTCGATGTACTTGTCCCAGCACCACCGTCGCGCAGCAAAAGACTGGCTTACCGGTGATCGTTCAAACCAAGTTTCGCTGTTGGCTTGAACCCAGGGGAGGTCTTCTTGCTTCATCCAACCAAGACCCACCTTGATCTCGCCAAACACTGAGGGTCGGCCAATGGCACCTCTGCCAATCATCAGTCCTGCAGCTCCCGTCACCTCGAGGCAATCTTTGGCGCTTGCCGCATCGACAACATCTCCGTTGGCAATCACTGGTGTTTCCACACCGTCAACCACCGCTTTGATCGAAGTCCAATCCGCCTCGCCTGAATAGCGTTGACGCAGTGTTCGCCCGTGCACGCACAGTCGAGAAGTACCAACGTCTTCGAGTGATTTACAAATTTCCAATGCGTTGTTCGCCCCTTGACCAGTGCCGAGTCGCATTTTTGCAGTGACTGGGATGTCAACCCGCTGAATAATGCCGTCAACCATCGATACGAGGTTATCCGGCTCCCCCATGAGTGCAGCTCCTGCACAAATTTTGGTGACCTTTGGGGCAGGGCATCCGAAGTTGAGATCGATAATATCTGCTGTTTCGGCAAGCATCTCAGCAGCAGTCGCCATGTCACCAGCATCACCTCCAAAAATTTGAGGGATGAAAGGAACTTCAGTTTCATGTGATTCCATTTTCCGCCACGACACAGCAGCTTCACGAGAGAGTGCAGTGCTGTTGGTGAATTCGGTGATGGTAACATCGGCACCACACGCCTTCGCCAGCAACCGAAATGGAAGGTCTGAAACTCCAGCCATAGGCGCTAAGAAGAGCGGTCGTGCCTCACCGTCCCAGGCACCGGGCTTTGGAGCAATGTGATTGGACATTGTACCACTTCTTTCAAGCATCGAGTTGTTCGACCAAGTCGGCGACACGCCGCATTCTTCGCAAAACTCTGTCAAGGCGCTCGCTCACCCTTCGAGCAACCTCTCCGGGAGCCTCACCCGCCATCCGATGACCCAAAGGAAGCCGTCCGCCCAGCAAATTGAGCAGCAGCATTTGTTCACTTGGCTCCACAGATCTGACAGCGGATTCGACATCTTCTACAGTGAGTTTGCCTTTCTTCAATTGACTCAACAAGGCACTCTGCTGCTTGGTGTTGAGCAACCGTTGGAAACCACCTTTCTTGAGCATCCAATCTTCTCCTCTTCTCTGATGCTGAGCAAGCATAGCGGTCCAAAGAGCAACGCTAAGTCGATCGATGCGCGGAACCCGTTCGACGGCCCCACTGGCCCTGAATCGCTCGAGAATACGCCCGAGTCTAGCTTTGGGGCCATCGACAAGTTCTGCAGCCTCATCAAGTGACAAAGGGGCTCCACGGCTCAAGAGGACCTCAAACAACTGAACGGAGATGGAATTGGCTTGGGCTTCTTTTCCTGGGCGTTCACCAAGCAATCCAAAATCGCCCATCCATTGAGAAAGCGCGTTCGATCCATCATCCTCTCGCCATGGCCGTGCTTCAACCACGCCAAGTGTGAGCGGTGGTGAATCCGTTTCTGGTGCTTCAAGAGCCATGCGAATGGGTTCTCTTGACCACATTGATTCGACAAGCGCAAGCCGCTGACGTACGATTGTTTGGGTTTGTATGGTGAAAAATTCAATGGCGTTGGAAAGCGATCCACCTCGAAGGTAGTACCTTCGCCAGCCCTTGCCTTCATTGGTGTAGCCTACGATGCCCGATTCAACCAGTCGCGAGAGGTGGTGATTCAACGAAGCGGGCGTGAGGGCCAACTCGTCCGCAAGCATCTGAGCGTCCCAACTTGATGTCGGTTCTGCGAAAAGGAAGTCTCGCAGCAGGCGATGAACGGGACCAGCACGGCCCAAATCGGCGGTTGCTTCACCTCGTTTACGAACCAAACACAGGCTTTCGATGAACCATGCAACAAGTCCGTCAATGTCCCGTTCAGTGGTCGGGAGGGGGACCTCTTGGATACGGACGCTGAACATGCCTCGTCTTCCTTGACGGGGGCTTTTGAAGACTGTGCAGTAAATGGCGCTTGAGAGCCGAAAAATGAACCGGCTTGGGTGAACCGTTAGCGTCGTTCGTCGTCCCAGTCGTAATCGACGGCTTTGGTGCCATGCCATTCGATGTCCATGTCAATGTGGGGCATGAGTTCAATGCGATCCTCACGCAGAATGCCGCGCCGACGGAGAACCTTGACCGCAGAATGCGTCGTGGCCCTCGAGCGTCCAATTCGTCGAGCAAGTGATGCTTGGCTTCGTGGTACTCCTTCTTTGACGATGTCTTCGACAATCAGGCGTTGAACGAGGGACAAACCAATCGGCAGGGCTGATGCTGCACGCTCTTCGCTCACGTTGATGCCTCGCAAGATTTCCACCTGGGTTGGCGCTCCTGCAAAATAACACGTGCGACCGTTCACTGGCAATACGGTGACGCTTCGACCTGTTTGTAAGACATCGAGGTGGTGACGGAGGGTTCCGTTTGCTGCATTGAGGGTGGATTGCAATTCACGGTAGCAGAGCCCAGGGTGCTGCTCCAATGTTGAAAGAATTCGACGTCGAAGGGGATGCTCGAGCGCTCGCGCTTTGGTGGAGACGCTGCCCATGGCCATACCGCCAACAACACTCGCTGCGGCGACGATTCCGCCTGCAAGCCCGGTCACGCCCCCAGCTGCAGATGCGATTCCAGCAGCCAACCAAGGACGCTGTCGAACCCACTGTGCAAGCAAAGGCATGGTTGGAGGATTGCCTCCTCATTTGTTAATGCATCCCATCCTTGGACGCAATGACTCAGTCATCAGACAGCAACATTCCAGCATGGATCTTAAGATGAGCAACAAGAGGTGAAAGCAATCGACCACAGGTGCGACCGTGTTCACTCAGCACATAGGCAACTCGCACGGGAGGGCCAGCTTCCACTTGCCTGTGGACAAGCCCCTGTTCAACCAAGAAACGCAACTTATCCGAAAGCGTTCGGGATGAAATGCCTTCGAGTAAGTTTTTCATTTGGTTGAATCGACGAGGACCAGCGATGTACAGAGCGGTCAAAATTTCAGTTGTCCACCTCGAGCCAAACACGTGGAGTGCTTCTTCTGCGCGGCGAACTTCCCAGTGCAGTGTGTTCGCTTCACCACCGCCGCTTTGACCGCCCAAGATGCTTCGAATATCCCCGCCATTCGTGATCGTTGATTCGATTGAAGCGCGGACGGCTTGGTATTCTTCACGAGGGATTTTCAAAGGTGGTGTGGACATATTTACTCCTCGGTTGCCCCGAGTCATCGCTCCTACTTAATGTCATTTTTACACCGCACGTGCAATTTAATTGAAACGCATTGAGGAGGTTTCCTTTTGAGGCGTAGTTCAGTTCATGACAACTCATCTTCAAGAGGGGCAATCCCTTGGTGCATCCATGGCTCACAAGGTGGTGCTCGCCCGTGGTGGTGTGCTTGGAGCCAACACTGGCATCGGAGGCGCGCATCATGCCTTGCACCAGACCTTGAGTTCCGGAAAGGTCACTGGATGGGAATTGCACGGGGTTGAGGAGTACGATCTCGGCTCGAGCCCCATTGCGCTGAGGCGATTGTACCATCGA
Source organism: Euryarchaeota archaeon UBA258 (assembly GCA_002502605.1). Lineage (GTDB taxonomy): Archaea > Thermoplasmatota > Poseidoniia > Poseidoniales > Poseidoniaceae > MGIIa-L1. The sequence goes on from DAPR01000054.1 coordinate 18,628, forward strand.
TGGTTCAAGCACCCGCGTCGCGTTCAATCCCTCACAACAGCACCACAAAGGGCTGATTTGATTCACATTACCGACCAAGAACAAGCTCACTTGGTACCAAGACGATCATCCATTCCTGTGGTCGTCACTGTTCATGATCTGTTCCATCTTTTTCCTGAACAACGGTTGATTGGTTCGACCAAAGTGGATGTTGGCAACCGCAATCCCTCCCTGATTCGCCGTCGAGATTTGTCAAAACTTCGGCAAGGATTGGCACGTGCCGATCTCCTTCTTTGCGACTCATACGCAACGCTTGAGGCATGCAAGACACATTTCCCAGCGGTCAAATCGCTGTGGCTTCCGCTGGGTTTGGACCTCGAAGCGTTTGCTCCACAACACACCAAGTCAGCAACACTACAACCGGCCATTGATTTAGAAAAATCATGCCATTTGCTGATTGTTGGCAGCCACGATCCTCGAAAGCGAATGGCCTTCATCATGAGTGTGCTTGGTGGTATGGATGAGGAAGTGAAAGCACATTGCACCATTCACCACGTCGGCCAATCCATCTCACATGCTGGGGAGGACAGCGTTGAGGACTTGGCAAGAACCCATGGCGTCGAGAACTTCATTGCCCATGGCGGCAATCTTTCAAATCAAGCGTTGATGGAATTGCGTCATGCCGCAGAAGCCCTTCTTTTTCCAAGCATCAGTGAAGGGTTTGGCTACCCTCCACTCGAGGCCATGGCAACCGGCACGCCCGTCCTGTGCGCCGACATGCCTTCCCACAATGAACTGATGCCAAAAGATGCGTGTTTGGCTCCAAATGATGTGGCTGCATGGCAGTCAGCAATTGCTGAAGTTCATGCCAAGTGGCTTGAACGCAGTTCATCGGATGATTCTCATGTCTGGCCAACCCCTGACGAATCGCTGATTGAGCATGCCCAATCCTACAGCCTTGAAGCATATTGTCAACGAACCTCAGAGGCTTACAGCAGTTTGTTGTGAGCGGAGCGCGGGGCCGCATTGTTCATGTGCGATGTTCAATTCGCAAGGCCATGCAACCTATTCAACGCGTGGCAATTGTTGGTGCAGGGAACATGGGTTCCGGAATTGCACAGAAAACGGCTCAAGAAGAATTTGACGTTCAAATGGTGGACCGGGAGCAGCAATGGGTCGACCGTGGCCAAGGCATCATCGCTGATTTCCTTTCCGAAGCCGTCGAGCGACGCATCTTCTCGCCCGGCCAAGTTGAAGCGATTCAAGGCCGAATCACTGGCGTTGTGGGTGTTGAAAACACGGCAGAGAACACGGACCTCGTCATCGAAGCCGTGTTCGAAGACTTCGACATCAAAACGGCTGTCTTCAAGACGCTTGATGCTGCTTGCGGCCCAGAAACGATTCTTGCCTCCAACACTTCCTCCCTCTCTGTAAATGCCTTGGCTGAAGCCACAGGGCGAGCCGACCGGTTTGTCGGTTTGCACTTCTTCTACCACCCAGCAAAGAACCGCTTGGTGGAAGTCATCCCCGCTGCATCCTCAAGTCCAGAGACAATCGAAAAAGTGGTTCAGTACTGCAAGATGCTCGGCAAAGTGGTGATCGTTTGTGGTGACCGGCCAGGGTTTGTTGTGAACCGTTTCTTTGTCCCTTGGCTCAATGAGGCGTGTTTGCTTTTGGAAGAAGGCGTTGCAACAGCAGCACAAATTGACGCTGCAGCATGCAAAGCATTCCGGATTGGTCTTGGGCCCTTCGGCCTCATGAACCTCACGGGACCTCCGATTGCACTCCATTCCACCGATTACCTCGCTGAACAACTCAAAACGCCTCGGTACACTGGCGCTCAAAACTTGAGGGACTTGATTGATGCCAATGAGCACTGGGATGTGTCGGGCGATGAAGCCTATTCACAGGATCAATTCAAGGCCATTTCCGAACGTCTCTACGGTGTTGTGTTCGGTGTTGCAGCCCAAATCGTCGAAGAAGGCGTGTGCTCGATGGAAGATGTTGACAGAGGAGCAAAAGTTGGACTCCGTTGGGCCCGTGGGCCGTTTGAAATGATGAACCGTGTGGGTGTCCAAGACGCACACATAATGGCATCCCAATATGCAGACCTCAGCGCTCAGACAGACCAAGACAGGGCCTGGAAGGTGCCTGAATTCTTCACCAAGCAAGCTCAACAGGGGCACGCTTGGAACTTCTCTTACGTTGACACATCGATTGAATCGGGCGTTGCGACCCTGACCATTAATCGACCAGAAGCCATGAACGCTCTCAATGAAACAGTGGTTGGTCAATTGAGCGAGGCGCTTGATGAAGTGAATGCAAACGATACGGTCCACACCATTGTTGTCGATGGGGCAGGAAAGGCGTTTGTTGCAGGAGCGGATGTCAAATTCTTTGTTGATAAAATTCGAGCGGATTCAATTCCCGACATTGTCACCTTCACAGCAGATGGCCACACCATGCTCGACAAATTGGAATCTTCATCAAAGACCACAATTGCCTTGACAACCGGTCTTGCGCTTGGAGGTGGACTTGAACTTGCATTGGCGTGTGATTACCGAATAGGAACCCGCCGCACACAATTCCGATTCCCAGAAACATCGATTGGAATCTATCCTGGATTGGGTGGCTCTCAGCGCCCAGCAAGAATTTGTGGTATCCCGGCGGCTCGCTGGGCCGTGCTTGCAGGGAATTTCATGGACGCTCAAACCGGACATGATCTCGGTCTTTTGACCCACCTTGTGGATGTTGCAGCCGTTGATGGATGTGTGGCTACACTTGCATCAACAGGTAAACCGGGGGATAAATATCCAGGTCGGCCAACCAACCAAGAAAGCAAGATTGCTCAGTTTGCCTCCGCCTTCTTTAGCGATGAAAACATGCCAGCCATCATGAATGGTGCTTGCCCAGAAGGCTTCGATGCTGAGGACAAAACCGTGGCGCGTCAGTTGAAATCCCTCTCAAGAACCGCACCTATTGCGTTGTCAATGGCCAGTGGATTGATCGATTCGACAGCATCCACTTCCTTGGCCGTTGGATTGCAAATGGAACTTGACCAGTTGACTGATATCTTCTCAACTAAAGATTCGCTGGAGGGACTCTCTGCCTTGATTGAAGGTCGGAAGCCCACCTATACTAACGCCTGAATTTGCCTTTGCGAGTTCCTTCTTGAGCCCGTTGGAAAGGGTCGTCACCTTGTACGAGGTTGCGGTATCGTTCAACATGGCTAATGCGTACAAAGCAGGGTAATCTCCTCTTGGGCACTCCACGCTCGCTCCATCGGGCTGAATGCAAAAAGCTCGGTCAAGTTCTCTGCAGATCACCCTCGGCACGGCCAATCGACTGTTGACTCCACCCGGCTCGATGATCCAATGCAGTCCAGATTGACCGCGAACGAGGAGGCTTCCGTCCTTTTGAACCACAACACGGCAGCCCATTGATTCAACCACTGAATGTAGGAATCCAAGAGCACGAATTTCATTGCTTGGCAACTTTGGGCCTTGTTCATACATCTTGATAAGGCGCAAACGAAGCCGTAGGCTGTTGTTCACTCCATAGTATCCATGCCAAATTTCGAGGAAGAAACGGGTTGTTTCATAATCGATTCGCCCCTCTAAAACGCCTCTTCTCTCGAACGAAACGCATCCTTCTGAATCCAAGATGACATAAGGCGAAAGGGCGAGCCACTCCTCTAAACTCAGCTCAGCGTTTTCTTTGAGGGCCATCGCTTCAAGTTGGTAATGCAGGTTGTAGACGTTGTGGCCCACAGCGTGCAGCATCAACGGACCAACTTCATCGGGTAATTCTGCAAGCGTGCATTCCGGCTGTTCATCGGGTTGAATGATGGACAGCAACTCCTCCAAGTTGAGGGTTTCAGGTACGCACTCTGAGGGTTGAAGTTTCGTCGAAGCGGCGTTTAGATTTCGAACCCAACCGCGTTTCAATTTCTCTGGTTGCCTAATTTTTGGGGCCCAAGTTTGACACATTACGCAATTGTTCGCAAAACAATTGCTGACATCGACACCCATGAGCCTCACCTATGCTTGTGCCTCTTGCAGGGCTTTCATTTGCTCAACGAGCCGATCAAAATCGATTTCTTCTCCCGATTCATGGGCAAAGGCGATGCGGTTCTTGATCGCTTCAAGGAACGCTTCATCTGGTTTTTCTCCAAGCATCTCTTCAACCACATCCTCAAGGCGTCTGCCCATGCCAAAAGAGACAGCAATGCGCGCTTTCTGCCATTCCTCAGAGTCTTTGGGTGCACGTACGTTGGTCATTGGTTCACCTCTTGCGTGTTGATTGCTCCAATTTCAGCGTAGAAGGTATCCCAAGGCACAACGGCTTCATCTGTCCATTGATTCAAAGGTCCGTTGTTCGCAATTCGAGGTGTGGATTGGTTGATTTCATTGAGGGTTTGATTCACAGCTTGCTTCATGCCGGGCGCTCCAAGCACGAGGGCCTTGGCGACGATGCTGCTTGCGATAGCGAGGCTGTTGGTGTCTGTCCCACTCCAATAGGCATCAAAACCCGGATGTGTGTGTGTCCATATTTTGAACGGCGCAGCACAACCGACTGGAGGGGCTAACGCCACACGTCCAGGACTGCCCCAATCGACCGAAACAGCATCGTGCGCATCGATCAACACCGAAGTTTCCAAACCTGCCAGCAACGAAAGTGCGTAAACGACATCCCAGCGGCCTAGGAGAGCAGCATTTGATTGCACATCAATCAAGAATTCGTGGTCAACTTGCCGAGTCTCAGCGAGCGCACATACGCGTTCCCATGCAGCACCATCGAGGCCGAGTTGGTCAAGATCTGGCACCAAAATCAAGCGCTCACCTCCATGGTTGGGAACTCGAACGCCCCGTAGGTCAGTGAACCCATGGCTTGAACGGGTGGTTTGTTGCCTCTCAAATGTTGAAGTGCCCACTGGGCACCAAAGGCCCCAGCAGCAGCAAAACCAAACTCGAGGTTTCCATCGTCCAATGCACCTGGATGTTGGCAACTCATGGGAGGATGGTCAGGCGTCATTTGCTTCACTAAGGCAGGTGGGGATTCGGAACTGAGCATCACATAACCATCTCCACCGCAGCGCAAGTCGAGCCAAGGCACATCAAGGGAATGAACCAAACGTCTCGGTTCGGGCCTGTCAACGCAAACGACGACCAAATCATATCCCTCAAGTTGCTC
>DAPR01000066.1 GCA_002502605.1 Euryarchaeota archaeon UBA258
GAGTGTTCATTCATGATATTAAATCATTGAAAATGATACAAATATTCTGGCAGTAGAGGCGCAGTGTTATATCTTTCAGGTCAATGGGAGTAAATGCTCGGTGCCAATTATGTCTGAATACACATCACAAAAAAGTCTGTCGCTCGTCGCCCTTCTTTTGCTAACAAGCCTCGCCGGTTTAGTCACTTTGCCAACAGCTTCCGCAGTCAATGAAACAACAGTTGGTACAATCACAGGAACCGAGACTTGGACAGGGACAATGAATCTTCAGGGCGACGTCACAGTCGCTGAAGGCTCAAAGTTGATCATCAACGCAGGCACCACAATTAACATTCCTTATGGGTCATTCATCGACGTTGAAGGTGCAATATGCATCGGTTCCACATCATGCGGTGCCAGCGCAGGTTCGGCATCGAACCAAGCACGATTCATCTGGTCGGTTCCATCTGCTTCAGATTACGAAAAGACTGGACGTTGTTACGTGAACGGTTCAAACACCTACACGAACTCGGACGCAGGTTGTGGTTCTGGCTTGATCATTCGAAAGACCATCGACCAATCATCCACGGCAACCGGAATCAATTATGCTCATTTTGAAAATGCCTATGGCTACCCAATTTATGTCTCAACCCTTCAGCAGGTTCAGTATGGTGTGCTCGTCTTTGACGGTTCTTCCACCACAGCCACGGGATTGAGTTTCGAAGCGATCAACACTTCCAACATTCTTGCCATTGATTTCGCTGCACCAACCATCACAGATTCCACGTTCACACTTGGAGTTGACGGGAATGGATACGATGCTGCTGCCCTCCGTGCATACGGTGCAGGTGCAGGTATTCTCGCCACTGTCAATGTGCGCAATTCAGCCTTCACCGGAGACACAGAACCAGACTGCAGTTCACAGGGCGGTGGCCGTGTGGTCATCTTTATGGAAGAATCCTACATTAACATCGACAACATCAACGTGAACGAAAATTCCCAGGGTGTGTTCCTCAAGGGGACATCGGGTTGGTTAACCAATTCCACAATTAACGTGAAATGCAACGCCATTGACACCAACTCTCACAAGGAAACGGGCAACATCAAGCACACGCTTCACATCGAAGACAACCTCATCACGACAGCAGAAGGTGCGGGTATTACCGCATACGACGGAGCAATCGTCGAGGCACGCAACAACGTCATCAGCGGCGCAACCGAATCTTCTGGCTTCGGTATTCGCTCCTCGACCGTCGCAATACACGGGAACACCATCGGCCCGATTGGCGGCTGGAATGGTTTGTGGATCTACGGAACCTCTGATGTCGTTGCTGAAAACAACACCATTCAAGACACCGCCAAAGAAGCAGTTCTGATTGGGGAATACCACTTCAATGACCAAGGATGGAACGTGCCAACACCAACAGCGGCTCGCCTCTACCTTGCTAACAATCAAATCAGCAACAACACCGGTACCTGCAGTTCACAAATGTACGGTGGCGACTTCGCTTGCCCAGCCGTTCACGTGTTCATGTCATCCGCAACAGTGTACGACAACACGATTACGAACAATGCTGGTGATGGTTTCCGAATCAAGGGCGGTATTGTCAACGCACAGCGTAACAATGTGGCGGTCGGCGGCTTCGCTGCGAACATCTCGATGTACGATGACAACTACGGAAACAAGTACGGCTCTATCGCTTACTTCTCGGGCAACTCATACACCAACGCTTCACAAGTGTACAACATCACTGAATCTCGAGTCACTGTTCAATCGGAATACATCCCAGACCCGGGCGCAGGGGAACTGTTCCCAGTTTCGCTTCAATGGCTTGGTGCAGAATGCCCATACGTCCTCGATGAATGCCTGCAAGTGCCATCCACGGCAGCCATGCCTCCTCGCTTCATGCCAATGGCCCTCGAGGTTGTTGACAACTCAACGGTGTTTTCCTTTGCTGATTTACAGAATTTCGATGCGAGCAAGGTCCATGTCCAAAACCAGAATTCAGCATGGGGTTCGCAAGTTCGCGAAGGTGAACTTGTCCGATACCAAGTGAAGGCTAAGAACAGCAACGTTGCGGATGCAACGGTCGTCATCAGCGATGCCACTGGACTCCCGCTCTATACGTTGCAGACCGATGCTTTTGGCTTCACTCCACAGATTTCGCTCCCGAGTGATTTCTACCTTGATCGGAACTGGAACCACCTTGTGGGTGAATCCAACGTTGAGGTCACGGTATCACCGGGGATTACTGAATTCATGGATGAAAACACCTGCTCTGATGGCTATGATAACGATGGCGATACCTTTGTTGATGATGGCGATCAATCTCAGTCTTCTCAAGACACTTCCAACTGCGATACAGGGAACCGTGAACTGCCGTTCTACAGCGTCAACGCCTACAAGTTCGGAAAGGGCGCCGATTCGTTTGACTTCGTTTTGAACGGACCAATTGAAGACATCATCAGCCTTGACAACCTCAAGCCCTCCGTCGCAGTGACTCAGGGTGATGGTGCTTCGTTTGCCACCACCGCCACCCTCACCGGCACGGCATGGGACGGTCTAGCAGGACCATATCCACTTGATATTGTGGCCTATGAGAAACAATTCGGCCTCATCAAGCGGGTTGAGATTCAACCACCGGGATCACCCGAATGGTATTCAGCAATCGACACCTCTGGAGCTGGTGGTGAAATCACCCTCTCGAACCACCCATTCAAGTCGTGGTCGTTCGATTGGGATTTGTCTGCTCATCCAGAGGGTGAAGGCGATGTCACCTTCCGTGTTCGTTCCTACGATGGCTTGGACTACTCACCCATTGAAGTCCGTAAGTACAAATTGAACCTCGTAGCACCAACCATCCTGGTCGAAACTCCAAATGACGGTTCCTCCCATGACAACAACAAGGTGACGTTCACCGGCACAGCAAGCGACCCGTACAGTGGGACCTGGGGCAGTGATATCCAATCCATTTGGTTCGACATCAACGGTCCGAACGGCTACACCTCCCACTTCGCAATTGAGGGTTCCACTGCATGGTCCTATGACTGGCAGTTTGAAGAACTCGCAAGTGGAACCTACACCTTCAGTATCTGGGCTGCAGACAGTGATTTCTGTATCGATATCATCGGTGCGTGCAATGCTGAGACACGAACCCTCACCATCTTGAATGACAACGCCTTGCCATTTGTCCAACTCAGTGAACCAATCAACAGCGATGTCTTGAGAGCATCCGAAGAGCAATTGATTCAAGGGGTTGCCCGAGACAACGATGGTCAAGTGACCCGGGTGGAAATACAAATTCAAGATTTGGCAAGCGGTCTGATGCTTAACAACGGGCCGAACCCTGTGACAACCTTTGCCCCGAATGGTGCATGGGCCACGACGTGGGATACATCGAAACTGATCCACGATCAACAATACGAATTGGTCATCAAGGCGTATGATGGTGAAGATTACTCGATAGAACAGCGAATTCGTATTACAATTGACAACCCAACCGATGCGGATAACGTTGCCCCAATCTTCAACCAAGAGGGCTGGACGAGCACCATCACTGTGTTCTGTGATGCCAACTCAAACGCCATCGACCGTTGCGGAGAAGGCGCAGTCATCGATTTGACGAACTTCTTCTCTGACCCCGATGGTACAGGAGAGGCAGAAAACGATTTGCTGTTTGATATCTTTGACGAGGCCACCAACCTCGATGATGATTTCTATGCAGATTATGTCTCAATCAACGCCCAAGGCGTAGCGACCTACAACCCACCGTGGGTTCAACCAACCTCAGTGATTTCGGAATGGTCTTTGGTAGGATTGATGTTTGAAGCACGTGATTCCTATGATTCAGTGGCTTACTCATACACGGTAAATGTCATCGTAGTCTCCGTTGCTTTCAGTGCGGAGCGCACTGATTCAGGGCCAATATCGGCTACGGATCCAGCCGTCTTCGGCGGTAAGGGTCTGCCTAACAGCATTGTCGCTGCACGATTTGACGATGCTAAGGGGATTCGCTTGAACTCCACCCGAGTTGGCGCTGATGGCAACTGGGAAATGAACATCGCAAGCAATCAGTTGTCAGGTCTCGATAAGGCATCAATCATCTTTGAAATGGATGGACAGGTCTACTCTGCACCCGGCACCGCTTCTGAAACTCAATTCCAAATCAGTTCGGCATCATCCGAATCTGGAGGCAGTAACCTGCTGTTGATCATCGGTGCAATTCTAGGCATTATTGTCTTGCTCGGTGCTGGTGCATTCTTCTTCCAAGTGGAATATGAGGAGTTTGAAGACGACGTTCAAATGGCTGAAAATGAAGCACAAGCTGCTGAAGACCCCTATGCGTGGGCCAAAGCCAAGGAAAGCCCGGTGAACATCCCTCCTCAAACAGAGGCTGCTGCTCCGGTGGCTGCAGCTGTCGCTGCTACCCCCGCAGCATCCAACCATCCAGGTTGGCTTTGGGATGAAGCAACCAACAGCTGGGTTCCAGATCCGAATTACACGCCAGACCAATGAACATCTAAGGCTCAATGAGCCGCAAGTGTTGAAGAGGATAAGTGTGGGTGAAAGAATATGGCAGCGCATCCAAAGCCGGGGGTTCAGGAACGAATCCTTCTCCACTTGTTGGATTACACGGATTTTAAAAACAGCGTGGAAGTTCCTTTCGCTCTCTCGCAAATGGGCATTGCCAACGCCGTTGCTATAGCACGCTCGAACGTTCCAAGAGCCATTGCCGGTTTGAAGGACCAAGGCTTGTTGATCGAACGTCAAGCCCACGTCAAAGGAGTTTCAAGAAAGCGTAAGGCCTACTTTTTGACAGACCCCGGTATGAACCTCAGCGAAGAGACTTGGCGACGTCTCCGCTCTTTCCCATTGCGAGCAATCCTTGAAGATGGCCAAACCATCCATTCCACTTTGAGTGAAATCAACGAAAAATTACCCTTTTCGATGCGCCCGGTGGACATCATTCGATACATGGATGACAATTGCGTTCTTGATGCTCGTTCGCTTTCTGCGGATTTAATTGAACGAGATTTGTCAAAGCATGTCGAGAAACAGCTTGTCACTTCGCTTGGCGACTTACCTCGACTGCGCCATTTCTACGGACGAGAAAAGGAGCTCGACAACATGGCGAGTCTTATCGAAGCCCGTGCGACGACGTTGCTGGTCCCCGGTATTGCTGGAATCGGAAAAACGACCGTCGCTTCAAAATTGATTGAACGCTTCATGCACCGGCGAAACTTGCTCTACCACCGCTGCCAAGATTGGGAAGGTTCACGTTCGTTTTTTGAATCGGTTGCAGACTGGTTGGCGAACATAGGAAATTCCACATTTGCAGACTACCTTGCTGCGACACCGGTTCCCCAACCAGCAGATGCGGCTCGTTTATTGGTTGATGCTCTAGAAGGGACGCCCTCACTGATCGTGATCGATGACTTCCATAAGGTGGCAGATGCAACGCTTCACCAAACGTTCCAGGCCATGTCCATTGCCCTGCTAGGGAGCGAGGAAGAAATAGCCCTCGTCCTCTTTTCACGTTCGTTCAAACCTGTGGTTCCCACCAAAGACGCCGAAGGAAGAATTGCCAGCCTCGTTTTACCTCTTGATGGTTTAGACTCCGATGCGGGCAGAAAGTTGTTGAGCAGTTTCGATGAACTCGCAGATGAGCAATGGCTCCACATTCACGGTCTTTCTCGAGGCCATCCCCTCGTTCTTGAACTGATCAACCGTGGTGCGTCGGCTGGTGCTTTCCACGAAACGTTGGAAAATTATGTCACTGTAGAAATCTTTTCTAAATTGAGTGCCGAACAAAAGCGAGTGTTGTCGGCGCTTGCCATTTACCGAGAACCAGTAGAATTGTCTGCACTTGCTGAGCAAGATCTCGATACCGATGAATTGGATTCGCTCGTTGAACAAGGTCTTGCTCGACAGGCAGATGCAGAAACTTATGACGTCCACGATTTGATTCGGGAGTTTTTACTCCGCAGCCTCGATGAAACCACTCGCAAATCGTTCCATGCCAAATGTTGCACTTGGTATGCAAAACAAAGCCCGAATTCCGAATTGACCATTGAACATATTTTCCACTTGATTCGTTCTGACAATCATGAAGCCGCTTCCACCTTAATTTCAACGGATGGCCGCACGCTGGTTTCTCAAGGACACATGGAACTTCTACCACTCATGGAATCTATTGATGGCTCAGATCTTCCAGCGGAGGTGTTCATGCGTGTTTCACAACTGAGGGGCGAAGTTCTCGTTCTTCTCGGACGATTTACAGAAGCCGAAGAGGTCTTTGCCCAAGCCCAAGCGCTTGCGGCACGCTCCAAATCAACCCTTGTTGAAGCGGAAATACTGGCGGCATTAGCAGATATTTCGTTGAAGCAAGGCAATGCAGACAAAGCCTTAGAGATGCACAGAGAAGCATTGGAGAAGTTCATCCAGCTTGAGGATGCAAAGGGAGCAGCTCGTTCTTACAACAACATGGGCTACTTGTTGAGGCGGAAAAATGACCGTGTAAAAGCCCTTGAAGCGTACGGAGAAGTCGAAACAATCCTCAAGGAATCCGATGGTACTGATCTCATCGGTTCACAACTCATCCTAGCCCGATCATTCCTTGACCTAGGTGAAATTGATCGTGCTCGTGACCACGCACTCGAGGCATTCGAACGAACCGACGGAGGCGAAGATGCCGTTCTTCACGCTCGCGCTCAGGCGGTTCTTGGTCGCTATTATGCCAAAGTTGGAGACGCAGATGTTGCTTCTCACCACTACTCGACTGCACTCGAAACGATGAGCGTCGCCGGTGATTTGCTTTCTCTTGTCGAAATCACCATCCTCTTGGGTGAAGTGGTTCAAGACGCTGGCCGAGCAGAAGATGCGATGGAACATTACCGTGAGGCTCTGGTGATCGCTGAGGCCAATGATTTACGTATGCAAATTGGTGAACTCCTGTCTCGCCTTGGTGGTGTCGCTCCGGACAAACCACGGCGCATGGAATACCTTCAACGGGCGCTTGCTGTGTTCCGAGAGCTTGGTGCAAAATCTCGAATGCGTGAGGTTCAGGCCCAAGTACACGCCGCAGTTATGGGCCGTTGAGCCTACTGCTGGTGTTGAGGGCGATCGTACTCAATTGATGTGACGCCTTGGTAGTGCACAACCCAAATGCTATCGATTCCTGCGAGGGTGAGTGTGCCTTCATGACTACCAGCACCGGTTCCTGAGATCGAGACATTTGTGTCCAAATCTCCAGTGTCATGGATCAATTCGATGTTGGTGTCGGTCAAGACGATGGTCATGCGCGACTCATCTGCTTCAGTGAGTCTCCACTCGACCCGCTCTGCATAATCCACAGCCCCCATTCGACTCGCTTCATCAGCGCGTTCGACTGCTGCAGCCAAATCATCCATATTGGCTTGGATTGCATTTTCATTCCACCGTTCGCGTGTAGCGGTTTCAATGTCCCAAGCCCACAAACTGAACATAGTGAGCAACAATACGCCGAGCAAAAAGGTGAAGATGTAACCTAATTCGGTGGCAGCAGCGCTTGTGTCTCTGCGAAGTGCGCTGTGATTCATGAAATCGCCTCCGTCATGTGGACATTCAATGATGACATCTGAAGCGTAAATTGAATGGCTTCTCCATTTGTATGCCACACTGCTTCACTTGTTCCATAACTCGGGTCGGGGACCCATCCCACATAGTCAGTTAACAAATCGATTTGACCCGGATAGATGGTCCAATCTTCGCTTGATTCGAGCCCGTCTGCGGACGCAGTTGCTATTGCGGTGCCGTAGGGCTCAGACCAACCTCTGCGAATTTCATAGGCTGTTGTTGATGCAAGGGATGAACGATCGACCAGTTCAATGTCGAGGTGCATTGCACCCGCCCCAGTGGTGCTGCTTGCGGTAGGGTGGAGGGCTGGCACCGTGGCGGCAAATCTTGGACCTGGACCGCCTCTGTCCGAGGGTGCAACGACCACATAAGATTCAAATTCTGGATGATTGGTGAGCACTGCGCCACCAGAATAAGCTACTTCCATGCCCATGATTGATGAGGAAAATCCGTAGGCTAGCCTTGACAAATGGAAGCCCCAAACGGTTCCTATGGTTGCGTGGGTTGAAACTCCGATGCCACCAATCAAGGTGAGTTGCATGCTTGAGGGGTGTGTCCCCTGCTTCCATGCGTTCTTCACATCAATTTCGCCGCGACCACTCATCGTGGTCCAAGGGAGGTCCATGGCAATCCATCCACTCGCTTCGACGCC
>DAPR01000063.1:0-41703 GCA_002502605.1 Euryarchaeota archaeon UBA258
GCAAAGGCTGCTGAAGAGAAGGCTGCTAAAGCCGCCGCTGCTGCCGCTGCTAAGAAGGCTGAAAAGAAGCCGGCCACCAAGGAAGTCAAGAAGAAGCAAGAACTCAAGCGGGTTCAAGAACGTGCGAAGACCATCGATTTCAAGGTGCTCGGAACCGCTAAGGCGAGTGACAAGGACGATCTCCAAGTCATCAAGGGCGTCGGTCCGTTCATCGAAGAGAAGTTGAACGCTTTGGGCATTTACACTTACCTGCAAGTGTCCAAGATGACCTCAAAACTTGAAACTGACGTCAACGAAGCCATCGAGTTCTTCCCCGGCCGCGTCAAGCGTGACCAATGGGTCAATCAAGCAAAGATCTTGCTTGGTGAAGATGTCAAGTTGGATGAGAAGGCGTTGAAGCAAGCCGAAGACTTGGAGCGAATTTCCAAGAAGGCCGAATCAATTGACTTCGCAACGCTCGGTGTCGCAACCGCTTCAGACAAGGATTCACTCCAGACCATCAAAGGCATTGGCCCCTTCATTGAAGAGAAGTTGTATGCCTTGGGAATCTTTACCTTCGAGCAAGTTGGAAACATGACACCAACCATTGAAGAGCAGGTCAACAAGGCCATCGAATTCTTCCCTGGTCGTGTCAAGCGAGACGAATGGGCAAAGCAAGCAAAGGAACTTCACAAGAAGAAGTGACGTTCTAACTTGCCGCCATCTCAATGGCCATGGAAAAGGCGCTGAACGGCTCAGTCGTTCAATTGATGTACCAGACCCTTTTATGATAGGGTGTGGCAACCACACGCAGTCGATGCTCGCGTTCTTTGCCATTTGTAAAGAAGGGAGCATTTAGCCCTCATCTTGTCCCATACACCGGGTTTAAGAGCGTCAAGAAGTTGACAACACCACAACCTCGATTGTGAGATGTTGAATGAACCAAAGGAAGTGTCTTCATGAGCGCGATAAAGTCAAGTGGAAGAATGAGGTACTTCCAGATTCGCATTATGCCTGAACAAGGCAAGCATTTACCCGGTCATTTGATCACCAAGTTCTTTGCCAAATTAGAGATGATCAATGGATTAGGTATTGTCGACTCACTTCCAAGTTGCATCGTTAAAGTGGAACATGATGGTTTTGACATAGAAGGGATTCGTGAAGAATTACAAGAGAGTTTAATCATCGATAAAATACTCTTAGAAGGGGACGATTTTGCTTATTTGCGGGTTAAAACTCCAGGTCCTATTCAGCGCATCATCGCTGCTGAAGAAGAAGCATGGATCATGCCACCAACGTATCTCTCAAGAGAAAATGGATTTTTTATGACCATTCATGGCACGCCGGATGGTCTTAAGAGGGTCAAAGATAAACTGGAAGTATTGGTTCCAAAAAAGATGGACATGCGCATTTCCAAATTGATTATTGCCGATTGGATGAGTGCACCGAACCTGCCACAAAAGCGCACAAAAGTGATTCAAACGGCAATCGACATGGGGTACTACAGCGCCCCTCGAAAGTGCAACCAGAATGACATCGCAGGCGTGTTGGGACTTAAGCAGGGGACTGTGGCTGAACACTTACAAAACGCCGAAAGTACAATCATCAATTCTTGGTCTGAACAAATGGCTCTATCTGAGGCCACCGATCGTAAGTAATGTCGCCAATACGAGGAGCAAGCAGCCCAGAACTGTGAAGGCCTTTTTGATAAATCCAGGCGTATCCGTCTTCGATTTTATTTTCTCACCAAGATTGGACCACGCAATCATGGCCACAATTCCACCGCTGGTGGTGATGGTTGAAATCGTCACAATGCCCGTGATTCCGCCACCGAAATCATCCAAGAATTGTGTCATTAACATGAAGACCATTGCCCATTCTTTGCCGTTGACATACTGCATCAACACTCCGGTTTTGAAGCCTAATTTTGGGACCACTTCAGGAAAGCTTTGTATTTTCTCTGAGCGACCTAAGTACAAGATTCCAAAGGCGATTAAGAACATAAACAGGCTCCCAATGAGATCCATTACGAAACGAACTTGTCCGTCTTCATCGAAGGAATCAACGGCTAAACCACATGCGAAATGTATCGAAATGAACCCTACGGCCATCCCTGCAATCAAGGAAGCATTGCTCTTCTTACCGTGCACAACGGCATGAACTGTGCAGGTGATGTTGTTTGGACCTGGCGTGATAAGCCCTGCAAGAAGCAATGCGAGTAAGAAGGCTAGGGACTCCCATGGCATAGTTGGTGCCTCATCCTCAACGGTATAGTGTTTGGGCATTGAAACAAGTTCAAAATCACACGCTAAATTACCATTTATAGCGTGCTCAGTCGAGTGGATCCGAGATGCCTTCCTCGCCAAGGGTCCACTTGAGCGTCTTGATGACGCCGTCGAGAGCCTTGTGGTTTCGTGCGGCTTCTTTCATCCCTTCACGATCGCCATTCTTGCGGCATTCACGGAACCAATCCTTCCATTCAGCCCTTTTGACTTCAGCACGTTCGAGCATTTTCTCAATCTCATCCCACGTTCGTTCGTAGGAACGGTAGGGTGCGCCGTCATCGCCAGACATCGTTATCGTTTTGTTCCGATAACCCGTGGTTTTTAATTCCAGCCCCTGCAAACATCACGCTTGCTCAGGAATCCGAGCATCTATCAGTTCGCTGTGTGCCGCAATGTCAACCTCGTCACCGAGCACTGAACGTTCGACATGAGTCCGGCTTTGCACCGTCACATTCCTGCCAAGAACTGAATCTCGAATCACGGCATTTTCGCCAATGCTACAACCTGCCATGATCAAGGAATTCTCAATCCGAGCGGTGGGGGAAATGGTCGTACCGGTCGAGACGACTGAGCCAACAATGCCAGTTTGGGGAGGAACTCCAGGGGCAAAGTAACTGTCTGTTTCACTGAATGTTCCTTGAGGGAGTGGGAAAGGAAGCAAATCACGTCCCTCAATAAGGGCGTGTTGAGCCCGGATTAATTCAAACGGGTGGCCGACATCAAACCACACTCCGTTGATCGTCTGAGCGTACATTGGCCAACCCATGTCGAGAACCATTGGAAACAATTGCTTGCTAAAATCAAACTTTTCCCCTTCGGGAACCAAAGCCAACACTTCTGGCTCAAGAATGTATAAACCTGCATTGATGACGTTGCTAAACGCTTCTTCAGGCGTCGGCTTTTCCTTGAATTGGCGAATGAAACCTTGACGAAGTTCACCATCTAATTCCCCTTGATGCGTTTCGGATAAACCCACAATTCCAAACTCAGTCGGGTCTTCAACTTCCCAGAGTGCCATGGTCACTTTTGCACCATGAGACCGATGAGCTTCAATGAGGGCCTGAATGTCAAATGAAGCAACAGCATCTCCTGAGCCAACAACAAATGTATCGGTCAGTTCATCCAGCAAGAGTCGGACACTCCCTGCCGTACCCATAGGCACAGCCTCCTGATTAATTCGTGCGCTTATACCAGAATGAGTGGACCACTGTTCGACATGGGCAGACAATTGCTCCCCTCTGTATCCGGTTGTAACAACCAAGTGCTCGACACCAGCGTCCACCATTGCGTCTTTGACAAAGTCAATCACTGGACGACCCAACACTTCGACCATTGGCTTGGGGCGAGTCAGCGTCAATGGACGAAGGCGAGAGCCTTGTCCTCCTGCCATGATGACGCCGTGCAAGAAGCATCCCTCAACGTCGTCGAGATGCGTTCATGTCAATACGACGCATGGCCTTCTTCTTGGAGGATTTCCCACCCTTTTTGACTGTGCCTTGAGCATCGCCTTTCCCTGTACCACCAAAGGTCACTGAGCCTTGATTTTGCAGACTTGCAAGGAGTGCGTCAGCGACATCTTCGGATTCTGCACCAGTTTTCATTTCTGATTTGACTGCAGCGTTGTGATCGACCATCCAGGACTTGCGCTCATCACGAGCCATGTTCAATTTGTCTCGAACCTCGTTGACGTTGACCATCATTTCTGTGATTTTTTCGTGAGTTTGATCTGATTTCTTGCGCAGTTCAACGAACTCATCATGGAAACGGTCACCTTCGGCTTTCAGGAAATCACGGTGAGCAAACGCCTCATCAACTTCTTTCGACATTGCATCGGCTCGACCTACGGCTTCTAGCATGGCTTGGTGAGAAGCATCCGCTTCAGCTTTGAGGGTCTTGATGGCGGTATCCATATCGCTTAAATCGACTGCGATCATTTCGAATTTGACCACATCTGGTGCCAATTCTTCGATTCGGCGACCCATTTCCTTGATTTTCTTAATCATCTCTTTTTCCTTCTTTTGACCCACTGAGGATGTCTCGAACGTCTTCTCTAAACTGGCGACTTCGTGCTTGAGTTGGGCGTATTCTGCGGTTGCAGATTTCTTGTCACCCTTTTCCTTTCGCTGACCCTTGGCTTGACCAATGATGTCTCGAAGTTGTGCCTGGATTGCATTGCGCTTTTCCTTGTGCATCTTTACTTCTGCACGGATGGCTTTGACTTCTGCAAGAACCAAGTCGACTTTTTCTCTGTGCTCTTTGTACTGGCCTTGAATCGCATTGCGCTTATCGGCTGCAGTACGGGCTTGGTCGCTGTAGCCATTGCGGGTGTCGCGCAATTTGCGGACACGAGCTTCCATGGCTTGCAATTCATCCCGCAACTCTGAGTCAGGGTTTGGTGTGGCATCATCTTTGATTCCGCGCATGTTTTTGGCCATAGCGTAGCCCATTTCAAGGCTACGGCTGAGCGTCGAAGGCTAAAGTGCCTCAAATCGCTTCGAAAATATCCCGGATTTTGATGAAAGCACCAAGGATTAAGCCGAGTCCACCCAGTAGATTTGCCGTGAGTGAACTTGATGCGCGCACGCGCTCTCTGTACTTTGAACGCACTCGAACATTGATTTGACGGCCGATCAGCAAATCCCCACTCTGCTCTTCCAGACGAACAGAAACTGTGGCTTCTCCAAACCGTTCTGGAAGCAGCGATTGCCAAGCCATTGTTCCATCGCGGAGCAAACCTGACATGAGACCTAACACGTCTTCGTCACCCTCTGCTGCGAGGGGTAAACTCTTGTTGGACCACCAGCGTTGTTCCCCCGGGCTCAAGCGGTAGGTCATCGCTAAGTCATGAGGACGGAAATCAGGGGATTGGACACGCAAAACAATCGTTCGTGGCTCATCGGATAAGTTGTGAATCAGCGTGAACAAATTTGCTCGTTCGTGGACCACATTCTCCATGTCAACCTCGAACACAATGTCGTCGGTGACCGTGTCACGTCCAGCACCGAGGTCTTCCTCAATCCGCCCAATCATTCTGAAAAAGGCAGGGCAAGAACGCTCAACATGATGGATGATGGAGAGCCATTCTTCCATGGTGAACACAGGGTGGGTCTTGACCAGTTCCATGCCAGATTCATTAAGCACCTCAGAGAGTTCACTCTCCATCGTTTTGAAGTCCAAGCCTTTGGAATGCCTGTACAGCGTCATCAAGATTTTTTCTCGGGCGAATTGTGGGTCCGTTCCTTTCAGAATACACGACTCGATTTCCTTCGAATAGACTTCATACTCAGAGCGAAGCAAGGGGTCCATGTGTGTTTTGACAAGATCGCTGAACACCATTTCCAATGTGGAAGGGTGGATTGGTGGATTGTAGGCATCCAAAAGGCCAGTTCGTTCGTCCATATTGAACGGTCGTGAGCGTGATGAGAGGTGTTGAGCGAGTGAGAGAAGCGTGAACGAAATGGACAACAGCAGCAAAATCCGTCCGTTCAGGGTCTCGATGTTCACGAAGAAGATAGCGGTGATGAAAATGGTTGACACCATCGCATACACCAAGGAAAGCGTGTGTTTATTGCGAACGCTCGTCATGTGGTGGGCCAATCCTTCGTATCCGTGCAGAGATTGCACAGCCCGGTGTTCAAGGTTCAAGCGGTCAACTTCTGATTGGAAATTAGCAACCGACAGCCTCGTTCGATGGCGGTGAACGATTTGAGTGATGATGTAACCAAACAAAATCACGAAGGTGAGGGCGGTTAATGTCATCGCAAAACTGAGGTTGATGGTTGGCTCAATCTTCGCCCACCAAGCAGGGGAACTTTGGGCGTAGGCAAAAGCACCAAACGCTGTGAGGAATGAAAAGGAAGGCAACAACAGGAGTAAGCGCAACCCTGAACTGATGAGTTGCCGGTCGAGCGCGAACCAAAACCGTTCAGAGGAAAGAACGGATTCGTCTTCGGCTTTAGGTGAGCCACCCTCATCGACCATGTCTAATGGACGGAGGCTTTGTTCTAAAGTGTTGCATCTATTTCCAACTCATGAAGGTCGAAACAGCAGTTGTGCAGTGAGCGCATCGCTCAATTCAACCCGCTGCCCATCCCCGAGAGCGAAACCGTTGCTGTCCCTAACGACCACTGAATTGATGGCGAGTCCGATCGCTTTGAGTTGCTCCATGCGAGCTGGCGCAAGAACCATCGCTTGAATCGAACCCTGTTCGCCAACTTCCATGGATGTAAGAGGACGAATTTCCCTGTGGTTTGCTTCAATCCGCTTGAGAATTTCAGGCGATGGAGTAGGGATTTCTCTTCCGCTTGGATCAACATCAGGACGACCAAGCAAAAGCGATAGCGCCACTTCAAGATCGTCATCAATAGCGTGTTCTAAGCGGCAGGCAGTAGCATGAGCGTTTCCGTCAAAGGGTAAGATTTCCAAAAGCACTTCCGCTAAGCGATGACGACGCTTCATTTTCTTTCCATGAATCAGACCTCTCTCGGTCAACCGTGCGCCTTTGTAGGGCGTGTATTCCACCAGGCCCTTTGAAGCCAACCGTTGAATCATCTCCGTGGCAGACGCAGGGGAGACTGAAAGTGCAGAAGAGAGGTCACCCGTTCGAACCAATGCTTCCGTGTCCCGTTCGTAGAACTCATACATCGTTTCGAGGTACTCATCCTCGAACTCTTGGAAGTGTCCACTCATGCTTCACCCTCGTTGTCTTACCATTCAATCCTTTGCTTTGAAGACATGTTCGCACGCAGGACAGCGGACTGAACCTGAATAATCACTTGGCACCCGCAAGGATTGAGCGCATTCTGGGCAAGAAACTTCCACTTTTTCGTCTGGTTGTTCTGCAACTGCATCGTCAACCACTTCTTCGACTTCGTCCTCTTCTGGCTCTTCTGGCTCTTCGACGTCCTCGCTTTGACCTTCGATGTCAAATTTATTCGAACAATCCGGGCAGCGAACAGAGCCGCTGTATGTCGCTGGAACCCTGAGTTGTCGAGCGCATTCCGGGCAACCGATTTGGATCTTCTCAACGTTTTTAGAAGCCTTTGAGCCGCCCTTGGATTTTGACTTCGAGGGACGTACTTTGTCTCGCTTACTCGATGGTTTGAGGCTTTGAGCCTGCTGAATACGAACGCCTGCAACGATGGCACCGGCAAGGCCAACACCTCCAAACAGGGCCAACCAAGGCACTTCGAACTCTTCAGCCTCCACTTCCAATTCAGAGGAAATAAACGATTCTGAACCGATGACTTGCGAGCCACCAATGCTCCATTTTGCTTCAAGTGTCACGCGGGTGCCTTCTGGCCAACTCTCGATGCTCATCGTGATGACACTTGTTTCACCAGCACCCAAGATTGGAGTGGCCTTTGTTGCAAGCAGCGTGTTGTCATCGCTCAACAGAAGAACCTCACCTGCGAGACCATCTGCATCTCCAGTGTTGTCGATGGTGATCTCAATCTCCGCATTTTGGCCTGCCGCAGGACGAGATGGCGAGGAAACGGGATTGAATTTCAATTCGTAAACCGGGCGATCATCGGGTATAGTTTTGCTATCACTCGAAGGGCCAAGCGCTTCACTCCAGTCGATTGCATCAGCCCGCAACGTCACCCGGTCTGAGTCGATGAAACCGAGTTCGAGTTGGCCGTTGACGACACCTGGTGCAAGGTTGATGACATAATCCAAAACATACGTTTCGCCAGAGTCGAAGTAGCCCAAACGGATCCGAACAGGTCGGTCAACACCTTCTGCAAGGGTGACAGACCACTCCATCTCAACGCCTTTTTCAGCGTCCCATGTGACTGCGTCAACGCTGGGAACCAAGCTTTGCTTTGCCGCTACTGGCACGGTGATGGTTCCGTTGAGCCCTTCATCGATGCTCCCGTCGGGGGAGACTAACCGCCATTCAATCGGCTCATCGCCCATGGTGAGCATAGGTACGACCACAGAAACTTCACCGGCTGCATTGAGGTCCAAGGAAAGCATTGGGCTTGTGTAAACTGATTGAGAAGTGGTGCATTCTAAAGCAACCTGGCCAACTCGGTCGCCATGGTTGCGAACGAGCATGGAAAACCGTGCACTGTCACCGACATGCCATGGGCCATCCAGAACGCCGGGAGTTTGGGATCCTGCTGCTTCAAATTGCGCTGAAACAACATTGAATTCTGTGGTGAAAGGAGTGTTTGAAAGGTCTGATATCCTCATTCCAAGTGCTGAGCAGTTCAGTTCCGCTGGGCGTGCTTGGGTTGTGAACACCAGCGTTGTCGATGCAGCGGTCTCGAGGTCAAGCGTTTGGTTGAGCACCGTGCTTTCACCGAACTCGCAGAGGATGGTTCCAGAGAACATTCGTGTTCCTGTGTTGTCCACTGTTAAGTTCCAATCAAGCACATCGCCAGCGTTGTATTCTGTGGTCAGCAAAGTGGCATCGAGGTTCATGAGCGGCAACGGAGGTGGGCCAACGACGAAGGGCACAGTCATGGTTTCATCCGATTCATCACCGTCTCCAGTCGCATTGAGGGCAAGGGTCACGTCCGAGTCACCCTCTGTCATCGAAATGGTCGAGTTCACGAGAACGAGCGTGCTTGACATTGCTGGAACTTGAACATCCGCCACAGTAAGAAGTTCTTCAGCATCACCTGAAGTGATGTTGACCGTCATGTGACCCGACCACGGGTAGTCGCCATTGTTGAGCACTGGAATCTGTACACCAACCCGGTCCCCGTCGCTGATGGTGAGGTTTCCAGTTTCGATACCGTTTAAATCGAGACTGGTGAAGAGAACATCTCCAGAGACGCCAAGGCTTATGTCGAGTGGAACCAAGCGTTGAATCGTTCGATTGAACGACAGTACATTGCTCCCAGTTTCGGCTCCCGTATCACCGGTGAGTGTTGTTTCAACAATCGAATATCCATAGGGAATGGAGTTGAACGTCACCGTGAAGGTATCCACTGCATTCATAGGGATCGTTTTGCTTTCGTTCACCGAATCCAAAAGCTCGCCTCCAATGGTTTTCAATGTGGATGAGGCAGTGACATCGGCGCTTTGACCACTCGCTTCAGCCACATCGAAGGTAAAGGTGAGCGATGCGCTTTCCAACTGCTCGGATGCGGCCAAGGAGACAGTGGATTCATCGATGGTAGCCAATCCACCAGAAGCAGCGACCTGTGGCACGATTAGACTGAGAATTAAGAGGGACAAAAGCCCCGCGGGAATGAGCAAACTGCTTCGTTCACGCCCCCCCATAGTCCCCGCTTAGCAAGGGGGTTCTTCACCTTCACGCCAAACTAGGACGCTACGCAGTGTTTATTCAAGGTTGGAAGGTGGGGGGACACTGTATGACCCCCGAAGAGTTGCTCGGTGTGACCCCCGCCTTGTTGGCGAAGTCCATTTTACACCGTCGCGAACGCCTCGCTGAGGTCATACCAGAACAACTTGACGCACGCCAAGAAGAACTGGTTGCAGCCGAACCTCTGGCACGGGCTGCTAAAGAAAAGCGGGATGGCATCAACACCAAGGTTGCCAACCTCAAGCGAGAGCGTGCTGAGGCACAAACAAAGGCTCGCACGCTGTTCAAGCGGGCGGGTGAATTGCGCGACAAACTCCAAGCATCTGGCGGCATCAAAGATCCAAATCCAAAGTGGGCAAAGGAAAAGCTCGATGAGAAATTAATGAAGTTAGAACAGGAACTGGAAACCAATGCAGGGAACCACAAAACTGAACAGAAATACATCCAAGAAATGAAGAACTTGATCCGTCAACACGATGAATGGGTCGAAAAGCGCAGTTCCAGCCAAGAAGGTTTGACCGAGATGGATGCATCATTCAAGCAGGCAAAGGCGTTGCTTGAGCAGGCCCAAAAAGCCCATGATGCCATCTTAGAACTGGCCAGCGAAAATGAACATTTCCACACCACCTACGTGGAACATGAAGCGCACAGGCGACGCGCAGACAGCAGAACAAAGCGTTTGGCAGAAGCCCTTGACAGCAGCCAACGAGGCCTTGAGCACTGGCAGAAAATCATCGATGAAGGGTTTGATCGTCTGTTGGCGAACGCCGCTCATGTACGAGACGGGGGAGTCTCAAGCGCCGCTCGAAACAAAAAACCAACCAGCAAGCAGGACAAGCCGAAAAAACGGCAAAAGAAAACCAAGTCTTCCAAACAAACGAAGGGTGGTGAAGAAGAATGAGTGAGGATTGTGAAGTCACCGGGTTCTCACCTCAACAAATCGCACGCTGGCCGAATGTGCACAAGCAATTGTGTGGACAACTTGAACTGCCTCTCATCAGTGAGGTAAGCGAAGAGGTCATCCTCAACATCGATGAAGGAATCCAAGCCATGCTCAAGTCCGAAGGACCAAACCCAAAGCATCTCAAGGCAAGAGCAGGCTTGTTCAAGCATCTGAAGCGAACCCTTGAGCACCGATTCAAGAACGCAACATTGCAACAATTTGGTTCATCACAATCAGGGTTGTCACTGCAAGCAGGCGACTTGGACTTATGCCTCCAGTTTGAAGGACCAATCCCCGCAAAGGCACTCAAGCAAATCAATCGCCTGCTTAAACAGCACGACATGGAAGACATTGTGATGCTGGCAAGGGCAAAAGTCCCAATCATCAAATTCAAGGATGAACGAACCAAAATCCCTGTGGATATTTCGATCAACAACACACTTGCCCTTCACAACACTGAACTTCTAAAGCGGTATTCAGCGTGTGACGAGCGAATCCGAAACCTCGTATTGGCCGTGAAGCATTGGGCCCTCCGACGAGACATAGGTGATGCAGCATCTGGTTCATTTTCTTCCTACGCCTGGACATTGTTGGCCATCCAAGCGTTGCAACGAACTCAACCACCTGTGGCACCTGTTCTTCAAGCGGGCAATGAACGGACCATGATGGAAGTCGAAGGAACAACCTATGACTTGACCATGATGGAAGTTGATGCAGCAACCCCAAGCGAGAAAAATGACCAATCCATTGGTGAACTGTTCATCGACTTCATGTTCCAATACGCCACCTCGTGGCCGTTCCAAGACCATGTTATTTCAATTCGAACCGGCGACCACATCACCCGTAAATCAAAACGGTGGAAGTACGCTACACCTCGCGCTGAAAAAGCTGTTACAATGGAAAAACGAACTCGCCTCGGTCAGCATTCTCTACCGGTCGAGGACCCGTTTGACCTCAAGCATGATCTGAGCCGTGTGCTTCGGCCCTCCGGTGCGATGGACATCCAAGAAGAATTCCTCAAGGCTTGGCTGGCAATTGCATCTGGAAGCAGGTGGAGCGACATCGTCAATGCTAAACATCCTGAACGGTTTACACCCGTTGAAGAATTCGATTTATTTGCCGACTTAAGGCAAAAGACGGCCGTTGAGGTGGCAACGCTTGTCAAAGAGAACACAACCGAACTTGAGGCCCTTGATGAACGACTCACAGCACTCATCGATGAGCGCAAACTCAACATTCGCATGTCGAAAAGACTGCGTGGAACCATCGAAGAGACGAGTGACCTCCGCAAGGAACTGAAAACCATCATCCGTGGGCTCAGACCTCGTTCCAAGCAAATGGATGAACTGCAAAAACAACGCAATGAAATCGATCAAAGGATCGGTATTCCACTGTATCGAATCAAGAAATTGATGACGGATGTGTATGAACAACTCACGGGTGAAATCGACATTTTCCAAGTCCCGTCCTTACAAAGAGAAGAAGACCAATTTGCTTGGTTCTTTGAACTGCAAGCCATGCATGAACAAGCGACATTAGCCCAAGAGTCACATCAAGCCTTTATTGCCCTTCTAAAAGAGCAGAAAGAAGCTGTCCGTGCCCTCAAAGAAAACGAAAAAGAGCAACTCAAGCACAAAACCGAGTTGATCGAATCCGAGCCGATGCTCAAGGATTTAGACCTGAACTTTAGCGACGCAATGCAGTTTGACAAGAAGGCTCACAAACTGATGAAGGTGATCGATCAGCGCCGAACTGAAGTTCGACGCCTTCGCAGGGAAAAGGGACGCCTAGAAGCATGGGTCCGAATCAGTTCCAATCCAAACCCACGCGGTCATGCCCGAAAAGGCAACAAGGGTGGCGGCAAGAAGCGAACCAAGTCAGGTTCTGCAGACTGGAAGCCTCGCAACAATGGCCCGCGACCTGAAGACGTGCAAAAAAGAGCAGCTGAAGGTGGAACACTCTCGCTTTCCGACCTCGATGTGTTGCTCAACAGTGGCGGGTTCAAAGCCGTTACAAAAGGACAACCAACTGCGAAATCCAATCGTCGCCAAGAGCGAAAGAAAAAGGCCAATGCCAGAAATCTTACGCCACATCGAGGGACCCGTTCCCAATCCAAGAAAGGTCGAAAGGATTGAGCATCAATGGCTGACATCCAATGGATCTTGGGTGTCGAACCAACCAAGTTGCCCAGTGAATGGCGAGAACGGATTCAGAAATTGTTCCTTGAAGAAACTGGAGAAGCCTACGCCGATGTATCGATTGCATCGCTGCCGATTCCAGCATGGGAAGGGAATCTGTTGCTTGTCGACATGAACACATACCCTGCACCGGAATCGCTGAAGGGGTTGCTCTGGGCGTTGCCATTCCTTGAGGAAGGCGTGCGAATTGCCGCCTTTGCCATCAGCGCTGAGATGCAAAATTTTGGTTGGGGGTCACTCGCTTGGCATCATTTGGTCAACGCTTGCCATGTTCATACAAAATCCTTCATTCAGTTGGAGGTGAAGGCATCAAACAACCGCGCTCAGGAATTCTATAGAGTTCGTGGCTTAAACGTGGAAAAGCATCTTGAGAACTATTACAAATCTGGTTTGGGTTACATGATGAAGGGACCCGTGCCGCCAATCGGTGACCTTCACCGTTCTTGACGCGAGGTCAAAGGTTAAGCGGCCCCTCCAGCATCGTTGAATTGTGGAACAACGGGTGCTCGACGGCCTCTTGGCAACAGAGGGTGTGCTTCAGGTCGCACTGCTTGACCGCGACGGGCTCGTCACCTGCACTGCGCCACGTCACGATGATACCGTTGAACGCCTAGGTCAGGCCGTCGGCCCGCTCGATGCATCAAAGCAAAATCGCATCACGCTTCACGGGGAACACGGTTGCGTCATGGCCCAGAGCCTCAAGGCAGGACGTGTCCTTGTTCTGAAGTGTGAAACTGGTGCAAACTTAGGACTCATTCGTGGGGTTTTGGATCAAGCCATCGCCGCCTTTGACGCCGCTATCATCTGAGTAAAAAGTCAGAAAAACCTCTGTTTTCTTGGATTGAAAACCATACCGTCGTGACCGAGCCATCATCGCTTCTCAGTGAAGGGATTAAATGGAGGTGCAAGGTCGCCAAACCGGTGAGAAGATGGGAATCTTCCACTGAACAGGTGCGATAGTTAATGTCAGAACTCAAAACTCAACTCGAAGAGCGACGAAAATTGGTCGATGGAAAGGCGACCAGTTACCGAACAACCCGTGACGAATGGAACGACAAATCGAAGTCATTCACGGGTACGCGAAACGAATTGAATGCTGAGGTTCGAGAACTGATCGTGCAAGTGCGTGAACAACGTGAAATCCGAGAACAAATGAACGAAATCGTTCGTGAGAAGAAAGGCGCTCGTCAAGAGGCGAACACCGCCGTTCGTGCTGCAAAGGAAATGCTTGATGCTGCAAAAGGCCCACAAGCCGCACCCGCACCTGTTGAACCTGGACAGCGACGAGGGCGCCGCGAGAAACCACCTGAAACCATTCACACCCTTCGCCGAGAATTGAACCGACTCGAAAATGAATTCGAGCGCGGACGGCACACTGGAAACAACGAAACAAAGGTCATGAAGCGCATGAAGGAAATCAGTGCTAAGATCAAGAAGATGAAGACCAGTGAAGATGGAAACACCGAACTCAAAGAGGCTCGTGAATTGCTCCGTGTGGCCATGGAAGCCCAAGAAGAAGCCCACGAACAAGTAACTGCAGCCGCACAAGCCGCTCAAGAGGCTCACGATTTGATGCTCCAATGGAACAAGGAAGTTGACCGCATCCGTGACAAGGCTGAGTCCGCTCACAGAGAACTTCGGAAGTCCAAGAAAGAAGCAGACAAGGCACACCACCTGTACATCGTTTCACTTCGCTGCCTCCACTCAATCCAAGACATTCTTCGAGCTATGCGTGGTGCAATTGC
This sequence comes from Euryarchaeota archaeon UBA258, assembly GCA_002502605.1. Taxonomy (GTDB): domain Archaea; phylum Thermoplasmatota; class Poseidoniia; order Poseidoniales; family Poseidoniaceae; genus MGIIa-L1. The sequence goes on from DAPR01000063.1 coordinate 14,430, forward strand.
TGGTGCTGGACAACGTCCATCTGCCCGTGTTGAAGTGCAGGACCTCATGTCCAAGTTGATGTCTGGAGAGACGCTTTCAACCGACGAGTTGATGCAACTCCAGCGATTTGACTGAACATCGCTTAGCGATGACATGAAAGACCCCCCCGACCACAGGGAAGATTACCGAGGGATTACCCATGCTGTCAAAAGATGAAATCGCAGGTATCGTTGACGAATACGACCGAATGAAACTACGAATCGGGATGACCGCTTCGCATTCGGCACTGGACATTTGCGACGGCGCCATCGAGGAAGGTTTCCCAACCGTTGCCTACTGTAAAGAAGGCCGCCACAAGACATACGCCAACTACTTCAAGGCCCACCGCAGCGGTTCAGGCCGTGTGGTTCGAGGCATGGTTGACAAAGCAATTGTCATGCCTTCGTTCAACGATGTGATGAAGCCAGAGATGCAAGCAGAAATGCGCAAGAGAAACGTCGTTTACATCCCAAACCGTTCCTTCACATCATACTCTTCCATCCAAGATGTTGAGGACACCTTCAAGGTGCCTTTGTTTGGTTCAAGAAACATGCTCCGAATGGAAGAACGCACAGAAGACCAAGACTACTACTGGATCCTCGACAAGGCCGGACTCCCCTACCCCGAAGCCATTGCTGACCCACAGGACATTGATTGCTTGGTCATCGTGAAGTTGCACCACGCTCAGAAGAAGCTCGAACGTGGGTTCTTCACCTGCGCGTCCTACGAGGAGTACCAAGAAAAATCAAAGACCCTTCTGGCTGAAGGTGTGATCGATGAAGCATCGCTCGCAGGCGCTCGAATCGAACGCTACGTCATCGGACCGGTGTTCAACCTCAATTTCTTTTACAGCCCCCTCGCTGAAGAAGGCGAGAAGTTGGAACTGCTTGGCGTCGATTGGCGCTTCGAATCCTCACTTGACGGTCATGTCCGTTTGCCAGCACCTCAACAAATGACCATGCCAGCCCACCAACAAATCCCAGAGATGACCGTGGTTGGTCATAACACAGCAACCATCCGTGAATCCCTATTGGAGAAAGCGTTCGAACTCGGTGAAAAATTCATCACCGCAAGCAAGGAACATTACGATCCGGGCATCATTGGTCCATTCTGCTTACAAACATGCATCGACAAGGACATGAATTACTACATCTACGATGTCGCTCCACGTTTGGGTGGAGGAACAAACGTCCACGTCAGTGTTGGCCATCCATACGGAAACGCAACCTGGCGAAAACCAATGTCAAGTGGTCGACGCATTGCTATGGAACTACGAATGGCTGCTGAGCAAGACCGATTGCTCGAAGTCCTCACGTGATTGGGTGCGTCTGCACCCTACCTCAAGACGCTTCAAGGTAGTAAGCGAAGTTGATAGCGCCTGCAAAGGACACCCATGCAATGTATGGCCAGACCAACATCGATGCGGTTGGTGCAACCTTGTAGGTCGCAACAGCATAGATGCTCGTGAACACAATCATCACAACGATCATCAACAACGAGAGAAGGTAACGCTCAGAGTTGAACACCGAGGGCCAAGCCAAATTCACGGCAAGTTGGATGAAAAACAAAGCAATGATGAGACTCGATTGCGGGACCTCCTCTTTGGCGCTGAGCATGTTGCTCATGCTTAGAGCAAGACAGGTGTAGAGCACGGCCCAAACCGGGCCAACGATCCAGCCTGGAGGTTGGAAGAAGGGCTCGTACGCTGAGTCAAACGTCATCTTTGTCCCCGTTGGTCGATTTCGATTGGGTTGATGGTTCACTTCATGCACGGGTGTAATCGATGCGGCGACCTCACCCTTGGAATCCAGGGTAGTACTGCTGCGTGTAAGCCAAAGCGTCTGGCGCAGGGTAACCTTGAGTCAACAGCCCGTTGTAGTAGTCACGGGCAGGATCGGCAACCGGCGCTGGTTGAGCCACTGGTTGAGCCACTTGAGGAATGGTTGCGCTGTACACTTGCTGAGCGAGCGGTTGGGCTGCAGGCTGAGCCACTGGCTGAGCGGCAAAGTTGGGCATGGCCACTGCAGCAGGTTGAGCTGACATTGACGGCATAGGAGGCATTGCCCCAGGAGCCGACTGAGTCCATGCCTTTTCTTCATCATGGCCGTTTCGACCACGAAGCAGGAACAGACCACCGAGAATGGCTGCGATGAGTAAAACCCCACCGATTCCGTACGTAAGAGTTGAGCTGCTCGACAGCGAAGAGGATGCTGGTTCGTTTTCCTTCATCCAGCGTGTGGGATCATCAACATAGGCATCAGCACCATCTTCAATCGTCCAATCGGCACTTGGATTGGAATAGCCGTCGCCGTCCTGATCGTAACAACCAATTCGGTCTTGGCTGGAATTTCCACGCCCATTGATGCACGCATCTGCACCGTCAGCAAGGGTCCAATCAGCATCGGGGTCCGAGATACCATCGCCATCTGTGTCTGCACATCCAAGGCGGTCGATGCTTGAGGTGTCACGCACTGTTGGACAATCATCCGGAGTCACACCAGCAGGGTTGTCCCCGTAGCCATCCAAATCTTGGTCGGCCCATTGGGTCGGTTCAGAGGGGAAGGCGTCGCCACCTTGCGAAGGCATCCAGTTGATGTCTGGGTCAGAGCGTTGGTCCCCGTCAGAATCGAGGCACCCATAGCGGTCAAACGTTGAGGTGCCAGCCTGTTCAGGACAAGCGTCAGCCTCGAAACCTGTTTGATTGTCTCCATAGCCATCGCCATCTGTGTCAGCGTACTGGGTTGGTTCTTGCGGGAATGCATCCATGACGTCGTACCAACCATCGCCATCTGCGTCAGGACAGCCGACAATGCCGGCTTGCCATGAAGTTCCTGCCTTGGTTGGGCAAGCGTCTTGGCCATTCGCCTCGCTGTTAAACTCACCAGGCCACGAAGGGTTGCGGTCATTCCATGTGCCGTTAGCCCAGTTGTCACCATAACCATCTTCATCGAAATCAGACCATTGGGTTGGATCATTGCCAAACGCATCAGCCCCATCTTCAGTTGACCAGAAACCATCGGAATCAGAATAGCCGTCTTCATCGGCGTCAAAGCAGCCAATTCGGTCCATCGTTGAGGTGCCGGCTTGCTCGATGCAGTCATCGGGTGTTGTGCCGAGCGGGTGATCACCGTAGCCATCACCATCTGTATCCGCCCATTGGGTGGCGTCTGCATCAAACGCATCGTCGACGTCTGCCCATCCATCACCATCAGCATCAGGACAAGCGTTCTTCCCACCAAGGGTCGAATCGCCAGCTTGGTTAGGACAGTCATCGAAATTATCGGCCCAACTGTCGCCATCTGAATCTAAGCAACCCTCTGTGCCGTTAAGGGAAGTGCCCGAAACGGTGGGACAGTCATCAACAACATCGTCGAAGCCATCTGCATCGTCATCGGTGTCCTCGTCGCTGTCTCGACATCCATCTCCGTCGATGTCTGAGGCTGAATCTGAAACCCATGTTGGTCGGGGTGGGTTGTATGAGGTCCACTGACAGTTGTCATCGACGTCATCGATTTGATCGTTGTCATCGTCTGAATCCTCTGTGTCGTCTTTGCAGCCATCATTGTCCCAATCGGTTGAGGCTGATGGGTTGGAGGTGTCTTGACCACTCGTCCAGTTGAATGCGCCGCCTCGAGGGCAGAGATCAGGGAAGTTGTCGGTCAGACCATCGTTGTCGTCATCCGAATCGCACGCATCACCGTAAGCATCACCATCGGTGTTGGCTTGAGTTGGGTTGGAGGTGTTTGGGCAGTTGTCCGCATAGTCAGGAACGCCGTCAACATCTGCATCCTTCTTTGAACTCGGGTCCAACGACCAAAGCATGGCGTCCCAATTGTTGCCACCAGAGGTCACTGAAAGCGTACCTTTGTTTATCGTTCCACCACCTAGACCGCCACCAACTGTGACGATGTCAGACTCATTGACAGCAATTGAATTGAGGACTTCGTAGGCAGAACTGCCCGTTGATTCCATCCAATCCCAGTCACCGGTTGCTGACAATCCAGCCACCATTCCGTCAATGTTTCCCGCAACAACTGCAGATTGGGAGCCGCCTGTAAACGTCGCATCGATGACATTGACAATGAACACTTCATTCATCGAGTTGATGGCCATATCACGGACGGTGTCAACCGAACTGCTGCCGCCTGTAGCGGCCCAACTTGAAGCGCCTGAAAGCGTGGCAAACGGATTTTTCAGCACAAAGGCATCTTGTTGGCCTTGAGTCGCGGTGATTGACCAAGCACCCGATGGGCCTGAGCCCTGCAGGTTACCATCGTAAAGGCCGCCCATGTACAAATCATCGTTCATGCTCATCTTCATCGAAGTCAATTGAGTGTCCTGGTTTGGAGTTCCCATTCCGGCAAGCCATTTGACCACGCCAGAGGAATCAAGTTTGAGCAGGAATGTATCGCTGTTTCCAGCTGGGCTGTAGGAGTTTGTTCCGTAAATCATGTTGCCAAAGGTGATGCCACCGACGTAGATCTCACCCATGGAGTCCACTGCGACACCTGAAACGATTTGGTTACCAACACCGCCACCGGATGTCACCCAGGTGAGGGTTCCTTGCATGCCGTTGAGTTTCGCAGTGAAGACTTCTTGATCCGAGACATTGAAACTCGTACCCCCGAAGTCAGTCTCCCCTTGGTGAACCCCAGACACGATGACGTCACCGTTTTGATCGATGGTCACATGGTCCACTTGGGAGAATTCCTGTGTGTTGTTGACCACGGTCTGGAACGAGTGAGCCCACAACCACTGACCGCTTGGGTCTGTCATTGCAATGAAGCCATCAGCAGCACCGGAGGCAATCGTGATGGAACCGAATTGAATGGCTCCCGTGTAGAACCCTGCAACAACAATTTCACCGCCCATGCCAACAGCGATGTCGCTGAAGATTGAGATGCCAGGGTTCCCTTGCATGTTGTGGTTTGCACCCTTGACATATTGGAATTGACCAGAACTGTCCACTGCCGCAATGTAGAACTCTTGTCCGTAAGGGCTGGTTGGCGAGAGGGTATTGCTGCCAAAGGTCAAGGCTTGGGAATTGCTTGTGTTCCAACTACCACCAAATGCGTAGACGCCTGGTGAGTATTCGAGGGCTTCCACGAATTCTGCACCAGAGGGGGTTCCACCACCAACGAGCATTGGATTGGCGCTGGTTGCCCCAGATTGGATGCGCTGAACGGGGGTGAGCATCTCCAACACAGGAGCGCTCTCGGCCTCTTCTGTTGTCGCTGGTTCAACCATGGGCAAAAGCACCGAGGCGAACATGAGGACGGTCAGGAAGCATGCTGCAGAGCGAAGCCAAGAGGTACGCATACCATTCGGTTGAGCCCAAAGGCCATGAAGGCTTCCATTGCTTGGGTTCACACAATTTTGGCCCTTGAAGGGCTTGTGTCCTCACTCGAGGTTGCTTTCGAGGGTGAGAAGATCGCTTTCACCAGCATCGATGATGGTGATTGTGGAGACCGAAAACGGCTTACCACAAGCGATTCCTAGTTCACGGTTGACCATGACTGCACGGAACTTGGTCACTTCTGGGTGACGGGCGTGCAGATCGTCTGCGAATTCGGTCGGACAGTTTGCTGCCAAAATGACGAGTTTTGCTTCACCAAGGGCACAAGCAGCGAGGGCTTGTCGTTGGCCAAATCGTAAGTTTCCGGTTGCAATTGCATTTTTTAGTTGTCGGCTGATATCCATATTTTATTCCTCCATACTCCACTTTGTTTCTCATGGTTGGAAAATCACTCAGGGATGTAGTACAGTTCGACACTGCCGGTTCCCAAGGAAATTGGTTGCCCGACAATGATGTTCTCTGCAACACCGGTGAGGTAGTCTCGCTCGCCGATAATACCGGCCTTGAGCAAGTGGTTGACGGTCACTTCGAACGCAGCACGAGCAAGGATACTGTGCTTGGTTCCTGAAACACCGTGGCGGCCGATTGCACGGACTTCACCTTCTGAAGTCATGACGTCAGCAACCATCAACAGGTGGCGGACATCGACTTCGAGGCGAGCACCGTCAAGGGTCGCTTGTAGTTCGTTAACAATAGCTTGGCGAGCAGCCTCAATACCAAGGAAATCATAGATTTCGATGATGTTGTTGGTGTAGGTGCGGCGTCGATCGATGGTTTCGATTTCGCTCACACGGATGAGGTTGGAACCAATGGTCGAAAGGTAGTACTCTCCTGTCTTGTCATCAAGTTGCACGTTTGCCCGCTCAATGTTTGGAATACCCTTGAGACGCATGTCTCGAATCTTCTCTTCAAGTTGCAGCAACATGGTGTAGGATGGCGGGTTCTCTGCCAGTTCAGCCAAGTCTTCAGGTGAGTGAACACCTGGAATCAAGGTCAATGTGCCAGGGTTCTTTTCCTTATCAGGTTGAACCAACAAACGGGTTGCACGCTCGAGCTTATCTTTGACTTCAAGTCCAGTCATGTTCTTTTGCTTGAGGTTGCCCTTGTTCAGCTTCAAAACCAATCGGCGTTGAGCGACGTCAGTTTCCAAGGAAGCGATGTTGACCGTGGTGGTCACTTCGATTGCTGCTGCCAACTTTTGTGCGGCTGCCGCGTTCATCATGTCGTCACCCTTGAGCCGGATGGTCATGGTTGGCGTGTTTGGAACCTTTCGTGCATCGACAATTTCGATGATACGAGGCAAACCTTGGGTCACGTTGACCGTTGCAACACCCGCATAGTGGAACGTACGCATGGTCATCTGAGTGCCAGGCTCACCGATCGATTGTGCGGTGATAATTCCTGCTGCTTCGTAAGGATCGATGCTTGCCTTGTCGAGAGCAACAACTGATTCGTTGACGACTTTCTTTGCTTGAGGCTTGGTCAACTTCTTCTTGCCACGTGCGTGGATTGCCACGGTAAGGTCGTGGAAGATTCGGTTGGTAAAGCGAGTCGAACCGCTGTCTTCTGCAGCTGCAACGAGTGACTTGAACACAGGGTCTTCAGCCAATGGATCGATGTAAGTTGCGAGTTTCTCATCTACACCATAGGTGTCGAGATCTGCTGCGGTCTTGGCGCGTGCAGTCAAACGTCCCTTTCGGCGCTTGTAGGAAACTTTGGTTGTAGGTCCGGTGTTTTCACTGTTTGAATCGCCACCTTTCTTGCTTGCTGCATCGATGATGTCCTTCATCTTCGCAGCGGTTGCTGAATCGGTTTCACACAGTTGAGCGATTTCTCCAGCGGCGAGGATTTTGACATCGTCCCACTTCTTGTCATCGGCAAGCGTGTGCGCAAAGTTCTCGGCAATGCCCAAATCCATGAGCTTCTTCTTGGTTGCACTCTTTACGACCATCAGACGTCACCTCCATCGCTTTCAGCAGGTTCACCATGTTCGAGGTCATCTGCGTCAATTCGCTCAGTTGTTGGCTCGTATGAATCACGAGCATCGAGGGTTGCACCCTCGGTTCCAAGCGCTTCATCAACAATAACGTCGATGTTGAACGGAGAACCGTGCACACCACGGGAAGGGTCAATGCCGTCTTCACCGTAGCTGAATTGGATGATTCTGTTCGCAGTGTTTCGAACCGATAGCATGTCATCGTCGTAGACCTTGAGGTCGTCCATTGCGTTGATCAGTCGGCGTTGCATGTATCCGGACTTTGCAGTACGGACAGCAGTATCGACCAGGGACTCACGACCAGAAACGGAGAGCATAAAGAACTCCGTTGGCTCAAGACCACGCTTGAAGGAACTGGAGATGAAACCACGGTCGGCTGCAGCACGTCCACCACGGCGGAAGTGAGGCAACACACGTTCGTTGTATCCACGCTCTAGACGCTTTCCACGAACCTTTGCTTGACCAATCGAACCGGCCATCATGTTCAGGTTGTCCATGGAACCACGGGCACCGGAAATGGCCATGTTGACAGCAGCGTTGGTTGAACCAGATTGAGCGAGTTCGTCCTTTGCCACGTCACCAGCTTGTTGCTTACCTTGGTCGAGAATGACCATGATGTCTTCTTCAAGGGTTTCACGAGCGGTTCGACCCGGGCGGGATTCGTAGCCACGGCCGTCCTTACCGAACTTGCCAAGGGCTTCTTGAACCAATTCACCAGCGTCCACGTTTGCCTTGATGATTGCATCAAGGGCTTCGGCACTGAGATCTTCATCGTCAATACCGGTTGTGAAACCAAGCGAAGTGCACGCAGCAATCGAGAGTCGAGTGAACTCGTCAAGGAAACGAGCACCTTCTTCTGGACCGTTGGTTTGAACGATAGCGTCGAGCAATCGTCCATCTTCTGCACCAATAGCACGCTTGTCGAGGGTTCCTTCGACCTTACCGTCCTTGACAACGACTTCGTCGTTGGAACGGCTGCGGAATCGCAGGTGGATGTTGTCGGGGATGATCAGCGAGATGATGTCTTGGCCACGGAAGCATTCCTTGCCGTTAGCGTCCTTGACAATCTCTGGCAGTTCGCCTTCCCAGTTGATGCTACCAAGCATCTCAAGGCCGTGTCGACGGTTGATGAGGGTGCCAGGGCGTGACAACAGGTAAGCTCCGGAGATGTGGTCGTGGATTCCACCGATCACAGCACCGCCGTAGCGAGGTGTGAGGATGTGTTCCTGAACACGCATCAGAATCTTTGCTTCTGCTCGTGCTTCTTCGGATTGAATCACGTGCAGGTTCATTTCGTCGCCGTCAAAGTCAGCGTTGTACGGGGTACAAACAGCCAAGTTGAACCGGAAGGTGTGCCCTTCCATGACGCGGACTTCGTGAACCATCATCGACATGCGGTGAAGCGAAGGTTGTCGGTTGAAGATGGCAACGTCTCCGTCGATCAAGTGTCGCTCGACGAGCAGACCTGGCTTCGGGTTACCGTTGCGGTCAATGGTGGACAAGCGATCTTCGACTCGTGTTCGGTCGCCCCATTCATCTGCAGGGCTGCCACAGTGAGGGCAGGTGACCTTGAGGTGCTCTGGAAGCGGTTCAGGGTGAGCCTTGTCGGCTTGTGCCAAATCCCACATCCAGCGGTAGTGGAGCTTTGCCCGTGGGTCATCCTCAGGGAGGCGGTGACCATGTTCGTCTTCGCCTCGGAGGTTGGCAAGGGTTGCGTTGTCGTCAACGATGTAGGACGTTTCTGTCGTTCCATCGGTAGCGATGCTGATTTGTGGCTTGATGACCAAACCAGGTAGGAAGTTTGGTGCTGGAAGCACGGAGTGGAGGTCGAAACGAGTGGTCGTTTCATCGTTGCACTCAGGGTTGTGGCATCGGAATCCAGCGTTGATCAATCGGCTTCGTTGATTGATACGGACACGTCGGCCGTCACCGCGGATGATGTAGTTCACACCAGGGTGAACATCAGGACCACGGAGGATCATTTGACGCATTTGCTCACGGTTACGAGAGGTCACACGGATCGGTACGGTCAGTTCCTTTGCAATCTTGGTTGGCACACCAACTTCGTTCACGCCGAGGTATGGATCTGGGGAGATCACAGACCGAGCACAGAAGTTCACACGCTTACCGGACAAGTTGCTTCGGAATCGTCCTTCCTTACCTTTCAGTCGCTGAGTCAGCGTCTTGAGGGTTCGTCCGGAGCGGTGACGTGCTGGTGGGATACCAGAAGTTTGGTTGTCGAAGTAGGTCGTCACGTGGTATTGGAGAAGTTCCCAAAGGTCCTCAACAATCAGTTGTGGAGCACCCGAGTCACGGTTTTCACGAAGTCGCTGGTTGATTCGGAGAACGTCAACGAGTTTGTGAGTCAAGTCGTCTTCGGAGCGGTCACCGCTGTCGAGGGTAATCGACGGGCGGACGGTGATTGGAGGCACGGGGAGCACCTTCAAAACAATCCACTCTGGGCGGTTTTGCTTGTCCATTCCAATGAAGATGAGGTCTTCGGATGGGATTCCACTGAGCCACTCACGAACGTCACGAGGGTTGAGCTTGCGCCATCCTTCGTCCTTACCGCTTTGGCCCTTTGCTTCCTTCTTTTCCTTGAAGGTCGTCGGCTTGTCAAGTGCAATCTTGCCTTGTGCTTCACCACAGTGCATGCAGACACCACGGTTGGTGCCGGTGGTGACCTTCTCAACTTCCTTGATGATCTTAGTGAATTCTGTCGAACCGACACCGTGCTTCACGATGATGTCGCGGATTCGGGTTCGGAAGTAATCCTGTTCAGAGAGTTCGGGGTTCGATGGGTGAGAACCGTTTTCCTTGTGGAGCAATATGTTGCTGCACTTGCTGCAAGTTGCCTTGAGCGCGGTCTTGATGAGGTTCACGAAACCAATGTGCATGACTGGAAGTTCGAGTTGAATGTGACCAAAGTGGCCAGGGGATTCGTCGTACTTGCAGTTGTCAGTCGGGCAAACCAATCCAGGTTCAATAACACCCATGTGGGGGTCCATCAAACCTTGGCGGTAGGCGTGTCCGTCGTCCTTGTAGGTGTCTGCAGTCTTCACTTCGACAGCGGACATCTTGCGGATTTCAATTGGGTCCATCAGTCCGAAGCGAATTTGTGCAATTCGCTTTGGAATCATTGTGCTTTTTTGGCTCATCTTCGGTCCTCCAGTTCGAGTCTCATGGCCACACCTAAACTCTTCATCTCATCCAAGAGCAGCTTGAATGCGTACGAGGTTTGCACCTTGTACACTTCAGCACCGTCGCCATGGATAGGGCTGACGTAGGTTCTTCGCTTTGGATCGTACCAAGCGATGTGTCCAGATTGAGCGCAGACGTACATGTCAATACCATCGGATTCGTCCAAGAGACGGTCCTTGATGACCATTGAAGCACCGTGAGCGATGAGGCAGTCACGTTCCATTTCACCGAATCGCAGACCACCTTGTCGAGCACGACCTTCGGTCGGTTGACGGGTGAGGATTTGAACACGGCCACGGGAACGGGCGTGAATCTTCGAAGACACCAAGTGGTGCAATCGTTGGTAGTAGATGCAACCAACGAAGATTTCAGCAGGATAGACTTCACCAGTTTCACCGTTGATCATGGTTTCACGACCGGTGTGAGCCAATCCGTTTCGGACAAGACCGTCACGTAGACTGCCTTCCTTTTCTCCACGGAATGCGGTACCATCAATTCGGCGTCCTTCGAGGGCGCCGACCTTACCACCAATCATTTCCAAGACGTGAGCAACAGTCATTCTGGATGGGATAGCGTGCGGGTTGATGATCAAGTCAGGCACAACACCGTCAGCGGTGAAGGGCATGTCCTCTGGGTCAACAAGGCGTCCAATGACACCCTTTTGTCCGTGGCGAGAAGCGAACTTGTCACCGACTTCCGGAACCTTGTGGCTTCGGACCATCACTCGGACCAAGCGGCCAGAGTCGAGGGATTCGGTCACGTAGACGTTGTCAACCCATCCTTTCTCACCGTGGCGAACAAGCATGGATGACTCTCGGCGTTCTTGGGCGAGCAAGAATGCACCACCTGCAGATTCTTCGAGGAAACGAGGAGGGCTGGTCTTACCGACCAACACTTCGCCACCGATGAGTTCCTTCTCAGGCAACGGCAATCCGTCAGCTTCGAGGTGTCGGTAGGCTTCTTCAGGCTTGAGTCCCTTGACTTCTTGGAGGGAACTGCCTGGCTTTTCGATTTCTTCAACTTGGCCACCTGGGAACCTTCGGCGTTCAGCGTTGTAGGTTCGGTTGAAGGTTGAGCGGCCGAGAGCACGGTCCACTGACCCACGGTTCATGATGACTGCGTCCTGCATGTTGTAGCCGTGCAAGGACATGATGGCCACGATGAAGTTCTGTCCACCAGGACGGTCGTCGAAGTGTGTGGTCTCCATAGCGTTGGTTCGAGTGATCGAACGGTGCGGGTAGTGCAGGATGTGCGCACGTGTGTCAGGTCGCATGCGGTAGTTTGCACTTGGAAGACCCAAGGATTGCTTGACCATTGCTGTTCCACCAGTAACACGAGGTGTGGAGTTGTGTTCTGGGTATGGGATCAGCGAAGCACAGACACCGAGAACGAGTTGTGGATCGATTTCACAGTGGGTGTGGTCCTCGGTGTAGAGCAAGTCAACATCGAGGGTTGCAATTTCCCATTCACCATTTGGCATGCGAACTCGAGCCTTGATGGCAGCGACGGTTGCGCCTGGTTCCCCAAGGTTGGTCCACTCAACGTTTTCGTTGGTGAGTGGACGCCCTGCGAGCGGTCCGCTTTCCACGGTCTCTGGGAGGACGAATGGACGAGGTGCGATGAGCAAGTCTTCTTCTTCTTCAGCGTCGACCCATTCAACGATGCCTTCGTTGACGAGTTGCTTGAAGGTCATCTCGCCGGAGCGGAGGGCTTCGAGGTGTTCACCGGTCAAACGAGGTGCACCATCATAGAGGATCAACAATGGTCGCAAGATACGTCCCTTGTCGGTGTTGATGAAGATGTCCTTGTTCTCACGGTCGTATCGGATGGAAACTTCCGCAGGAATGGTTCCACGTCGGCGAGCGGACTTGAAGTGGCGAACCAAGTTCTTTCCGTTCTTGTGAATACCGTAAATGTCACCGTTGACGTGAACTCGGTCACCCGAGGTCCAGTCGTCCGGTTCGAAGACATCGAGTTCATCGAGTTGTTGTCGAACTTCAATTTCGCTGATGTGTTCGGAGATGTCGATCATTTGTGCGGCGTTCTTCACAAGTCCACAGTTTTGACCTTCAGGGGTCTCGTTAGGGCACAAGCGGCCCCACTGTGTCGGGTGCAGGTCACGTGCTTCGAAGTGAGGTTGACTTCGAACCAGAGGCGATGTTACACGGCGCATGTGCGATAGAGATGCGAGGTAGGTGGTTCGGTCGAGCAGTTGGCTCACACCGGAGCGGCCACCGACCCAGTTTCCTGTTGCCAATGCGTGCATGATCTTGGAGGTGAGAACGTCAGGGCGCAAGCAGGAGGTGATTTTCAGCTCTCGCTTGCGGTTGTGGTGGCGCTCAAGTTGGTACTTCAGGTCACGAGCGAGTTGTCCAGAGGACACACGGAACAAATCTTCCACGAGGTCACCTGCGAGACGAACACGCTTGTTTGCGTAGTGGTCCTTGTCGTTTGGCTCACGGTTGGTGAGGGCCATTTCGAGGACTTGACGAACGATGCGGCCAAGGAAGATAGCCTTCTTCTTACGAGCGGTTGATTGGTCACCCAAGTGAGGAAGAAGTTCACGGTCGAGCAGTTGGTTGACCCGTTGCTCTCGGTATTCACGTTGTTGACCGGCTGCGAATTTCTTCTGCAACCATTCGTGAGCCTCCTCCTTGTTTTGCACGCCGTACTCTTCGTTGTCATTGACTTCGTTGAGGTTGGCGACGATGTACTTGAACGTCTCAGTTGGTCCCGCAATCGCTTGGAACACTTCTTGGTCGTTCTCAATGCCGAGGGCACGCATGAGGAGAACCACGGGGATTGCGGTTGTTCCAGCTGTGCTGATCTTGACCATGAGCATACCGTCACGGCGCTTCTCGACGTTGAGGGGTTTGCGCATACCGTCTTTTTGCGAGAAAATCTTGGCGACTTCGGTTCGCTTTGCGTAACGCTTGTTGATTTCAACAGTGACACGGTTTGGTGCGAGGTCTTCCATCGAAATGAGAACACGCTCGGTACCGTTGATGATGAAGTAGCCTCCAGGGTCTAGAGGGTCTTCGCCCTTCTTTCGCAGCAGGTCGTCCCACAATGCGGAGTCTTCGGTGGAGGTGGTTGGGTACAATTGTCGGTCACCAGCAATGTGTCCAGCGTGCAGGTTGCATCGCTTCGAACGGACCATGATTGGCATGCTACCGACTTGCACTGCTTCTTCCTTAGGCGAGCGGACACCGTTTCGGAAAATTTGGAAGTCGATGGTAACAGGGGACATGTAGGTCAACTTGCGCAGACGGCATTCCATAGGGGTGGACGGGTGTTCTGCACCGTTGGCTTCACGGATGGTTGGCTCGCCAAGTTGGATGTTCTTGAGGCGAATGGTGATGTCTTGGTCGACAACGTCGAGCTTGATGAAGCCGCCATCATCGTCGTCAATTTCCTCGTCGGTTCCGACGCGGATGTTTCGGATGATTTTCTCCATTCGAGAGAGGTTGTTATCACCTGCGGGAATGCAATCGTCGTACGATGCAAGTTGGTGGTTGACAAGGCTGCGTTCTTTGAAAAATGATTGAATAATTTCTTGCATGATGATCCCTCCTCAGTTACCCTCCACGATCAGGCGGTAGGCTACAGATCGTCCGGCCGACGGGGATTGGCGGACGACTTTCAACACACGGTCTGCGATCCAACCGGCGGCGAGGGGTTTGTGGTCTGGGTCTGCTGCAAGACGAGCGTGGTCTTCAGCTTCTGCGACTTCCTTGATGACCTGAACAACGGGGTCGGTGATCAGAATCTTTGGAAGAAGTTCTTTGGCAAGGCGGTCTTCACCGGTTTCATCATCAGGTTGAACCATCTTCCATGGGCTGAGTGCCTCACTTTCGACTTCGAACTGTTCTTCTTCGCTGATGTTTGCAGCACCGACAAGTTCCTGGTGGGGGACCAGTACGTGGTTGAGTGCGTTGAAACGAAGGGTGATTTCTGGTCGGTCAAAGTCGTCAATAGCCTTTGAGCGAATGGTGATTTTCTTGCTCTTTTTCGCAGCACGTCGGCGGGAACCTTGCTCTGCGATGATGGACATGGTGCTGATGAATTGCTCGGAATCCTTTGATTCACCGAGGGTGGAGGCGATTTCGTCAGAGGACATGGCCTTGATGTCGGTCATGTTCCGATCGGTAGCGAGTTTGTGTGCAAATTCCTCGGAGACGCCGAGTTCCATGAGTCGCTTCTTCGTTGCGCTTTTTACTACCATCCAAATTCCCCGCTCAGCCCTACATTTTAGGCCCAGAAACTCAGTCAGGCGGGCCTGACGGGGTTCGAACCCGCGACCATCGGATTAAAAGTCCGACGCTCTACCTGACTGAGCTACAGGCCCAATAATGCACCTTGGGCTTTCTGCCCGACTTACCAACTGTTCATATAGGTTGCGGCGGCACTCACAAGAGCGTAAATCGACCACAGTGAATGGGTTTTATTGAATTCGCGTTGCTTCAAATCCTGCGACAGTGGCGGGGTTGCACGGTTTTGCTTCAGCGGATAGCAATATAGCCAATGCACAACTCGGCCATTTTGGGGCAAGTCATGGAAGAGGGTATCTTTGATTTGGGCGACTCCGAAGCCGAAATCTCGCGCCTTGAGAGGCCGGCAAACCGGAGCAATTGGGCCACCCCAGATGGCGTCATTCTCGATTTGATTGTCCCCCCCACCGTTTATCCACCGCGTGAGGACACAGATTTGCTGTGTCGGGCATTACGAACGCTGGGCCCAGGCAAGGGTCAACGCTGCCTAGAGATCGGTTCAGGGTCAGGTGCAATAGCCTTGTACGCCGCCAGCCTTGGCTACCGAGTTCGAGCGTGCGACATCAATCCATACGCCGTGGCATCCACCAGAGAGAACGCCAAGCGCCTGAATCTTGAGGTCGAGGTTCACGAGGGTGGACCCGGTCCAAATGAGGACGGCTCTGTGACTCAATGGGCAGGGGAAAAACCTCATGACCTCATCGTGTGGAATCTGCCATACCTCGGCGAAGAACATGCCCAAGGTGACGTCCTTGGACCATTGGAAGAAGCAGCCCTTGTTGACACCGACCAAAAGGGTCTCGTATCAAGGCTCATGGCCCAAGTAAAGAAAAACTCACTTTTGACCAATCAGGGGATGATTCTCCTTCTTGTTGGCGGTAATTCCAAAGGGTCAAACGCCGAGCATGAAGCACAACGTCACGGGTTCGCTGCAAGGTGTGTGGCGACCCATTCATTTGAGGACGGCGAGATGTTGAGGGTCATCGCTCTTTGGACCCCTTACGCTTCTGCAACCATTCATCAAAACGATGTTGTCGATTCGACCAATCAATTGGCCTTGGACACAGGGGAACAGGAAGGCGATCTGTTCGTAGCACGCCGACAAAGTGCTGGGCGTGGACGCAGAGGGCGAACATGGTCAAGCGAAGAAGAAGCCTTTGCTGGCTCTTGGTTGTTGAGAAAGGGACGCTTATGCGATCATCCAGGACTTGTTCAAATCTTGAGCGGATATGCGGTGTATGTCACCAACAAACTCCTCGGTGCATCCGAAGCGAACATGGCGTTGAAATGGCCGAATGATGTCTACATGATCCAAGACAAGTTGGTCGGAAAGGTATCTGGAGTGCTCGTCGAAGGAAAAAGCAAGGGCGATGCAAACACCATCGTTGTTGGTATTGGTGTAAACTTCCAAGGCCCGTCAGTCAACAAACAGGCGTTCCCAATCGCCTACCTTGGCCGTGAGATTGAAGGTCTTCATCGCGAACAATTTACGTCAACGCTCAATGCGGTTATGGCTTCATTTTTCGAACACAGAAAGGGGGTTAAATCACCGGTTTTTGAACGCCACATACCAGCCCTTCTCGCCCACTTGAAAAATGGAGAAATCATTCTTGGAAACCCATACTATAGAAACGAAAAGTGGATGATTTCTAACCTCGATTCACAAGGTAATTTGGTCATTGAAAACAGCGATGGAGAACAGGCCACAATCACCGATGGTGAGGACATCGAATGGCCGAACCTTACGAGCGATTAATCTTCCAATTCCGCATCGATAGCGCCGTCGTCTTCAAGCCCTCTCTTGTAGAGTCCGAAGAGAATGCAAGCAGCACCGATTGGATAAGGTAGGAAATCAATTTTCGTGTTCCGATCGACATCGACAAGAACTTCACCTTGGCCAGTTTCAAAGACGACATTGTAGGTGTAAAAACCAGCTTCTTCAGCCTTGAAAAGGATTTCAGCATCCTCGCCTTCGCTCAAAAGCCCGTCGGTGGAGAACACTTCTTTGTTTGCTTCATCGTAAACAACAACGGTGAACGTCGAGGCGTTGATGGCGTTCAGTTTGAAATTGATGCTATCGCTTTTCAGCATTGACGCACCGCCCTCTTTGCTGTTGGCATCCCCCTCAAGCGAAGTTGGAGTGACCCATAGATGCATGATGAGCCCTCCAAGGAGAATGCTCATTCCGATGAGCAGAAACACATCGCTCATTTTCATGCTTGGAGCCGCTCCACCACCAGCCATGACCCTGCGTGCTGGTTGTGCATCAAGAAGATGATGGTCAGCGTCGCCGGGGGGGCTTTGCCAGAGCCATTCGTTCTCGAACGAGACGGATTTTTCCACTTGAAGTGATGCTCTTGATTGAATGAGAGGCAAGTGCATCTTCTGATTCTATTTTGCTCCGCACATCATTGTACACTTCATGAGGCACCTCTAGAATGCCGTATGAACGAGGCTCAACAGAAGATTCGCTGCCGTAAAGATGGAGCGAAGTTTGCAAAGATTGATCCGTCGTTGCGCTGTGAAAATCCATCAATCGAATCTTTGCATCATCATCAAAGCCCACAAAGGCGCTTGCTATGGCATCGGTGGCCTTTGAACGAGACGATATGGCTGACGGAAATGCCACACCCATCCAACGTCGTTTTCCCCGAAGGGCCTTGGACAACCGCTTGGCCATGAAAACGGGGAAACCTTCTCCTTCAATAGATTTGAGCGTCAACAGGGCCATAACATGAAAACAAAGGAATCCTTGGTCGGGACCGTGGACACGAAGCAAGAGGTTTCACCCGCCCCGGACAACGAGGAAGAAGTTGGACAGGCACTCGAACAACTCGCAGCGACTGATTCGTCCATTTTGGGCCTGCTTCGAACCCTGTTGTCGTTCAAAACTTTACCCCATGTCGTCGCCCTCGTACTCTCTTCAGTCTTCCTTTACGCCTTGGCCAACAGTTCGCCTGGAATGGCTGCGGTGGCGTTTGCTTCGCTGGCCATCGGCTATTCAGTCACAGCGATGTTGTCTTCAATCGAACGCATACGAAGTTGGACCCATCTTTCTGAATGGGGAGAAGAACGTCCCAATGCCCTCAAGCGACTGGCATTCAGTTTCAGAATTCTGATCCTGCCCTATTCTGTTGCGGCGGTGTTCTTCCTGTTGTTTATCATCCTCACAAGCGAATCCGCACCTGATGTGCTGGCCCTTATCATGGCGAGCCTCTTTGTCGTGTGGGCTGTTGCTCAGGGCCGTTCGTTCGGCGCATGGGCTTCCGCACAATCAGCAAAAGGCACCCCAAAAAGTGCTTCAACATCTGGTCAAGGCTACATTGGATTAGCGGTGCTCGCTCTCGGGGTCGTGGGATTCAGCGGTGCGGCAATCACGGTGTTTGCATCGATTCACAAGCCAACCGATATCGCCCTCGCCCAACATCCGGACCTGTTTCCTTTCATCGGACTCTCATTGCTGGTCTTTGGGTTGATGAACGCAGCGACGTGGAAGTTACGAACTGAGGCAATGAAGAACCGTTCGTTGCGCCGATTCCATTTCAAGTGGTCCATCTGGATTCATCTCTTTGTCACATGGCATTTGCTCACGGTCTACCGTCATGCATTCATGGGCATTGGTGACTTAGAAGTGTACTTAGAAGAAATTGCGCTCATGATGTTCACGGTGTTTATGGGGATTTGGTCCTTAACCTCGAAGGGGTTCGGAGCCAAATTCAAATTGCTTAACACCGAAAATGCTCTGCCGTGGGGTCTTGCTTTTGGCTATGCCTACGCAGGCAGTGTTGCCATGATCAGCGCTGCGGTCGGCGATCTGCGCATGGTGATGATGCTCGGCCACATTATTGCTGCACTGACGGGCGTCTGGATGCACAGGTCAATTATGAACAGCGTTCTTGTGCGCCATCAAGATGATCTTGAAATTCAGAACATTGTGGCACACTCCGAACCAGCAACCCCAACTCAACAACCACCACAGTCAAACGAACAGGAGACAGAACCTGCCCCGCCAACCGATGAGGCAGAAGACAACTGGAACGAGCATCTTGATGGCGACTGGGAAAAACCAAAAGACATTGGATTGAAAGCTGACGTGGAATGGGAAGATGTCATCAACATTGATGATTAATCGGATGGGCGAATGCCAGCGAGAAGGGTCACGACGCGAATTGTGTCTTCGAGGTCTTCACTGACCCTCGCACCCAAAATCACCTGTGCATCATCGTCCAAAGCCTCGGTGAAAATATTGGCCACAGCATCCACTTGGCCAATGGTCATGCCAAGCCCACCTTCGACCTGAATCAGACACGCACTTGCGCCACCCACATCCAGCGCAGAAAGCGGCGCCATCATCGCAGACTGAAGGATTG
The DNA here is from genome assembly GCA_002502605.1 of Euryarchaeota archaeon UBA258. Lineage (GTDB taxonomy): Archaea > Thermoplasmatota > Poseidoniia > Poseidoniales > Poseidoniaceae > MGIIa-L1. Next base: position 33,643 of record DAPR01000063.1, read on the forward strand.
ATTCAGGATCATCGGGACGACCGCTGCCCACCAGCATGGTGGCTTCGCCTTCTTGGTCGACAATCGCACGTAAATCCATCAAATCGAGGTTGATAAGGCCCATCTTCATCAGCGTTCGAATCAATCCATCGACCAAATCCTCAATCCATTCTGCACCCATTTGCCATGTCTGGCCTTGTTGCCTCGCTTGCCGAGCAAGGCGATCGAGGGAGAGACGAACCGTTACATGAGCAATATGTTCTAACCGTTGAAGACCCAAACGGGCAATTTCTGTGCGTGTTGCTTGAACTTCGAACGGCATGGCAGCTACGGCCAGGACCAGAGCGCCTGATTGGCGAGCTTGGCGAGCGAATTCATGGGCTGCTCCTGTGCCAGTACCGCCGCCAAGGCCGGTGAGTAAAATCACGAGTTCAACCGGTTCAAGAATGGTGTTCGCAAGGGCAGAATAGCCACGCATTCGTTGTTCAGCGAGGGGGGGCAAGGCTGCGCACCCCACTGAATCAAGGGTGTGGCCTAAACGCAACAAATGAGCCCCATCAGCCCCTTCAAAACTCACGTCATCCGCATCGATGAGCAGGACTCCTGCGTCGCTTGAGCAGCGGGATTGGGCCCCTTTGGCCCAAGCACACCCAAGACCACCGACACCGGCGATGAGGATTTGCTCGGCATCCATACACGTTCGTTCACCCGATGCCACATGAACTTTGGCAACGATTGGCGCTCTGCTGGTCAGACATACCGAAGGTAGCGCCGACGAGCATCACGAGCCCAAGCATTGTCTGGTTCGAGCGCTAACACACGATCGTAGTATTCAATGGCCGTTTCAAATTCAGACAGGTGACGGCCGTATAGGTGACCCAGATTCGACAGCACTGGAATGCATTCCTCATCGCTTTTGAGCATCGAGAGAAGGAGTTTCTCAGCAGCACCAAGGTCGTTTCTCAGCATCTTTTCTTCCGCATCATCAAGCATTTCGAGTTGTTCAGTGCTCAAATCGTAGATGTTGTCAAAGTTCGTCGACATGGGCTCACTGAATGCCTGTCAGTGCACCCCCTCAAAGAACCCTTCTCCCTCTTGACGCCACTTCGGAGGAAATCCTTGAAACTCTTGGAACTCTGGCCGAAAGCGATACCCTCAATAAGGGGTTCGAAATTCTTGAAAAAACGCCACACTGCAAGGCCACTAACCATCGGTGTTGCTGGTAATGTTTAAGGAGCACTTGCGAGTCGGTGGATTCACATGGGTGAGGCTATGCTACGCGAGTCGATTTCTTCACGGACCGGTCTGGTTGCCGGGCTCATCCTTTTGTTGCTTTTGCCCGGGCTTGTCACATCCTACCACACAGGTATTGGTGGCGAACAAAGCAACGCTGGCGAAACCATTGACGACGTGGCCAAAGAAGGGTGCCTGTGCCACAATGGGGACTCTGATAACTCGGTCCAAGTCATCCTTGACGATGTCCCATTTGGATGGGTTGGTGGCGAAACATACACCATGACCCTCCAACTGATTGGCGGCCCAGCTGCAACTGGAACCTACACCGCAGGATTTGCCATGCGGGTGTCGACCGGCGTGCTCGGCGGCGAAGAAGTCCAAAATTGGGAAGAAGACCCAACGACACTGACTCACACAGAAGCATCCTCTGTCGGCGAAGAACGCCACTGGGTGATCACCTGGCAAGCACCAGCCTCAGGCGAAGGGACCGTCAACTTCTGGATCACCGGCAACTCGGTGAACGGCGACCAACTCCCTGGCGTGGAAGACAAGTGGAACCAACTCCTGTTTGCCCTCCCAGAGGGTGACGACACCACCGATGCGCTCGGCACCCGCACTTTGTTTGCAGGCGACGGAAACGTCAGCCCTCCAGAACCCGGGCATCACGGCGTGGATTTGCACCACATGGGTGCTAAACTTCGTGCTCACTGGCTTGGACTGCTCGGATTTGGAGCGGTGTTGGCTGTTGTCGCTTTTGCTGGCTTGCTCCTCAGGTACAGCTTCTCCACTTCCTACGTTGGGCGCTCAAACCAATTGCGTCTCCGCTACAAATTAATGCGACGAGGTGACCAGTGATGGACGATACAATTTCCACCTTACTTCGCGGCGTAGCAAAAGGCAAGATCAGCGTTGAAGACGCTCGTAAGGCCCTCGAAAACGCCACCCTCACCGAAGAAGAAATGTTCACCGCCATCGACCACGGCGTCTTCAACCCTGCCGAACCGGGCACCATTGTCAGTGCATCGCTCGCCCCGTCTGGCGGCTCTTACCTGACCATGATGTTCTTCGTCTGGGGTATCTTCTGGTCGTGCTACTGGACCTTCTCGATGATTTACGGCTTGGCCAAAGGATGGGACCAACAACAACTCGCCTACCACCTCGCCATCATGCTCGTGACCCTCTGCATGATGGGCATGGTTTACCTCAAATTCGTTCTGCCAGACACCATCATCGTCAAGCACGCTCAAAACAAATTCATTCCAGAGCACACCAAAGATTGGAAGGAGTACAAGTGGTGATCCATCATGGCACGTGAATACAACCTCAAACCCGCCGTCATCGATGGTGCTGTTTCAAACGATGCAGAATCATCGTACATCAACCGACGTCAATTCCTCCGATACGGATTCAACACCGCAACCGGTGTCCTTGCAGCGTCTTTGGGTGTCCTCGGCTTCGCCTCCATCCTCCTCCCTCCTGGTGGCACGAACGCTGGTGACCTTGGTGTCGTGTATTGGGCCAAAGGCCGTGAAGACGAAGCATGGTATGGCGCAAAGCACCTGCAATTGATGACAAAGACTGACTTCGTGGAAGAAGCAGCCAAGTCCAACACCGGAACCGCTGGTGCTGCAGGTATTTGGAACGGCGTTCCTGTCGTGGTCAACTACGTCAACCACTCCGAAAACAAAGACACCCCAGAATCCAGCGGTTTAGCCCGCTTCCAATTCATGGAAGGCATCGATGAAACTGGAAAGACCATTGGCCACTTCGAAGACCTGAGCGACGCAGACCCACGGATTTTCCCTTCCGAAAACCTCGTGATGATCTTTGGACGCTGCACTCACTTGTGTTGCATCCCAGGATGGCAACTGGTGTCCAACTCGTTCACTGAAGACTCATGGACCCCCGGTGGCGGTGACGATGGTGGAACCAAGTTGTTCTGCATTTGCCACTCCTCCCGGTTCGACCCAACGGCGCTCGAAATGAACACCAACCGAAACCGCTCGAACGGTGCCACATTCAACTACGCAGGAATCAGAAAAGCAGGCGGCCCAGCTCCTGTCGGCTTGCCCTTGATTCCAATTCAACTCAATGGTGATGTCATCGAAGGCATCACCGACTACATCGATTGGTACACATACTGCGACTGAGGTGATACAATGACAACAATGTTCTGGATTCTTTGGTTCTTTATTGCCTTCGTGATCGTTCTCGTGGCGTTGACGCTGCGAAAAGAAAACGACGACCTGCCTCGTCGTGAAATCCTCCGTGCCGTCGAGTCAACCGGTAAAATGGGTTTTGCAGAACGGTTGTTCTTGTGGATCTTTTCGTGGCTTGACACTCGGTTCAGGCTACAAGACTACTGGAACATGTCCAAAGGCGCATACTACAACATGCACCGACAGATGCCATTGACGCACGCTGAGAAGTACAAGTTGCGCATCATTTGGTATTGGTACCCACTGTACTGTCTTGGAGGCATCTCTTTCCTTTCATTCATCATCTTGGTGATCACTGGAACCGTGCTCGGGATCTATTACGTCCCGGGTGGTGAAGGCGACCCTTCCCCTGCTTACGCAAGCATGCAATTCATCATGACCGAACTGCCGTTTGGTTACATCATCCGTGCGGTCCACCACTGGGCGACGCACTTCATGGTGGCAAGCGTGTTCTTACACATGTGTCGCGTTTACTTTACCGGTGCATACCGCAACCCTCGTGAACTCAACTGGCTCATCGGTGTTGCGCTCATGGCCCTGACCATCGTCTTCGGCTACTCCGGTTACCTTCTGCCGTGGGACTCGCTCGCATACGGTGCAGCGGTGATTGGAATCAACCTCGCAAATTCCAGCCCATTGGTTGGTAAGTACATCGCAACCCTCTTGTTCAGCGGGTCTGCGCTCACCCCACGAACCGTAACACGAATGTACTTCATTCACGTGTTTATTCTCCCAGTGATTGTGACCACTTTGATCATCATTCACTTATTCATTGTCTGGGTACAAGGCATTGCGGAGCCACATTGATCTTTGGAGGTATGAATTATGGGACTTATTGAGAATCTCGGCCGTGTTGCTTCTTCCTATATGGAAGAAAAGGAACAACTCCAAATCGCAGGCGAAAAGCGCGTACGCACCAGAACCGGTCACGGTTTCTGGCCGCAAGAAGTGCTTCGTGACTCGATCATCTTCGCCTTCATGGGTGCAGTCTTGCTGTTTTACGCTTGGCTGATCCCACCGCCACTGCACGGTGCTGCAGACCCGTACGCTCAAGCAGGATTCGTGTTCCCTGACTGGTACGTGCTGTTCTCCTACGGTTACCTGCGTTGGGGCGAATACCTACCGCAATTTACCGTACCAACAGGTTTCATTGGTGAAATCGTTGGCCAACCTGTGTTCCCTTGGAACGCTGCATGGTGGGGCGCTGCACTCACCGGCATCCCAGTCAGCATTCTCGCCCTCCCACCGTTCCTCGGCGGACGTGAGAAGCGGCCTGTTGAAGATCCATGGTTTGCGACTGCAGGTGCAGTCTACTTGGCCCACATTTGGTTCATCTCTGTCTTTTCGATCAACATCTTCCTTGAGTTATACGGGAAGAACAGATCGGATTACTGTAAGTTAGACAGTCATGGTGACCTGTTATGTGGAACCCGGGCACCTTGGTTAGCGGATGCGTTCAATTCAATCCCTTGGATGATGACTGGAGTGTTGGCTTGGATTTGTATTTACTTCATCGCTCGCGCCTTGCTGGTCAAGGCATGGGGAGCTGGATTCACACCAGGTCATGCGAAGCAAATCCTGATTGGCTCGCTGTTGATTTCCACCGCAGGAACCGTTGCGACTTGGGACACCTACGATGATGGATTCTGGGACCAAGGCGGTCTTCTGACCATCAAAGGCCTGACGCACGATCTCTACCCTGAACTCGAAGCGATGAGGGGTCAACCAACCGATGTTCATGTCCATGATGTCAACGAATTTACCGATGACCGAGGATGGAGCGAGGATGGTATTGTCCCAACCACAGCATGGTTGGACTGGAGCATCTACCAGCCAGCACGGTACATCATTACCGATTTCACCGACGCCAACGGCCATCAAAACGCTGAATATGGCATCAACGCTGCTGCAAATTCAACATCGTTCAACGGCGGTGCTGGATGGGCAACAACAGGTACTTTCACCGTCACGGAAGACCTCAGCCATTTCCCTGAAGGCCACCATGAGAGCGTTGAAGCCCTCACCACAGATCTTTCTTGTGAATACCGAGCATCGGAGCGAAAGATCAACGACATCAACACTGTGAGCATGATTTCCTCGACCTTGGTCCTCAGCGACAGCAACGGCAAGACCATGACAAGTTTCGATGATTGTGCTGGCGCCACCCTCGACCTCGCTGTTGGAGAATACACATACGAATACACCGTAAGCGTCAGCGGTGCGTTGGCCTACAACGACAGCATTGTCACTGAAACATCATTGGCGATTGCAACCTTCCAACCACTGCTTGTGTGGAGCGAAGATGCACCAGCCGCTCTCGCTGGACGAACCGTGGACCTCACCAACGACAGTCAGATGGCTCTCGGAGGCACGGCGTTTGCATCGATTGAGAACCCAACCTACCACACCAACCCAAAGGCGCTTGACGCAAAACTCACCTATGCAATGTTCATTCCTTGCCTGACCTTTGGTGCAGTTGTCTTCGTGCTCCTGCGATCGATGGCCCGTGGCTATGAATTCGAGATGAACAAGTGCTACGGCTGCGATTTGTGCGACGATGCATGCCCTGTCCGCCTGTTCAACGGTGGTGACAAACTCAACATCATCTACAACTCATGGAACAACGAAGACGACGGAGTACCGCTGTATTCGTGTCTGACCTGTACTGCGTGCACCAATGCGTGCCCACAACTCGTGAACTACGACTCCTATGTTGACATCCGCCGATCCCTCATCGTTGGCGGCCCACAAGCGGAAATCCCTCACACAGTCCTTCAGGCTGTGCTCGCTGCAGAAGCAGAAGAAGCAGCAGACGAGGACTTCATCGCAACCGAAGACTACCCAATCACCTCAAACATCGGCTACTACCCAGGCTGCGTCGACTACCTCGACCAAGAGATGGTCTTCTCTCACGTCAATGAAGGCGAGATGAACCTCGGCGATGCAACCACATCGGCGTTCACCTTGTTTGATGACATGAACGTCGACGTCAACTACCTTGGCCGTGACTTCCTCAAGTGCTGTGGCCACGACCAAAAGTGGCAAGGCCTCGATGAAGTGTTCGAGAAGCTCAAGGCGTACAACCAGAAGAAGATCGAGCAGTCCGGTATCGACACGCTCGTGTCCTCGTGTGCTGAGTGCTTCCGAACCTTTGCCCGTGATTACGAACTCGAAGGCGTCAAGGTCATGCACACCACCGAATTCTTGGTGGAGAACGGCTTTGACATGAACCTCAAGGCAGAAGAAGAAACCACGGTCACTTACCACGACCCTTGTCGACTCGGACGTCAAATGGGTGTCTACGAAGAACCTCGTGAACTTATTGCTGGGGTCGAAGGTGTTGAAATCGTCGAGATGGAACACAGCGGCGAAGACGCCATGTGCTGTGGTGTATCGAGCATGATGTCATGCAACGAGAACGCCCGTGCCCTGCGTGTGACCCGCATGGAAGAAATCCGTGCAACCGGTGCTGACACCATGTTGACTTCCTGCCCCAAGTGTGTATCTCACTTCGAGTGCTTGAAGTTCGAAGGCGATGAGCGGTACGCTGACATCGAAATCCTCGACGTCGTTTCCTTCCTCGCTCGACAAGTCGAAGCAAAGAAGGCAAAAGCAAGTGCAGCAGTTCAGCCTTCAACTGGTATCGAAGCTTGAACGATCCTTCACAACCTCCCACAGGGGGATGCATGATGGGCTTGAACACGAACATGGGTCCCGTTGATCGGGGTCGATGGCAGGTGGGATTATGAAAAAAATTGGAATCAAATGGAAAGCAGAACACATGCCAAGCCAAGTCGGCAAAACTGTGATTGTCACAGGAGCCAACACCGGTATTGGATACCACATGGTGAAGGCGTTGGCTTCCAAAGGTGCAAATGTCATCATGGCGTGCAGAAACCTCGGAAAGGCCAACACGGCACGCACGGAAATCCTCCAAGCAGTGCCTGAAGCATCCATTGCTGTAGAAGAACTTGATTTGGCAGACCTTGCGAACATCGAATCTTTTGGCCAACGTATCACCAAAAGTCACGGCCATATTGACACGTTGATCAACAATGCAGGCGTGATGATTCCACCACAATCAACCACTGTTGATGGGTTTGAATTGCAAATTGGCACCAACCACTTTGGTCATTTTGCGCTGACATCCCACCTCATGCCGCTGCTTGCAGCAGCACCACAGCCAAGGATAGTTACCCTTTCCAGCATCGCACACTGGGCGGGTCAGATCGACCTTGAGGACATCAATGGCAAGGGGAAAAAATACGATAAGTGGGCGATGTACAGCCAAAGCAAGTTGGCAAACTTGTTGTTTGCGCTTGAACTCGATCGCAAACTCAAAGCCGCAGGCTCACACATCGAATCTTTTGGCAGCCATCCTGGATATTCAAACACAGATTTGCAACGCTATTCCCTAGCATGGCGATGCCTCAACCCTGTGTTTGGCATGAAGGCTGTGAAGGGTGCTGCTGCGACCCTGTATGCCGCAACAGAACCAAACGCTATCGAACATCGATATTGGGGGCCAATTGGAATGTTAGAAGCGCGTGGATGGACTGGAAAAGCGAAGATTACAACGAGGGCTGCCGATGCAGAGATTGCTCGTCAATTGTGGGAACACACCGAA
>DAPR01000063.1:41726-58949 GCA_002502605.1 Euryarchaeota archaeon UBA258
GCGCTCACAGGAATCAAGTTCCAAGTGTGATGGAAACGGGAATTAAACTTGATTAACATCAAAGAAAAACAAGACACATGCGGTGGTCACTTGAGCACTTTGGATTGGCTCTCGGCTCCACAAAGGAGTACCTAAGAAAAAGCATCTATGAACTCAAGGTTTCCAAAGAAACCCCAGCTGGATCGGTCGAGGATTGTGTCAAGGAATTACTAAAAAGTCAGAAACTCAGTGGCACTGCCACGGAGAGCACTCTGGTCAACAAGATTGGTCACATTGTTCTATGGAGACCGATTCCACGAGTCGAGTGCATTCCACAAATCGTCGAAACGCTCAACAGGGCAATTTCAGACCCTGAAGTCGAAAAATCATCGAACGAAGAAGATTCCAAGTTTAATCTGACCACGAAATTATGTGTAAAACCAAGAGGGAACTTGCCACAGATTGTCTTCGAAGACTCAAACGAGCCTGTACCCTTAGAATCGATTGTGTGGAACTTGAAAATTCTCTCGGAAATCAAGGGGTACAATGCGGAAATTCACATCGTCGGAAATGAACAAATCCAGCACAACGTCATGGGAATGGCTGAAGACATGGTACTGGAAGTTCTACCAATACCTTCAACCCTAGCACGCTCCAAAAACCAGGCAATGGACGAAATCTTAACAAACATCATCCGCTTAAATCACCAGGTAGCTTGCCTTGCTGGAAACAATGCACCGCCGATGATTTTGGAAGACTTAATACTCCTCATTCACATCTACCTTTATGCGTACATGGACAACACCATCCCCGGAGTACCCACATTCTCTGATAGCGAAGGGAAGGAATTACAGGGAATTGCTCAATTATTAGGGAAACCAATCGATGTCCTTGACGAACAATCCAATTCCATCGGACACGATATTGCTGGAACTTCAATTCAGCGAATGGTGCGGTGCCTCAATTCTGGTGAACGGGTGATTCGAGTCAATGGGGGGGATGTGGAAAACCTAGCATTTGAAATGGCAAAGCAATGTGCCTTCCAGTTGTTGTGGCCGGATTCAAAACGGGTAACTCAATGCTATCATGTCGATGCCGAGGGCATGGTAAGGGAGATGCTGATCGAAGAGATTCACGGAACCAAAATCCAGCCTTGGAGCGGAGCAATCAGCCTGCCGGATGAAGTGATCATCAATGTGAAGGCTCGCCAATTGCCGCTCAAGGTACCAAACAACAATGAATTTTTGAAACGTGAAGCAAAAATCAATGATTTGAAACCCTATGATTCATATCAATTTAATGAGCGAGTGGCCGCCTCGATGATTTATGACCAAGTGGCCCCAAATGAAGCCGTTGAACCCGAACAAAAAGTGATCATCATCGAGAGAGCAATTGATTATCTCCTCATCCACGAAGCATACCAGATGTTATCGCAAAGAGCCTTCGACGCAAATATTGCTGTGATTATTCACACAAAGTGGGTCGATGATGATGTCATGCGGAATATGGCTCTTTTCAATTACAAGCCAACACCTGATGCACGCAGAAATGTCATCATTGCATTAGCCGAAATGAGCAACCAATCGGAGTTTCGTAAGCATCGCGCCTATTTTGAACAGCTCGACGAAGTGGTTACGGCAAAGCTCACGAATCTCATGAAACACATTCCGCGTCAGATGGTCAAACGGCTTCTTGCTTCCACAATGGTTCAATTTGGTGCTCTTGACCTTGAATTTTTGAGAAATTGGGTGGCATCCATTTGTTCTGAGCGAGATTATGACACCACTCATCTGCACCCAACCGTGAATCGGGAAAAGATTGATTTTCGGGAATTAGAATCTGAAACAGAACCAAATTCAGACATGAAGGAAGAAGAAGAAAGTGAAGAGGTGATTCATGTCCCTGTCGCATCGAAACTTGGAACTTCATGGGATGACCTCAAGGGGATGGAATCATTTGTCAACTGGGCGAAGGGCAAAGGGAGATTGTTCACCCCTGAAGCAAAAGAATTCGGATTTACCCGATACCCGACCGGTGTCATTTTGACTGGTGTCCCAGGGTGTGGAAAAACGATGGCTGCAAAGATCATCTCCCATGAATGGTCCATGAATTTCAAGCGAGTGACCATTGACATGGTGACGAGCAAATTTGTGGGCGGAAACGAAGAAAAAATGCAAGAATTACTTGAAGAACTGGAAGAAATGGCTCCAGTCGTTTGCTTCGTAGACGAAGCCGAGAAACTCTTTGCCCAAGTTCGAACGGGAGATTTGTATCAAAGTTCAGATGCCGCAAGAGATGCCACAGAAAGTCTTCTTCTGCAATTTATGGAAGAAAATGAATCGGGTGTCTTCTTTGTCTTTACCTCAAATGATATCGACAAACTATCACCAGCTCTTGTTGACAGATTTGATGAACGGTTTTTCATTGACCTACCATCGAACAAAGCTCGCAAAGAGATGATTCAATCAATGCTTGAAGAGCGAAAAAAGAGAGCAAATGAGTATGATTTATCGAGCCTTGCAAAAGCCTCAGAAGGATTCACCGGAAGAGACATTCGTTCTGCAATTGAGGAAGCAATGATGAATGCCTTTATGGAAAACAGGGAACTTTCTACCCAGGATTTGCTTAATGTGTTTCAAAACTTAACCCCAACCTCTGTCACGGCAAACACTCAAATCGACAAAATGCGTCAACTTGTGCTTGACGGAAAGGTACGATCAGCCAACACCCATGAAGGGAAACTGCGACCGCCCTCGACCTTTGATCCAAGCGTTGGTTGAGGATCATAACCCNNCGTCAATTGTGGGAACACACCGAAGCGCTCACAGGAATCAAGTTCCAACTTTGAGCCAAATAAGCCCAAGTCACTTGTCCCAAACAGACTGGTGATCAGACTTGGTGTTCTCTGGTGCTGCAGGTGCGGCATCCCAAACGCTCGAAGGTGAAGTCGACTTTGTTGGTTGTGGAGTTGTATCCCACACCGTTGTGTTCGGAGGAGATGATGGCATTGGTGGACGTTCGTTTGCCGTCGGGGTGGAAACTGGTACCTCGTAGGTTGGAAGATCTTTGGTGCCCCCAATACCCGTGAGAAAACCATTGATTTGATCCCGATACACATCGGATGGCCCATAAATGAGCGACCAGGTGTGGGTTGTTCCATCCTTGAAGATGAAGTCGATCCAACTGTTCATTGCCTCACCATCTTCGCTGTATGACTTTCGTCGTTTGACAACGTTGATGTCAGAGAGTTTACCGAGTTCTGTCCAATCTGTAGAGCGCAAAAAGTAAAGTCTCCGCTTTTTCAACACATCAGCAGATGCATCAAGGACATACTGTTGGCCACACGTTAGAACGATTGACAATAGAAATGCAATACAAAACAAAAACCATGCACTCGACCCTTGAATCAGCGAAAGCAAGGGGGCCATGCCCGATGCGAACATGGCTATTTTACCAGCAATAACTCGCTCTTCACCTGGGTTCAACCCGATCACAAGAACCGATGAAACGGGTTGTGAACCTTCCATGTTTCATCACACCGTGCTATGCTTATTGCTCATAGACCAGCCAAGAAGCCGAGGCTTCGTCGTAGTAGGAGAGTGTTCCATCGGCTGCTTTCGACCAGTTCACTCCATTTTCTTCCCACTGTTGAGTTTCTTCAATCTCTGGAACTGACTTCGAATCTTGAGGCATGTTGTTGTCGGTCATAGCATCTGCATAGTTTGCTTCGGCAAAGGCCGAACCCATTTCGACTCCAGCCTCATTTCGCCTGACCACCAAGAGTGCGGCAAGTCCACACAAGACAAGCAAGGCAATGATGGCGTAAACAAGACCGCCTCCGCCTTGCTCAACAACTTCAGCTTCTGAGCGTGAGGCGTCGTATGGAGCGTCATCATAGCGATCGGGGACACCGTCTCCGTCGCTGTCGAGGCTTTCGTTAGCATCGAACACAAAGTCGTCTTCCTCATCGTTCACACCATCCCCGTCCGTATCGATTTGATTCAACCCACATCCCTCATCGTCGATGACAGTTTGATTTGCTTGTGTGTTCTTGCAGCGGTCTGCAACGTTGAACACACCGTCGTTATCATCGTCTTTCTGATGTTCAGAACATCCTTCAAGATCCGGGCCATGACCCGCTGCGGTGTCTCGGCATAGGTCGTAAGCGTCCTTGATGCCGTCACCGTCTTGGTCTGTTTGAGTTGACGAACACCCATCAGGATTCACTTGCTCACCCAGCGGAGTTGCTGGACAAAGATCGATGGTGTTGTCAACCAAATCAGCATCGTCATCGTATTGATCACTCGAGCAACCAACTGTATCTGGTGTCGCCTCCAAAGCGGTGTTTGGGCACTGGTCGATATCGTTTGTAAAACCATCATTATCGTCATCCCGTTGTGAATTTGAACAGCCAGTGTCATCGGCTTCCTCACCCGTTGGCGTCATGTCGCAGAAGTCATCGGCGTCCATCACGCCGTCCATGTCAGAATCTCGTTCATCAGCTGCACATCCCTGTCCATTGACAGGCACATCCCTTGAGGTCATTGGGCACTCATCAAGATCGTTGTTGATGCCATCTTCATCTGAATCCAATTGGGAATCAGCGCATCCTGCAGCATCGATGCTTGCACCAAGCGGAGTTTGCGGGCACAAATCGAACAAATCCATCACGCCGTCGTTGTCGGTGTCTTCTTGAGAACCTGAACAGCCGGAGGCATCCACATCCTCTCCAGCAGGTGTCGAAGGGCATGCGTCCTGGTTGTTGGTGACCCCATCAAGGTCGTCATCCAGTTGTGAAGCGCTGCAGCCTGTGCTGTCGACTGCTTCGCCAGCAGGTGTGTTCAAGCATTGATCGCCATTGTTGCCCATGGCGTTATCACCAAAGCCATCTAGGTCACCATCCATCCATTGTGTGGCGTCAGCAGGGAAGGCATCAGGAGCGTTTCCGGTTGGGTTGTCACCATAGCCATCTCCGTCTTGGTCAAGCCATTGAGTGCCATCGGTTGGGAATGCGTCTGGTGACGTTCCTGCTTGGTTGTCGCCAAATCCATCACCGTCTTGATCAGACCATTGACTGGAGTCATCAGGGAACGCATCGCCGTTGTTGCCGCCAACATTGTCACCATAGCCGTCCCCATCGCTGTCGGCCCATTGGGTTGAATCTGTAGGGAAAGCATCCGGATCATTTCCACCGCTGTTGTCTCCATAGCCATCACCGTCTTGGTCGCTCCACTGAGTCCCATCGTTCGGGAATTGATCGCCGTTGGTTCCGGTTGGGTTGTCGCCGTAGCCATCACCATCAGCATCGACCCATTGGGAGGCATCGGTTGGATATGCATCTGGATAACTGCCCGATGCATTGTCACCGTAGCCGTCACCATCGAGGTCAGCCCATTGAGAGGGGTCGTAGGGGAAAGCATCTGAGTTGTTGCCTTGGGTGTTGTCCCCGTATCCATCTCCATCGATGTCAGACCATTGGGAACTGTCGTTCGGGAAAGCATCAGGTGAGTTTCCATTCGGGTTGTCACCAAATCCATCGCCATCCATGTCGGAGTATTGGCTGGCATCGGTTGGGAAGGCGTCAACTGAATCGTTGTAGCCGTCATTGTCTGTGTCTTTCTGGGACAGGGCACAGCCGTCTAGGTCCACAAAAGCACCAGCGGTTGTGTTGGGGCACAAATCGTATTCATTCGCAACCCCGTCGTTGTCGTCATCCAGAACGAGGTTGAAGCATGCGCTATCTCCGATGAGTTGCACATACGCATCGGAATAGAGCAACGCCTCAGCGCAGTAAAGACCGGACATGTTCGGAGTTGTGTAACTGAAGGTGGGTTGGCTCATGTTTTGTGCTGTTGCAGTAAAGTTGAGCAAGCCGGTTGAAGCAAGGTTCGCACCTGCTGCATCCGTCAGCTTCACGGTGTAGTGGTAATCGTCACCGACGACCAAATCTAGACCTTTGACGTTGACGTTGTTCGTCGCTGCCGTGCTGCTCGATGAATATGAGTCAATCAGCAAGGATGGTAACTGTGGAACAAAGAGATCGTCATGGATTCCAATAAAACCAGTGTTGTTATCGAAATCGATGGTCGATGTTGGGTAAGAGAGGACTGAAATCAACAGATGATCGTTCATTGTCGTGATGCCCGTCCAATTCACCGTCCAACTTTGAGAGGTGGAGGTGGAGGTGAAGTTCACAGTTGCTTCATCAACGATGGAGAGAGCCACGGCAGAATCGATATCATTGGTCGTCATGTAATTATTGAGGAAGGTGTTCTCTTCCATGACGAACCACCACAGTGTGTAATCCGTGTTGGTTGTGAGGTTCGTGGCTTGATGGGTTCCTGTTGTTGAAGACGTCACTGTGGATTGGAGCAATTCGATGTAGGTGCACTCAGCATCATAGTCAAGGTATCCTGATGCGTCTGTGAGTTCAACATCAACGCAGTATTCGGATTCAATCATGACGGGGGTTGGCAGTTGTGTTGTGGTGTTGTACGTTGTGCCGTTCGCTGTGAAGTTGATCGTGCTCGATGCCCCTAGGGTTGTGGAGCCGTTCGGGAAGGACTGTGACGGGCTCACCGTGATGCTGTAATTTGTTCCAGAGGTAATGCCAGTCACTTCAATCGATGAATTTGTTGCGTTGTTGGCAACCACGTCAATGTTCTCGAAGGATTGACCTCCACCTGGAAGATCCGTTGTGATTTCAATGGCGTAGACGTTTGTTGCACCGGAATAACCGTACACATCAACGTACGTAGTTCGGTTGGTGGAGGCGAAACTCGACATCGATTCGATGTTACCAGTGCTTCCAGAACTGCTAATGTACCCACCGCTTGCATCGTCCCACCCAACATCAATGTCTCCACTTGTATGGCTAAATGTAATGTTCACGTAATAGGTCACTCCGGAAATCATGGACACCTCAAAGTAATCAACATCGATTGTTGAATCGATGGAAAGACCCGTGCAATACAGGGGAAGAGCGGATGCCATGGTCGCTGTGGAGGTTGAATCATTTGGCTCTAGAATATCGGAATTCAATGTCCCGTTACCGGAACAATTCGATGGCGGCGATGTTCCGTTCCCTCCACCAGTTCCGTTACCACCAGTTGAACCAGTGGTGAACAACCAGAAGTCAAGTGTATAACTCCCATATCCAGCATAGCGGACAATTTGAAAGAACACAGTGCCGCCATGTGGGCCAGTTGATGCGTTTGTCGAGACGACTTCCGGATTGTTGTTGATTGACACTTCGATTGTGTTCATCGATGAATCATAAATCCACAATTCGAAATCATTGGTGTAGGATGAACCATTTGGTGAAGTGAACGTCGTGTTGTACGCAATCTGGAGCGTAACCCCTTCGTTGGCGTTCAGGGTCATTGCAAACCAATCTTGGTCATCACCGACATCCAACTCACCGTAGAGAGATCCTGACGCCATTGGTGCAGACCCACTCATGTTCATCACAGCTTGACTGCTGTTGATCGATGTCGAATTGTCTGGCAAGTCCATATTGGTGCCTAAATCGTTTTGATTTGCGCCAACAGCAGAGACTGCGGGAGCCGTCAAGGTCACCGAGACTAAAGCCAGCAGAAGGGCTAAAAATCCAGCGGAAAACTTTCTTCGACCTGTTCCTTTCGGGGTGTTCATACATCTCGGAGGATGTGGCCGCTTATCAGCATCTCGCCCATAGACCTTAGATGGCTGTTGGTGCAACGTGGCCATCTTGCTTGTCGTCGGGCTTGCGGACTCTTGACCAAACGCCACCCATCAACTCATCATGATGTGCGGTGCAGTAGTGGAAGCGTCGGTAGGCCTCCCTGAAGGAGTAGGCTTTCTTGCCGGTGGCGACGAGGTAACCCTCAGGCGAGAGTCGCGACACGATGGTGCCCTCCTCCCCACAGCCTGGAAAATCACACACTGGGGCGCCGCTCATATCCATAGACAAAGGCTGGCACCTCTTTAATGGTCGTACATCACCTAGCAAAAACATCGTGTTTTCAAACAACTGGCTGAATCATTCAGCTTCGGGTTCTGGCACTGGTTCAATCACCACAAGTGGGATATTGGCTTCAATGGCTTGTCCTTCTTCACATTGCACTGAGACAACTGTTCCGCTCACCGGTGCTTGAATCTCGTTCTGCATTTTCATTGCTTCAAGGATCAAAATCACTTGACCTTCAACGACTTCATCGCCTACGCTGACCTCAACGGTCACAACTTTTCCGGGAATGTTAGCCGAAACTGTGCCTGATTTTTTCTTCTTTCCGCCACCAGATCGCTTCTTTTTCGACACAGGGGCTGCATCCGGAATCTGGATGGAAAAGGTCTGGCCTTCGACCGTTGCCTTCCATTCAGTGCCTTCGCCTTCAAGTTGGACTTCAAATTCCACACCATCGACCATTACTTTTCGAGTTTCAGACATTGATTCACTTCCATGGAGAGCGGCTCGCTCTGCGGTGCATGAGGCTTGATTGCCCAGTGTTGATTCTGCGGTGATCTTGAGACCAAGCAAGGCCTGGTTGACGAGCGATTTGTCCCGGGTCATCGCCCTGTTGGGTCACTTCGGCAATGACAGCAGCAATGGCTGCCATGCGGAGGGTTGCTTGATTCGTTTTCGACATTGTAAAGCCTCACAATGGAATGTTACCGTGCTTTCGAGCAGGGCGAAGTTCCTCTTTGTCCAACAGCATTTCCAGAGCACGGGCAAGGCGACGTCGCGTTTCGTTTGGTTCGATCACATCGTCGAGGTAACCCAGTGCTGCTGCTTTGTAGGGGTTGGCGAACTTTTCATTGAAGTCTTCAGTGAGTCGAGCCCGTTCTTGTTCTGCATTGCGGGCGTGGGCAATGCGGCGCTTGTGGATGATCTCCACCGCACCATCAGCGCCCATAACCGCCAGTTCACCTGTTGGCCATGCCACATTGTAATCGCCCCGAATGTGTTTGGAGGACATGACATCGTAAGCGCCACCGTAGGCCTTGCGCAGAATAACAGTCAACTTTGGAACCGTGGCTTCAGCAAAAGCATAGAGCAGTTTTGCTCCGTGACGGATGATGCCACCCCATTCTTGATTGGTTCCTGGTAGAAATCCTGGGACATCCTCCAGCGTGATGATTGGAATGTTAAACGCATCACAAAATCGAACAAATCGAGCAGCCTTATCGCTTGCATCGATGTCTAAGCAGCCAGCAAGGACCTTTGGTTGATTGGCAACAACGCCAACCGTATGGCTTCCAAGATGGCCGAATCCGATGACGATGTTCTGCGCCCAATCCGCTTGCACTTCAAGGAAGGCTCCATCATCCAGTATTTCGCTGATGACATCAAGCACATCGTACGGCTTGGTGGCCACATCTGGGATGATGGTATCCAGAGCATCGCACATTCGGTCGATCGGGTCTGAAGTTTTCTTGTCGGGAGGCCGCTCGAGGTTGTTTTGAGGCAACAGGTCTGTCAGTTCACGAGCCAACATAATCGCACCTTCATCGTCTGATGCGGTGAAGTGAGACACGCCAGATTTACTGCCGTGGGTCATTGCCCCACCAAGATCCTCAAAGCTGACAACTTCATTGGTGACCGTTTTGATGACCTCTGGGCCAGTGATGAACATGTGAGCCGTTTGGTCAACCATGATGACAAAGTCAGTGATGGCAGGCGAATAGACTGCACCGCCAGCACATGGACCCATGATCACTGAAATTTGGGGGACGACACCAGAGGCTCGAACATTTCGGAAGAAAATTTCTGCATAACTGCCGAGCGAAGCAACCCCTTCCTGAATCCTTGCACCGCCAGAATCGTTCATTCCAATGACAGGTCGGCCCGTTTTGAGCGCCATATCAAGAACTTTGCAAATCTTCAGACCGTGCATTTCTCCAAGGGAGCCACCATACACGGTGAAGTCCTGAGCGAAAGCAAAGACTTCCCTGCCGTTGATTGTTCCATGGCCGGTCACAACCCCATCACCTGGAATAATGTTGGTGTCCATGTTGAAATCTCGACAGCGGTGTTCGACCAATGCGTCGATCTCTTGGAAAGAACCCTCGTCAAGGAGCATTTCCATGCGTTCTCGGGCGGTCATCTTGCCCCGATTATGCTGAGCATCAACCCTCGCTTGGCCACCTCCTGCCTCACTGCGGGCCTTCCGATTGCGCAAATCTTGGAGTCGTTGCTCTGTCGATGACATAGGCTTCCCATGCTATGGGACGGAAAACCCGCCCTTATGCGTTGCCACTCAACGCCTGTGATTCATTCGGTTCTCAATCCGCCCACGAAGTTCATGCAAACCATCACTTTCGAGGTCACACTGCTCGATGAGAGGGGTTTTGTTGATAGGGAAGCAACCATTCCTCAGTGCATGGGCGAACCTTTGCGCGTTGTGGTTGCAAAACCCGGCCTTGACGGCCACGACCGTGGTGCTAAAGTGGTTGCACGCGCTTTGAGGGACGCTGGCCATGAAGTCATTTACACTGGATTGAGGCGAAGCGCCCAACAAATCGTCGACACCGTACGGGACGAAGACGCAAGGTTCCTTGGCTTATCCTCGCTTTCCGGCGCACACGGCCACTTGTTTCCAAAGGTCTGTGAGTTGCTGCGAAGCGAAGGTCTGAACGACGTGATTGTGTTCGGTGGAGGCATCATTCCAGAAGACGATCGAGAGGCGTTGTACGAATGCAAGATTCGTGCAATATTCGGGCCCGGAACCCCCACTTCAGAAATCCTCGAATTCATTCAAACGTCGAATGGAATGGATGACGCTGGCATCGGTCAAGCAAGCGAATGGCATTGGTCACCAACCGCATGAGGTGGACAACCGATGCAAGACCTCATCCGAGCAGCAAAGAATGGCGATCGTCGTTCACTGGCGAGAACCTTGAGTGCGCTTGAAAACAGAACCCTCACGCTTGCTGAACTGTTCGAGGTGATCGAACCCAAATTGCCCGATGGACAACATTGGCACTCGCTTGCCATAACAGGTGCCCCTGGTGTTGGAAAATCTTGCCTTCTCGATGGACTTTTGACTTCTTGGGCGGACAAGGGGCTTCGAGTGGCCTTACTGGCTGTTGACCCGTCATCACCCCGTTCAGGCGGAGCCCTGCTCGGCGACCGTGTTCGAATGACGGTCGTGGATCACCCGGTGTTCAAAGAACGGATCTACCTTCGCTCAATCGCCACGAGGAAAGCCTCCGGAAGCGTTCCGTTGATCGTTGCAGACATGACTCAATTCTTACTCGCCATCGGATGGGACCGTGTGGTCATTGAGACGGTCGGTGCTGGGCAAGCTGAAGTTCGCTGTGCCGCTATCGCCGACCGAATCGTGGTCGTCGAAGGTCCGGCAAGAGGCGATGGAGTGCAGGCAGAAAAGGCTGGACTGCTCGAACTCGCCGACGCTGTGATCGTCAACAAGTGTGACATGCCCGGCGCTCAACGCCATGCTGATGAATTGCGGGAGTCCTATGAATTGGGAACCGGAATCTCACCACCGGTTCACTTGACCTCAGCCCTTCACGGTACTGGAGTCGAAGAAGCTGCAGAACTGCTGTTGGATCTGAATTCCTCAGGGCGTTCAGAACGGGCACGTTGGCGTGAACGCTTGTTAGGCCACCATGAACGAATCATCCTCGAGTCTCCAAAACTCGATGGATTGCTCGAACAGTTGGCGGCAGGTTCAATGACACTCGATGACGCCATTTACAACATAGGAGCGGACAAAGATGAGTGAAAACGTGGAATTGACAAACCCTGTTGACCTTTCTGTTGGTGGTATGGGTGGCCATGTGTTCCGCCGTGCAATCCACATCGGCATGAGTGCCATTCCAATTGTCTTTTTCGAATTTGGTGATAGCATTGCTGATGCGTTCAACTCAACCACACAACAGGCGGTTTCAATCATCATTTTGACCGTGCTTGCCGTCGAGGGAGTGAGGCTAAAATTAGGCTTTACAATCTTCGGCCAAAGGGAATATGAAGCTCACCAGGTTTCCGCCCTCGCATGGGGTTCTTTTGCTGTTGGAATGGTGTTCTTGCTTGCGCCCCATGAAGCCTATGCTTGGCCCATTGTGTTGTCCTTGTCTTTAGGCGATCCGTTCATGGGTGAGTTGCGCCGGAGAGGAATGGACAGCCGCAATGTCATCGTGTATTCCTGCGTGTTTTTAATTTCGATTTGGTTGACCTGCTGGCATTTCTTCGCCACTCCATTTTGGTTGGCGTTCCTCCTCGGCCCGTTGTGCGTGGTCTCTGAATGGCCTCGTTTGCGCTACATTGATGACAATGCAACGATGGTTTTGATTCCCTTAGGAGCGGTGTTGTTGCTCGAACCATTCCTTTTGGTAATGGCTTGAGAGCACCAAACCCGCTCAATATGTTCAAATGATGGCGGCCTGTGGAATGGATTGGTGACGTCAATGAGCGACGAGACAAACAGTTCTGAACCCCCCCAAATCACCTACTTCGTTGGCTTTTCCATCGCCATCATTCTCATGGCCGTAGTCATGGTCCGATACCCCGTTTGGTGAAGCATTTCGCCGGAATGGGTTGAAGAAGGGTGCGACCCGAGCCACGACCATGTGCGGAATCGCAGGTATGTTTGGTCAACCAGACATCGCAGTGATTCACCGTATGAATCAGGTTCAGCATCACCGTGGCCCTGATGGAAACGACGCTTGGCAGGATGAGCGAATCGCACTTGGCCATACCCGCTTAGCCATTGTCGACCGAGCAGGTGGCGATCAGCCATTGTTTGGGCCAAAGGGTGAGGTCCTCATCGCAAACGGAGAAATCTACAACCATGTAGCCTTGCGTTCGAAGCACACTTCCTATCCTTACACAACCAATGTGGATTCCGAAGCGATTCTGGCATTGCACGCACAAACGAAGGCGAACTGTACCACTGGAACCATGACAGCAAGTGACCATGCCCGTTGGATTTCGCACCTTGATGGCATGTACGCATTCAGCCTCTGGGATGCTGAACTTGGACAACTGATTCTCTCACGAGACCCGCTGGGCATCAAACCCATGGTCAGAACCATCGTCGATGGAAGCCTGCTTTTTGCCAGTGAAGCAAAGGCGCTCCGCGCCCACGAAAGTCACGTTCCTGCCTTCGATGAACTTGCCCTTATTGCTCGGCTTGCATGGGAATACCCATTGGACGGAACCACCCTTCTGAAGGGCGTTCACCATGTCCGCCCTGGCACCGTGGAAGTGTGGGAATTGCACCATGGAAAAGCCAAACTTGTCAGTCGATGTGATGTTGAACGTCAAGTTCTCTCTCCTGAACTCCATTGGAACAGCGAAACACAGGCGGAAGCCCTGCTCGAATCCTTTGTCGATGGCGTGAGTCAACGGTTGATGGGCGAAGTCCCGATGGGCATCGTGCTGTCCGGCGGGCTTGATTCGTCCCTTGTAGCGGCCGTTGCCCACGAAGCGGCAGAGCGCGCAGGTCAACCTGTACCAGCGTGTTGGACGGTTGCAGAAAGCGAAGACAATCCAGATTGGATCGCTGCTGAAACGGTGGCATCAGCGCTCGACCTCGACCACCACCAACACGTGCTTGAAGCAGATGCGTTTGATCAAAAATTACCAGACCTCACATGGCATGGCGAAGACTTCGACGTCACCGTTTTATTCTTCCAACCTCTGTTTCAAAAAATGGCTGAGAAGGTCACTGTAGGGTTGTGCGGTCAGGGAGCCGATGAACTGCATGCAGGCTACCCAAGGTACCGGAACTTGGCTGAACATGCCGCATTGATTGACGCAAGACTCGCTGCAATCGAACACCCTGCAGCGCGACAAATTGAGCAGGGACAACTGCCGGTTGGCGATGCTTGGTACACCGAAAACCACAGCGGAGGCGCCCATACCGAATCTCTGGAATCGTTCCTTAATTTTGAATTGGAGCATGGACAATTGAGCAACTTTCAGTTGCGCTTGGTCGACCGTCACTCGATGGCGCATTCGCTTGAAGTCCGAGTTCCGTTCTTAGGAAGCGCTCATCGAAAAGCCTCGAACGCCTTGCCGATGAATTGGCGCCTTCCTGAATCACTTGAAGAAAAGGCAGCCTTGAGAGCCGCAGCAGACCACACCCGCCTCCCAAGCGAAATCGTTCGCAGGCCAAAACTACCTGCTGGACGCGCCACCTCACCGACGTTGATCGATTCAATGATCGAGGAACTTCGGCCGCGAGGTGATGCCATCTTGAAGCGCCATCCATTGTTGAGTGGGGCGTTCAAAGGCCAGCCTGAATTGGCCATTGGCATCGGATTGTTTGAAGCAATTCATATACTCGACCGAGGAGTGTCAAAACCCAACAAGAGCGCAATCGCTCTGTTGGACGAGGTGATTGGATGAACACATTACATTCGATGAGTGATCACCTCGAAGCGAACCGGGAACTGATCACTGCTTGGATGGAGAAAAAACGCTCCGAAGTACCGATTCCATTCTATGGAAGCGTGGATGTGAGGGACGCTGGGTGGAAGATTGCAGTGGTTGATGCCAACCACTTTCCTGCCGGATTCAACAACATAGCAGACCAAGATCTTCCTTCAATCTCACAATTGATGGGCACTCATATCAAGCGCAATTACGGTGAATGCTCATGGATTCATCTTTATCCTGAAGCACACACCCGAAACAAGGGCTATGCGGAAAACATTGGCACCATCAAAAAGCTCCTCGAGATGGCTGGCTACCGTTGCACCGTCGGCTCGCCACTTTTCGAAGAGCGTGGATGGCTCGATGGTTTGTCAGGCCCGGTCGAGTTGACACCCGTTGAAGTGGAAATACATGAAGGAGAAGAGCGACTGGTGGTTGGCGGCGAAGTGCCATGCCTCACCCTACTCAACAACGATTTGACGGAAGGCGTGCTTCCTGGTTTGGGGGCTGATGTGTTTCCCCCGAAAGAAATGGGATGGCATCGCCGCAAAAAATCCGAGCATTACATTCAATTGCAACTTTATGTCGACGAAATTGCTGAACTCTTGGGCATTGATTCATGGCACCTCATGAGCGAATGGTTCGTTTCTGAAAACAAATGCCTCGAAAAAGAAGCGTGCCGGGTGCGTTTGGCAGAAGAAGTCAATGAGTTTCTCCAAGGCTTGGCAGAAAAATACGCTGCTCATGGAATTGAACGACAGCCGGTTGCGTTCATCAAAAACGATCGTGGCACCTACGGCTTAGGCATCATGGTCGTAACCAAGGGTGAGCAATTGCTTGAACTCTCAAACCGAAAAATGAAGAAACTGATGTACTCAAAGGGAGGTGTCGATGTGGAAAACTTCCTCATACAAGAGGGGGTTCCCACGAGCCTTCGCACTGAAGAAGGCTCACCAGTTGAACCGGTGGTCTACCTCGTTGATGGCCAAGCTGCATCGTGGTTTTACAGGATCAATCCAAAGAAAGGGGATAACGAAAACCTCAATTCACCAAGCGCTAGGTTCGAATCAATCCATGAAGTTGGAGAAAAATACGGCGAGCATGCCCGAGGATGGCACGCTCTTGTGGCAGAACTCTCGATGTTGGCCATGGGAAAGGAGTTGCTCGCTTACCAAGAGAGCGAAAACGGCGTTCCTGCTTAAGTGAACATGCCCCCTCGGCCAACCATGCACAGGGCATGGGTGTACGTACTCACCATCGCCATAGGGCTCTGGGTGTCAGCAACCGGTGCCAATGGCTTGCTCCCTGATGAGTTTGCAGAATGGCCAGTGAACATTTGGTGCTGGGGTCTGTTTGCTTATTTTTACCTCAACGCTTCTCGCAAGGTCCGCATTGAAATGATCACAGTTGTGGCCATTGCAACGCCCATGGAATTGTACTTCAGCGAGGTATGGAAAATCTACGAATATCAGCGTGACTTCATGCCGCTGTTCGTCCCTGCCGGTCATTATTTCTTGTTCGACCTAGGCCGCATTATTGCTGAGAGAATGAAAGAATCGTGGTCGATGCCAGCGCTCATGCCCTTTGTTCCCCTTGTGGCTTACGGGGCCATCACAGGCGGCGATACTTCAGCCGTGTTCCTGCTGGTGCTCGTCCTTGGATTCACCAAGTATGGACCACAACCCCGGCTCTATGCAGCAATGGCTTGGGCCGCCCTTGGCATGGAAATCTTAGGCACACAACTGCAAAATTGGACATGGGCAAACGAAGTGCCTTGGACCGGCCTCACAGCATGGAATCCTCCACTTTTGGTTGGAGCATTCTACTGCTTTGGTGATCTTTTGGTCAACATGGCGGTCGTCAAGTTTGAAGGGAAGGAGCATGTGGAGGTTTCCGTATGACCTCCTCCGAGGACCTGAGAAAGCGCAGAGAGGCGGAGGCCTTGCGCATTCGAAGTTCGCTGAATCGGTTGCGTACAGAACAGCACGCCGCTGCAAAAGGAGGAGATACCGCTGTCGCATTTGTCGAAGAGCGCTTGTGCATTGGTTGTGACCAGTGCACGATCGTATGCGACGATGATGCCATTGACCTGTACAAGGTAGCGATGGCAAGTCCATTGATCAAGGTCGAATCAAATCGGAAAGCACGAATCATCCGTGATGCGTGCACCGGGTGCCGTTTGTGCGTCTTAGCATGCCCAACCGACGCCATTACCATGATTGATCGCTGAGGGGAAGACAATGTCAAAGAAAGGAAAGGAAGACACAGCCCAACGGTTCGGTGGTGAATTTGGACCATTTCGAAAGCCGGGAACCCCTGGTGTAACCCTTTCGACGTTCAAGTCATTGGTTTGGATCTCAAACATCGGCGGTCTGCTGCTCGTGGTCATCGCTCTGGAGATGCTGTTCGTTCGCCAGATGTTTGGATGGGGTCTCTTCTTCCTCATGCTTGGTGTTGGCGTTGCCTTGTTTCCTTCGAACTACGAAATCGTCGGCATGGATGAAAGCGGCGAAAATGCTTCTTGAACCCGTACTCTGAGGGAGCCGCTGATTGGACGGGTCGTCAGACCGTACCGACTGCCAACCCTCTTTGGCAAAGGGGGGCCCTCTGCCAAACACAGGTAATCCTCAATGAACATTTGTTGAGAAAGTTCAATTGATCTCCTGAGGTTTCCGTCCCGATTAGAATCGTTGCTCAGTCGTATGTGATGCTGTGCTCAATATCCATACCCATCGCCCACAGTTCGTGGCCACTGCTTCCATCATTCGCACTGAAGTAGAGCGTGTCACCGACGAGTATCTCCATGTATTGTCCGGGGTTACTGCTGTCAGTTCCGCTGAAGATATCAGCCACCCGCCAAGTTG
>DAPR01000044.1 GCA_002502605.1 Euryarchaeota archaeon UBA258
CTACAGTCGGGCATGGCTGACAGGTTAGGGGCTGTGTTCGGGTTGACCGGCAGCGGGATCCGCTCTCGTTACGAGGCCTTGGTTGCGGCTGAGCGCGCAGGAGAGATGAACTACAACGGAGCCTTCCTCGATACGGAGAAGAGTTGCCTTGAACTTCTAATGGCTCTGCATCCAGACCACACCTTGATACAAAGGGCCGGTCTCGAGAGTCTATGGAACCTCGGAAAAGAGCCATCATCCTCTTGATTACACTGTTGTTAAGCACCCAGACGGTGAGCGCTGGACCCGCAGAAGCGGTCGAAGCCGGTGTTGTCTTTGGTGGCCAATCCACTGAAGCAAATACCTCTTCCACCAACGTGCACAACTTGAGTGAACTGCCAACCATTGTCGAAGTTTACACGGCAACATGGTGTTCCAATTGCGTTGATGTCGAGCATGCGCTTGACGATGTGGAAGCGAACGCTTCCATGCACCAGTATCACATCCACCGATCTATTTCGGAGATGCAGGATCCGTTCGGCACCGACGTGCTGGATGCCCGGTTCCATGACCGCTACGGCCGTTACTCGCCGCCGGCCGTTGTGTTCAACGGCACAACAATGGTCAGGGGCAGTGTCGCACAATCCGACAGCCTACAACAGGATTTTTCGACGATTATTGAGCAACCTTTGGACCTCGGCACTGGTTCCAGCAGTTTTGTTTGGACCGTCACCGGCGAGTCACAAGGTACGGCGACATGGGCTCTTGACATCGATACGAGTCAATTTGGCGAAGGTACGCTGGGTGCATATCTATGGGTTGTTGAGGATTCTGCATACTTCAAAGAAGGGACAAACGGCTTAGAGAATTACCCACACATCGTCCGTGACATGATCCATCTGGGCAATGAATCTCAAGGTACGGTTGAGGTCGTTTTGCCTGCTGCCTTTGATGACGCTGACCTCTCAGTGCACCTCGTCTACCAATTCACTGCGCCTGCTGAAGAAGAGCCTGCCGTTGTGACCGATGTTGACGAAGACGAGTCTCTTCCGTTTCTTCCAAGCTTGGCAACCCTGTCGATGATTGGCGTTGCAGCCGCTCTAAGACGTCCGCATCAGGGCTGATAATCTCCACCCATGGCTCGCTGATTGCCGTTGTCGTCGCGAAGGTCTGCTTCAAGCTCCCAACGAAATGCTGGAACCTCGTCTGGTGCTTGCTGAGCCTCCATGAAATGCCACCACCATGGTGGAGCACCGCGGAATCCTAAGCGTTCTTGGATTCGAGTGAGGTGCTCACTCAAGTTCCTTCGAGCCCATTGTCGCGGGTGATCGCGTCGCCGAAACAGGAGCGCTGCACCTTCCCGCCCGTTCTCGACGTATCCTGCTTCCCTGGCAAATTGACGAACTAATCGGCGTTCTGCGCCCGCTCGCAACGTAACACGAAGCATGCAATGTTGGAAAGAAAGGTCACCCCCATCGCGTGTTGCTATTTTCAGCGTTGAACCAATCGGTTGCTGGAGCATAGCCTCCCAAACTCTTGGGAACACTTCACAATACCTGCGTTCGCCATTACGAATATCGCCAATAGGAGCGTCCTGTTCTGCTTGCCCTTGGTTTCGGATGAACATCCAATCGTTTCGTTGGCGCGGTTGGATGTAGTCGGCAAAGTCAAAGCGACGATTAAACAGTTCATTTACTCCCCCTCGACGAGGCGTTTCTGGCTCTTGTTGATCAATCTCAGATAGAGAATCTTGCCACAATTTGGCCATGGCTTCGATTGGGACCGGTCGTTTTGCTGCCAAAGCATGTGATACGAGGATGGTGGCTTCACCAATGTGCCCGTCAACAGGAACATAGTCGAAATCATAGTTCATGTGTCGGCGATTTCTTCTTTCCATGTATTGGAAGTAGGCATTCTCCCCCCTCCCACGAGCGTTGGGGCGGCCACGTTGGATTTGGTCGCGGAAGGCTTCCATCCAATACGGGGCGACCATCCCTAATCGTCCCCGCTTGAGGATGGCTTGGATCTGTTCCACAGATTGACTGTCAAGCAATGCAAGATGATCCTTATCAAGAAGTCCTGGGAAACCGAGAGGTGAGTGATGTGCAATTTGGTTCAACAGGGAGTCGACCTCCTTTGATGCTCCAACATCATCAAGCAACGTGAGGACCACCGTTGCAAGAGTATCGCCCAGAGGCACATGTGAATGAAATGTACCTGAATGAATGCAGATGGAGGTCGTTCTCCGGGGCTTGAGGGAATCCACCAACCGAATCATAAAGGGCGCACCGTGTGCGCCGGGGCCAATCTGAACCTCGTAAAAATGGCCCAAACGCCCTACGACAAGGATGTATTTATCATGGACAAAAACGCGACCCTTTGCACCATCAATGATGTCATTGAGCAATATAATCGAGCGTTGAAGCGGAGCAGAAATTTTGGTTGTTGAATCTTCCACCGAGGTCCAGTTCCGTTGAATTGAAAACAACGTCTCACCTACATGTGAGGTCAATGGGGAGAGGCTCATTGAGAGAAGAAGAGCCCATGTTTTGGGATCGTCTGGCACATTGGTGTGCATCGTTGTCCCTCTTTTAGTCCGAACTCGCATCTTGAGTTTCCCCCTGACAACCTTTAACGGCCACTTGTATGGTGCATTTTGTTGACGGGTGCCACGGTATGAATTCCAACGTTTCAACCAAGGATAGGAATCCAATTGGTCAAGGCCATCGGGATGATTGAGGAAAGCCTCTGTGATGTGGACGTGGAAATCAGAGCGTGTGCTCAAGCGGTGTTTGATGTCTCGCGCCCACGCAGCAAGTGGATGAATGATGTAATGTTCTGGCGGGGGCAGGTGTTCCTCAGCCATCCAACCGACCCAACTCAAAACGTTCTGCACGGCTGCATGATTCGGTTGTTGAATCCTACGCATCAACCGTCGGTACCGCAAACGATCCCCTCGGCCCCCGCCGGCTCTTGGTGGCCGCAGCGTTTCATCGCCATTGGAGGAATGAATTGTGCAGCCAAGAAGGATCATCAATTTGCTGAGATTCCAACCCTTCCTGGCTTGTTTTGAAGCGAGAATTCGTAGGATTGAGACTGTTGGTACAGAGTGAGGTAGCCTTCGGCCGTTCATGCTGATCCGGTCGTCTTGAAAGGAGAAGTGAAGGCCGTCGTGCATCAAAAAACCGCGGTGAAGAACGATTCGGCCTTCGGCAGAAATTTTCACGCCTTGTTCGATATCGGCGGCGATTCGGCGCAGTTCAGCATCGGTCGTTGGTGCTTCGATCACAGGATCGGTATCTTCTGCCATTTTCGCCCAGTTGACTTCTTCAGATTGTTCGTACTTTGATTGAATCAAATTCCATCGCTGTTTTGCGTTGCGGTGGGGCCCGCCCAAAAAGGCCGCAACTTCATCGTGAAGGAGTTGGGGGATTTCATAATCCCACTCATCCCTCAGTGGCTTTCGATTCAGAGACACGCACAATGCGCATGGCGTTTGTGGCTTGAGGCGCCCACAGACTTCACATTCCGCCCCTGCCATGAGAGGAAAACCCTCGAGGGGATTTAAACAACGGAGAGTTGATTGAAAGCCGCAATCACTTGATCAACATCCTCGTCAGTCACGTGTAAATGCACAACAATTCTACAACTGTTTGGGCCAATGTCGAGGACATCGATGGAATGGTCAGACAACAGGTCCATGATTTGGAGCGCAGGTTGAGTGGAGTCAAAGTAAACCATATTTGTTTCAACAGTATCTAAGTCAACGCTGAACCCTTCGATGGCATCGATGGCGTTTGCCATACGAATCGCTCGCTCGTGATCCTCAGCCATCCGTTCTACATGATGATCGAGCGCATGGAGTCCTGCGGCTGCAATCATTCCAGCTTGCCTCATGCCGCCTCCAAACATTTTACGCCAGCGATGGGCCTGGGCTATGAATGAAGCAGAGCCCACCAAGACAGAGCCAATCGGAGCACCTAATCCTTTAGAGAGGCAGATGGAGATTGAATCGTAGTCCCGTACCATGCGATCGAGTGGTGTTTTTGTTGCAACTGCGGCGTTGAATACCCTTGCTCCATCCATGTGGATAGCGCAATTGTTGGCCTTTGCCACTGCGGCAATTTCGTCAAGTGTGCGCTGGGGATAACACGCCCCGCCACCCCGGTTAGAGGTGTTTTCAACACACACCAGGGTACCATCGGGATAATGCGAAAGGGAGCCTGCTTGTTTTCGAATCGCAAGTTGAACGTCATCAGGACGCATCAGTCCGCCATGAACGTCGACGAGGGCGATTGAAGCACCACATAATGCAGCATAACCTCCGCCTTCGTAGATGTAGATGTGGCTGTTTTTGGCCGTGATAATTTCATCCCCGGGTGAGGTATGACATCGCAGGGCAATGGCGTTCGCCATCGTGCCCGAAGGCACGAAGAGCGCGGCTTCTTTTCCACACATTGCGGAAAGGCGTTGCTCAAGTTCTCGAACGGTCGGATCATCGCCAAGAACATCGTCGCCGACTGCAGCATGATGCATGGCGTGTCGCATTTCCGGCGTGGGTTGTGTCACCGTATCGGAGCGCAAATCAATGCGGTCTGTTGAGTAGTGGCGCATGATTGCCCGAAGGCGCACCCCCTCATCAAAGGGCTGGAACTTCAGAGCAATTTGAGTGGACCGGTGATGGGTTCCAATTGCGAAGGGTCTGCAGGACCGAGGGCGACGACCGTCAATGAACCACTGGGAATTTGGGTGTGGCCTGCATCATGAATCCGGGCGGTAGGGATCTTCAGCCGTTGTGCTTCACGCTCGAGGGTTTCAAGATGTGCGGCATCGTCTCCCTTGACGCAGATTTTTTTCTGCCCACTTGCCAACCAAGATTCAACAAGCAATGGGTGACGGTTTGCTGCATCGAGGGTGGCCTTCACCGCTCCATGACCAACTTGTGCAGCGATTTTCCCTTTGCCCATTTTGAGACCATGATTGACGATGAAGACCATCTTCAATTCCCCTGTAGGAGGCGCCCCCTCCGGCTTAGGTGCGGTCATTCGGTGAATGAATGCGCGAAGACCCATGGTCCTCTGAGGCATCAATATGGTTTCAATTCTCCGACGAGTGCATCGATTGAGCGGCGTGGACCCGGGCCAATGCCGAGCACTGTGATTGTCCCTGGTTCCACTTCCGTGTGGCCTGCGTCTTTGACCAAATGTGTCACCAAGCCTGCTGATTGTGCTTGACCTGCAAGACGTTGAAGTTCATTCAAATTATCAATTTTCAGGCATATTTTTCTCGCACCGGATTGACGCCAGCGTTCCGTCAAACGGGCATGGGATTTTTTGGCCGCAACCGTGCATGCTACGGCTGCATGAGCGCATTGTACCGCTATTTTACCGGTTGAAAGGCGCAGATCGTGTCGAACGATGAGGGCCATCGTCGGTTCATCAGGCGTCGATGCCATAGCCTTCCATCACCGTTGTATCGAGCGTTTCACGCGTCGGCTGCTCCTCTAAGATTGAGGCGAACCAGGCTCCAAACCAGACAGCAAATGCGATGTTTCCAACGGCATGAAGAACGTCGAATGGAATTCCGTTGAGCAGGTAAAGCATGAAGTCAACGACGCCAAACGTTCCGTCAATGATGGACAGAGAGACAATGAAATCGAACATGAACGCTGTCCCAATGGCCGCAATACAGGTGCGACGGAGATTGTAAACGCCATCGAGAACGAGGGTGGCATTGGCCCCTACAACAGCGACCGATGCCCAGCCTATGGCTTGGAAGATGGTCCACCATCCATCGCCCATGATGAAATTCGAAAGCATCGCAACCATCACGGCGAAGGCAGCGCCTCTACGAGCGCCCAGTTGCGCTCCGACGAGCAAACAAGCGACCGTTACTGGTTGAATGTTCGGCAATGGTTGCATCACGACCCGAAGCAGAGAAACGCTCAGGACAAGTGTAGCCATCAACATCACATCGTGGATTGAACGACGCTTAGGTGCTGAAAGAAGCAAAAAGGCCGTGGAAAGCAAAATGAGGTCCAAAACCAATCCCATTGTTGGTGAAAGCTCGGGACCGTGGGTGCCAAGGGCTTGGAACATGATGAGAGCCACCGGCTACCAAGATTTGAGGCTTACCTCGCTTCCGCCGGATACCAATGCACTCTCGATGATGCATCGAGGGGTTTTGATTCGGAGGAAACGCCCGGTTCCCGTCCATCCACAGAATATTCCCAGCCCTCCCCTTCCTCGCCGTCAAAAGCAACGACGTATTCACCTAGGCCCGTTGGTTCCGAGGTGATTTCGATTCCAAGTTGCTCGCAAGCGGCAAGTGTGAGTTCGAGGGCGGTGTCATAGCCTTCGAACCCCCCCGCACTGCGAACCTCACCGTCGATGGTGAACGATACAATTTGTGTTCCTCGCCACGACTCATCCCATGCTGGATCCCATGGCCCATCATCATCGCTCGGTGGAGTGGACAAATCTTCGACCATTTCGGCCCATTGTAAGGCAACTCCGTCAACGATGAGAAGCCCAATTAAAACGGCATAGAGGCTGAAAAATTTGACCATTGAAGCATGGTTTTTTCTCAGCAACTGAATGGCTGCGCCACCAAGAGAGAGGAACAAGAGGAATACGATTCCCTGGGCCATCCAATCAAATTCAAGCCGTTCGTCACCTGCAATTGGTTGAGCGTCTTTTGATGCGGATGTGAAGACAAAAACAACGCCATCGTCGCTTCCAAACGCTAGATATTCCCCTTCACTCGTACCGTAATAACCGGGTGATGATGTGCCATACCCGTCAGCGCCGGTGTTTACAGTCGTTAGAACCAATGATCCATTTGAAGCAATTCGAATGAGTCCCCAGCCAATTGTTTCATCGTTGTATGGGAGCATGAATTGCCCGTGATGGACAGCACCGATTTCACCGTTTGATCGGAAAGGTGCCCGGTCAGTTTGGTAGCATTCAATCGCACAATCAAACAGCCGTATGGCCTCAGAATCTGCGGAAACAACAGTGCTTCCAACCGCAATAGGAATGGCAGGCGATGGGCCGATGGGAAGACGTGCTGAGACTGTTAGGGTGGTCGTGTTAACGATGCTCACCGTGCCGCCATTGGCGCCTTGGCTTTGAACAAAAAGGCCAGAAGGGGTCAAGAGCGGAGCGTGTCGAATTTTCCCATTCTGGAGGTCCAATGAACGGACTTCGCCGCTGTGAGAAACGGCCCAAAGCACACCGTCCTCATCGCCGAGAAGGTATTCACCCTCGACGACTGAAACTCCATTTCGCCATCCTAATCCTGTGCTGGCTTCCATTTCAACAGCGCCGTTGGATGCACAAAGGGCGACCACGCCTGAACGGGTCGGCACCACGATTCGATCATTCTCATGCTCCATCGAGCCACTGATGCCCCAAGTGATCGCTTTTGATTGGTGCGTCCATAACACGCTACCATCGGCAGGCTCCCTCGCTTCAATCAGCCCATCTGACCAGCCGATAATGAGCATGTTAGGCCATGAACCGCAGGCGCCATTTCCCGCATCGACAACCATGAGAGGTGCCATATCATGACGCGTTGAGTTCGGGTTTCCAAAGGACCATAGAAGATCTCCTTCG
This sequence comes from Euryarchaeota archaeon UBA258, assembly GCA_002502605.1. Taxonomy (GTDB): domain Archaea; phylum Thermoplasmatota; class Poseidoniia; order Poseidoniales; family Poseidoniaceae; genus MGIIa-L1. The sequence goes on from DAPR01000044.1 coordinate 7,596, forward strand.
AGGTTGAAAGAAGACACTGAGGGGCCGTCATTGCCCCCCCATGAAGCGGAGGTGCGGACAAACATGGCGTCGTCGTGAAAAAGAGGGGCCGTGGTGATGTATACATCACCGAAATTATGCTCCCATCCAAGATTGAATTCATCATCGAATGCTGATTGTTGGGCTGTCGCTTCAAACGAGGGAAGCATCAACACGACGAGCGCAACAAGGAGGAGAGGACGACGGTCCACGAAAACTCACTCCATCGTTTTTTGAATCGCTTCGCGTAATAGAGCGCTGACCATCTTTCCATCTGCTGCTCCGACAGCCTGCATGACGACGCCCATGAGAGGGCCCATTGCCCCCATACCTCGTTCTTTAACGAACGCTTCACGTTCTAAAACGATGGCCTGAATGGTCCCGGCGAGATCCCCCGCATCGGCAGGTTTGTGCCCATGAGCCTCCCCATAGGCTGCTATTTCATCCAAGGTTGGCTGACTTCCAGCGAATGCAAGGATGATTTCGTTCATCGATTCTCGAGTGATGTCCCCTTGTTCCTTGACTTTGAGGACCTTCGCGCACAACATAGGATCTGCCTCATCGTTTTCCAAAACAACGCTGGCCCATCCCTTGTGCGGAAGATCTTGCCCGTGAAGGACGAAGACATCATCAAGTTCGCGTGCCACAAGTTGCTTGGCTTGATCCGCTGAAACATCATACGATTGCATCCGTTGCGAGCGTTCATCATCGCTCATTGGAAGGGATTCAAGGGTTGAACTCCAACGCTCGGCATCGATAGCGATGGATGGCACATCCGTTTCCGGGTACATGCGGGCTCCGCCGGGAAGTGGGCGCATTGGCGCTGTCGTGCCGTCTTCTGGTGCACCTTTTTTGACCACGACGTTTCGAACTTCTTGTGGAATTCGATGCCATGCTGCACGGGCTCGGTGAAGCACGCTTTCCAGGGCAAGTTCGGCTTGCCACTGTGGGGCTAAGCAGAGGATGAACCCGTCTGTTGGCTCAAGTGCGAGGTTTTGTCGAACCAAATCAACGTGCTCTTGCTCAATCCCATAGGCCGGTAATTCATCAGAGTGAAACACGCCTTTGACGCCAGCAAGTTTTGCTGCGCCCGCTAACTCCCGACCCAAACGAGGCATTTGGGAGCCTTCTTTGTCCATTGATTTTTGACCAATTTTCCCAGCAAGTCCAGCAAGCGGTAAACACAGCATAGTGTGCTCTTTTTCAAGCCCAGTTTGGACCATTTTCGATTCACAAGAAGTGAAGCATTCCGAGACATCAACCAAGCGAAGTGGAAGATGGCTTGCCACCGCGACTGCGACTTCCGATTCAAGGGAATCATCGTCACTTCTTCGATCTGGGGGCAGCATAGGAAGGTCGAGCATGCTTCGTAAATCGTTGGTCAAGCGATAGAAATGGAGTTGGCGGGACATCTCCAAACGAATGATGCGTGGAATCCAGTTGAGGTCTTGGCACCCTTTGATTTCGACACGGTCGCCACACGCCAATGATACATTGAGGTCTTGACGTATGCTTCCAAGACCACGGCGTACGCGTCGTGTTTGCCGCAGCACCCTGCCAAGGGCCATCGATGTGATCTTGGCATGCTCGGGAGAGGTGACGTCTGGGGCTGTTGCGATCTCTATGAGGGGCAAGCCAAGACGGTCAAGGTTGTAGATGACTTGTTCACCGTTGGGCGTGGTCAGTGTGTCCAATTTCCGTGCGCTGTCCTCTTCAAGGCAGAGAACGTCGATTCCGACAGGACCTCCTTCGGTGGACAGTGTTCCATCGGTGGCAATCAGCGATGTGCGTTGGAACCCACTGGTGTTTGAACCATCCACAACGGTCTTACGCATGGTTTGCAAAAGCGATACTGGTTTTGCCTCAAGAAGGGCTGAAACGGTAAGTGCGATTTGTATCGCCTCATCATCATGGTCGAGCGGAGGTTGATCGTCGAGTTCAATCAACCCTGCATTTGGGCTTTGAACATAAACAAACGAGCGATTTCGACGGCTTTCAAAGCGTGCTGCGATGTCAATAGCGCCGCCTTCGCCTCGGGCTGGGCGTAGCTTCCTTGAGAACCTCTTCCAATCTTTTGGCACCGTATCAATGGTCACATCATACAGCACCCCGGGCTGGCGAGAATGCAGTTTGCCTGTAGCTAATTGCTGGTGAACCTCGATCCCACACATGAACCCGAGTTGCTCGGGTGAAAGTGACGCTGCGTCGTCGACATCGCCAACGGGCTCGGTCGTCTGAGGTTCCGCCATGATGCCACCCACGCGTTCATCCTTCAAGATTGAACCCCTCGGACATCATGCCATTCCGTGGGTGTCGTAGCCGCCTGGCCTGTACAACTTACCATCTTGATGGAATTTATCAAGAATATCTTCCGCAGCACCTCGGTCAATTTTATGGCGTTCTGCTTCATTGAGCACATCGTTATGTTGTGCTACGCCTCCATTGGCAACAGCGAGGGTGGATACAATATCGAGCATTACCCTTTGACGGTTTCGAGCTGAACCTTTCTGTCCTGTGTGCAGAGCGGTCTCATCGTAGTTGCCACCCATTAATTCCATTCGCCACAGCTTTGTGATTCGAATAGCACGGTCAGCATCATCTGTTGTGGCTACTTGGGACAAGCGTATACGTGCACTTGCTTCAGCCAAGCGAGCAAGTGCTTCGAGTGAACGGGCGGTGATGGCAACAGTGTCGCTAAAGTCGCCAATTTGTTTCCTTGTTTCGACATAGAAGTTGACGATTTTGTCCCTTGCTTCGGATTCCAATGACGGATGGATGCTGCGCTTAGCATAAGCGATGTACTTCCGGATTAAATCACGGGACAGTACTTCTCCATGCTCTTTTGTTTTCTTAACACCGGATTCAGCCGATGTTTTTGTTGGATCGGGGGCTGATCCTTCATTGACGAGCAACTCACTCACGCCAAGTAAACGATTGTCAATAATGTGCTTAGCAATCTTAGCGTCTTTTTCCATTTCGGGGTCATCGGTGAGCAACCAAATGATATCGAAGCGAGAAACGAGCGGGGGGGCGAGATTAATTTGTGCCGTAAACGGGGTTTCTGAGACCGGTTCAAACCGGCCGCTCTTCGGGTTGGCTGCTGCCAAAACAGCGCATCGAGTTCGGAGGCTGGCGTTAATGCCCGCCTTTGAAATCGAGATTTTCTGTTGCTCCATAGCTTCGTGCATGCTTGAACGATCGCCCTCATTCATCTTGTCGAATTCGTCGATGGCTGCGAGGCCCAGGTCTGCAAGAACAAGCGCGCCTGCTTCCAATGTCCACCGCCCATCTGCTGCTGCATCTTGTACTGCTGCTGCGGTCAGACCAGCAGCAGAAGCCGATTGACCGGAGGTGAACCGTCCACGTGGAGAAATATCGGCCATGTAATTGAGCAACTGGGACTTTGCAACACCGGGATCGCCCATAAGCAAAATGTGAAGATCGCCACGATTGCGTGTACCATCGGTGTTCAAGCGAGCCACGCCGCCAAACAACTGAAGCATGAGCGAACGCTTGACCTCTGTCATGCCAAAAATCGAAGGAGCAATGCTGTTTGTGAACACATCGTAAATGTCAGATCTCCGAGAGAGTTCCTTGATTTCTAATTCTTCATCTTCGGTGATGACGATTTCCTCCAGCGGTATATTTTGTCGCTCAAGAGAATGAATCCTCAGAAAGATATCGAACACAGGGGTGTCTTTACCACCTTTCCGTTGAGAGCGGATGAACAACACGCCGTTGGCTTTCACACGGTCCCCTGGATTGAGTTTGCCAGCAAGATCGTGTTCTACAATGCACAGGATTCGTTCAGGCTGAATTCCACCCTTCATTTGCTCAGGCAGTTCCTGTAATTCGACGAATTGGGAATTGATGAGGATTGAATCTTGCTGCTTCAATTCAAAGCGAGTTTGCCGCTTTGCCCGACCGCATCCACCGTCGATTTGTTGGCATTCGATGGGCTCGATCAGTTCTTGTTCATTTGGCTGGTTGATGACCATGGTATGGCCACATCCTACGCATTCGAAAGTCGCAGCATAAATTCGTGGTCGTACACCTGTGATTTTTGTAGCTACGGCATCGATGGCAAGCATGTGACTGATGTCATCTGCTCTGAGTTGGGATACGGTTCGAATTTGGTCGCTTGGGAGATGAACGATGCGAACAAAGGGGTACATGTTGCTGTGACCTGCGTCCAAGAGGAATTGTCGAAGGGCTTGATTTGATGCGTGAAAGTGGAGTTCGGGGTGCTCCACGATATCGTGTGCAAATTCGTGGTCAAAGCCTTCGATGACGCGATAGGAGACCTCAAGAGATTGCTCGTCCGGCCACATCTGTGCAAGGTTATGCACGGCTTCAGCGAAGTGGTCTTGAATCAGGGAAGTCCAGCGGGCTGGGAGATCGAATTCTTGCAACATCTTGGGCACCTCTGGACGTTCTTGACCTACCGAACTTTCATTCTGTGGCGTCAACTGTTTATGAGCGTATCTTTGAACAATTGCCACCCCTTCGTTTCCACTGCAAAATAGCATGAGCGAAGTCCCCCGTTTTCTCCTAACTCAGGCGTCCACTGACGAAGCGCCAACACCGCATCATCCATGTGTCATCACCCCGACGCAGAACCATGCCCGCCCACGCCTTTGCCCCCACCCGTGGCCTGCTCGAGCGATGGAGTTTTGATTCTCCTTTGTTGGCCAACCGTTTGGATGATCCAACGGAGCGTGAGGTCTTGGTTCACATTGCACCCGAAGGGCTCACAGCCATGGAAGGCGGGCAGCCATTACCTGTCATCATCTACCTCGCACCATTTACCTCATCAGGGGCGGCTCGAGCAGGGTGGAAGGCGTTCGCTGAAACGCTACCTCAACGGCATGAGCGCCTGGTTGCCTCGGGAGCGATGCAACCGGTGATCCTGGTCATGCCTGACACATTCACGAGTCTTGGAGGAAATCAATTCGTTGACTCACCAGTCCTTGGCCAATGGTCGACATGGCTGTCCACTGACCTCAAATCAGAAGTGAAGAAACGCTACGCAACGAACGGCCGGTTCGGTCTTGTGGGCAAATCCTCTGGCGGGTATGGCGGTCTTGTCAACGCTATGTTGGCGCCGGAGTGTTGGGATGGTGTGGCTTGCCATTCTGGCGATGTCGGCTTTGAGTTGATGTTCAAGCCAACTTTCGCTGAGACGTTGACCCATGTAGCCCGGTATGGTTCCGCTGCAGCCTATGTGGATCATGTGCGCAATGCTGCAAAGCTCTCTGGCCCAGATTTTCACAGTTTGATGATTTGTGCAATGGCGGCCTCATACGACCCTCGGGCACCTACGGAATCAAACCCGCTGGGTGTTGTCTTACCGGTTGATTCGACCACTGCCCGTCTGGATGAAACGGCATGGGCAAAGTGGCTTGCATTTGACCCCTTAACCATGATTGAAAGCGGCTCTAGCAACCTTCAGAACCTCGCTGCATTATGGATTGATTGTGGCAATAAGGACCAATACCACATTCAGTATGGTTCTCGATTGCTGGTGGAGCGGCTCACATCTCTTGGGGTCGAACACCATTGGGAAGAATTCGATGGAACTCACTCGGGAATCGACCACCGGCTGGACTTGAGTCTGCCATTTCTCTCAAAAGCACTGAACTGAAGGTTCGGAATGTTGAGGCGGTTGATTCATCAAACGCCTTTCTGTGGAAGGGGTATGGCCGAACCCATGGATTACGCTAGCGCTGGCGTCGATATTGACCTTGAAGGCTCGGCAGTTGCCTCGCTCATCGCTTCGCTTGGGCGCTCCACACGCCAACCAGGAACACCCGGAGCACCCGTGGATTTGCCGGGTGGCTTTGGTGGTTTAATCGAATTTGGTGATTCGTTGCTCGCACTCGCTACAGATGGTGTTGGAAGCAAACTGCAGATTGCTTCGGCCCTCAATCAGTGGGGTGGCGTTGGCATAGACTGCATGGCCATGAACGTCAATGATCTGCTCTGTGTCGGTGCTGAACCAATTGCATTTGTTGATTATGTGGCCGTACCTAAACCCGATCCGGAAACACATGCTGCGCTTGGTGCATCCTTGGCCGAAGCGTGCCGCTTGGCGCGAGTCACTCTTGCCGGCGGCGAGACCGCTTCTTTGCCGGGAATCGTGACCGAACTCGATTTGTCAGGCACCGCTCTTGGCTACGTCAAGAAAGGAGATACCATCACTGGTGAGAACCTCAAATCCGGTGACGTGCTGATTGGATTGCCTTCCTCTGGAATTCACTCCAATGGCTATTCTCTGGTTCGAAAGGTCATGGAACACACCGGGGCACAGTACACTGATGAGGCCCCATTTGCTGTCGCCAGCATTGGTCGATCCGTTCTTCGTTTTGAGGGACAGGAAGGCATGCCGTTCACCTTGGGCGAAGTGTTCCTTAATCCAACCAAAATTTACTGTGACCCTGTTGTCGATATGCTCCATGCATGCGCCACCGACGAAGTGGCGTTTTCAATTGCTGATTTGCACGGCATTTGTCACGTGACTGGCGGTGGCCTATCGAACCTCTTGCGCCTGCATGACAGCCTCGGTTGGCACATTGATGCACCGCTCCAACCTCACCCCGAGTTTGAATGGCTACAGAGCGTTGGCGGCATTGAAACGCGTGAGATGTACCGCACCTTCAACATGGGCTGTGGCATGATCATCGCCGTCGATGCTGAACATGCTTCAGACATCTGTGATTGGCTTGCTCAAAGGCTGACTGGTGTCGCCATTATCGGCAGCGTCAACGACGCAGGCCACAAGGTGACCCACGCCATTGAGGGCGTTGAATTCACGCACTATTGATGCATCAAGCGGTTGCTTCTTCTGCATCATCACCGGCTTCTTCCGGTGCTTCAGCAGCAGGTGCTTCCGACTTCATTGCTTCATCAGTTTCGTCTTCAGTCATCATCAAACGAACGCCGTTCACAAGTGCAACGACCGCTCCAAGGTAAATCAGAACGGTGATGTAATCTGCGATGTTATCGAAGTTGGTCCAGTAGCCAAGCATCTCCTGATTGGTCACAATTGAAGATTCCAGGGATTCAGCATCCTCATCAGAGATTTCTCCGCTCGACTTAATCATGAACACCGGTTGAAGATCGTCAATGGTTGGAGCGACGTTCATCGATGTGATTGGTCGTGTGTCAAGGTAGAAGTGAGAGGTTGACTCTCCGGCAATGGCTGCTCCACTGAGTTGTTCAACGCTCATTGATACTTCGCTACCAAAGTAGACTGGGAGGGCACCTGGCACTGCATCAAGCAGGGTGTCAGTGTCCAAGAGCTTGGCTTGGATGCTGCGAGTCAATGGATCAAGGGAGGCGGTGCAGTCGTCGACTGGGATGCCCTTGAGGGTTGATTCTCCTTCACAAACGATTTCTGCAGTAGCGTAGCCCGAGAGGTCGACGCGGTTGTCGCCATCAGCGAGGAAACCACCAATGGTACCTGCCCGTGTTTCTGCTGCCACCAAGCCGAAGGTGTTCATTTCCTTGGCTGGGTCCTTCCAAGAGAAGAATGAGCTGTCGTCAATGGCGAGGGTTGTGCCCTTGTCGCAATCTGAAGATTCACCTGTGCAGATGGTGTATGTGGTTCCAGTTGAAGCAACAATGCCACCAGATCCATAGTAGGTTGCGTTCGATTCAAGGCTCGTCCAACCAACGGTCATGTCCATTGGGTTACCGCTTGCGAGGAAAGCAGACACAGGGTCGTGCCATCCGAGCAGCCAGTTGTTGAATTCCATGCTGAGGTAAGGGGATGTTCCAAAGGAGTCCACGAGGAATCCTGGAACAAAGTCGCCAAAGATAGCGCCAAACATGAATGCGCGCATTGCTGCGGCTGCATTTTCATCAACGCCATAGAGCATAGCCACGGTGGAAGTGTTCCATTCCATTGGCGTGCCTGGGCCCATGGTAGCAAAGTCGATTGGAGGGGTCATGCCGCTCAATTCACCGTAGAGGAACAGGGTTGCTCCAATGGAGGTGGTGAGGCCGAGTGGGCCATAGAGGGCGTTTCCGGATTGTGCCTGTGAAAGATCGACGGCTGGTGCACCCTCGCTTCCGGGCACAAGTGCTGTACCCCATGCTCCGCCCATGTTGAGGGAGTTGGTGAGGTAAGGATCGCCGACTGGGCTCATGCCACCGAAGGTTTGGTTGACGAATTGTTCGGCGTTCATGGTACCAACGCTTCCGAGGAGGCCGAGTTGCACTGAGGTAGCAGAGGTTGCCCATCCGCCAGCCCAAGTTGCGATTGCACCATATTGTTCCATGGTGAGATTGTATGCAGCCATAGCGTCTGCAGGCTCCATGGTGAGGAAGGCAGCAAGACCGAAGCCTGTGCCGTCAGCGTTTGTAGCAATGAGCCCTGTTGGTGTAGCGGTCAAGTGACCGGCAACCATGAGGGCGATACCGTTTGCACCAGCGAAGTCGACACCCAAGAGGTTGTGAAGTCGGCTGGTGATGTCATCGTTGTTGCTTGCGTTGAAGTCTGCTCCACCGCCTGCTCCGGCAAAGATGGTGCCAGCTGCAGCGTACATGACCCAGTCACGGACGAATGTTTCGTAGAAATTTGGAACGGCTGTGTCAGGTGTTCCGTCACCAGTAGTATCGACTACTGAATCAACGCTCACGTAGCCATAGGTGGTTGCTCGCTGCATCACTGTTGAGTTTGCTGGGTCCATCATGACATCAGCAACCAACATTTCAGGCTCACCCATTCCGACAAAGGCAACGGGGCCAAGTGCTGTCTTCAACGAGATGTTGAATGCTGGATCAGCTGGATGGTAGGTGCCCATCATGGCAGCGTCTAAGTCTCCAGAGGCCCAGTTTGTGTTTGTGTCGTTGAGAGTTGTATTGTTGTTAATTGCGTAGATGTAGGCGGCAGTATCAGAGTTCTTCCATTCGTTGGCAGCCATCAATGGCATTTCTCCAGCCCAAGTGGTGCATGGAATTTCGCCCACTCCTGGAGCCATACACATGGCAGCAGCCGTTGCTGTTCCCGCTTGTGTGGTGTTCATGTCTTGGTTGATCATTTGGGCAGCGAAGCCGACCTT